>NZ_JBFALJ010000065.1:0-1150 GCF_040660195.1 Streptomyces sp. NPDC050147 | reverse complement strand
TACTGACCTTGTTGGCGTGATGTCGTCAAGATGAGGCCGGTTTCGGCGAGGCATCCGTCGATGAGGTTGCTGCGGTACTGGATCTGGCGGAGACCGTGTCGAAGCGTGCTCATGAGGTGGTCGGGGTCGGTGAACGCGGTGTTGGCCTGGCTGCTGCGTCGAAGTAGTGACCAGATGCCCTCGACGGGGTTGAGGTCGGGTGCGTAGGCCGGCAGGAAGTAGCAGGTGATCCAGTCTTGGGTGTCGATGAACTCCCGCAGCCGACGGTCTTTGTGCACGTTCAAGTTGTCCCAGATGAGCACAATCGGTCTGCCGAGCTGCTGGTGGGCGGCGGTCAGTAGGTCGCGATAGTCGGTCCAGGTGAAGCTGCGTCTGCCGCCCCGTTTGTGGTCGCCGTGCCGCTTGGGCCGGTAGATCAGGCGTGAGCGTTCGCCCTGCTTGTAGCAGGCCAGAGCGGCAATGGAGATGCGGCGCTGGGAGCGTCCCCGCACCCGAAGGGTGGGTGTGTGGCCACGTCTGGCCCAGGTGCGGGCGGTGGGCGGCGTCATCGAGAAGCCTGCTTCGTCCTCGAAGCAGAGCCAGGCCCCGAGCGCCGCCACGGCGTTCCCACCTGGGGCCAGGTCTCCTTCACCCAGCCGGTGACGGCTTGTTCATCGCGCTCGGTCGCGCGGCGGGCCGGGACCTGGTGGCTGAAGCCGTGCCGGTGCAGCATCTGCGCGATGGCCGACAGCGTCATGCTCTTGTGGAACCGGCGCCCGATCAGCGTCTTGATCCGCGCCAGCGTCCAGGTCTGATCCGGCCAGCCGTGCGCGACCGGCCCCTTGGCCAGCTCCTGGTCAAGCACCTCGAACAGTGCCTCACTCAGCCTGGGCCTGGACGCCGGCCCCTTCGACTCCAGAGCCGGTGTTCCGCCGTGCTCCCATGCCTGATGCCACCGCTGTACCGATCGCACGCTGACACGTAACTGCCCAGCAACGGCGGCATTGTCGTGTCCGAGCACGAATAACTCGGCCGCCTGCATCCGGATGTGCTCGCGAAACACCCGTCGCTCCGCGGTCAGCCCACCCCCTTGCGGATACCTCATATGACCGGCCTACTGCGAAAACCAAGACTTGTCAGCCCTCGCGACATCACGCCAACAAGGTCAGTA
>NZ_JBFALJ010000064.1:0-1524 GCF_040660195.1 Streptomyces sp. NPDC050147 | reverse complement strand
AACACAGTGGACGCGAGCAACTGAGGACAAGCCCTCGGCCTATTAGTACCAGTCACCTCCACCCGTTGCCGGGCTTCCAGATCTGGCCTATCAACCCAGTCGTCTACTGGGAGCCTTAACCCCTCAAAGGGGGTGGGAATACTCATCTCGAAGCAGGCTTCCCGCTTAGATGCTTTCAGCGGTTATCCTTTCCGAACGTAGCCAACCAGCCATGCCCTTGGCAGGACAACTGGCACACCAGAGGTTCGTCCGTCCCGGTCCTCTCGTACTAGGGACAGCCCTTCTCAATATTCCTACGCGCACAGCGGATAGGGACCGAACTGTCTCACGACGTTCTAAACCCAGCTCGCGTACCGCTTTAATGGGCGAACAGCCCAACCCTTGGGACCGACTCCAGCCCCAGGATGCGACGAGCCGACATCGAGGTGCCAAACCATCCCGTCGATATGGACTCTTGGGGAAGATCAGCCTGTTATCCCCGGGGTACCTTTTATCCGTTGAGCGACGGCGCTTCCACAAGCCACCGCCGGATCACTAGTCCCGACTTTCGTCCCTGCTCGACCCGTCGGTCTCACAGTCAAGCTCCCTTGTGCACTTACACTCAACACCTGATTACCAACCAGGCTGAGGGAACCTTTGGGCGCCTCCGTTACTCTTTAGGAGGCAACCGCCCCAGTTAAACTACCCATCAGACACTGTCCCTGATCCGGATCACGGACCCAGGTTAGACATCCAGCACGACCAGAGTGGTATTTCAACGTTGACTCCACGAACACTGGCGTGCCCGCTTCAAAGTCTCCCACCTATCCTACACAAGCCGAACCGAACACCAATATCAAACTGTAGTAAAGGTCCCGGGGTCTTTCCGTCCTGCTGCGCGAAACGAGCATCTTTACTCGTAGTGCAATTTCACCGGGCCTATGGTTGAGACAGTCGAGAAGTCGTTACGCCATTCGTGCAGGTCGGAACTTACCCGACAAGGAATTTCGCTACCTTAGGATGGTTATAGTTACCACCGCCGTTTACTGGCGCTTAAGTTCTCAGCTTCGCACACCCGAAAGTGCACTAACCGGTCCCCTTAACGTTCCAGCACCGGGCAGGCGTCAGTCCGTATACATCGCCTTACGGCTTCGCACGGACCTGTGTTTTTAGTAAACAGTCGCTTCTCGCTGGTCTCTGCGGCCACCCCCAGCTCACGGAGTAAATCCGATCACCAGTGATGGCCCCCCTTCTCCCGAAGTTACGGGGGCATTTTGCCGAGTTCCTTAACCATAGTTCACCCGAACGCCTCGGTATTCTCTACCTGACCACCTGAGTCGGTTTAGGGTACGGGCCGCCATGAAACTCGCTAGAGGCTTTTCTCGACAGCATAGGATCATCCACTTCACCACAATCGGCTCGGCATCAGGTCTCAGCCTTAATGTGCGACGGATTTACCTATCACACGGCCTACACCCTTACCCCGGGACTACCATCGCCCGGGCTGGACTACCTTCCTGCGTCACCCCATCACTCACCTACTAC
>NZ_JBFALJ010000063.1:0-1750 GCF_040660195.1 Streptomyces sp. NPDC050147 | reverse complement strand
CAGCCCACCCCCTTGCGGATACCTCATATGACCGGCCTACTGCGAAAACCAAGACTTGTCAGCCCTCGCGACATCACGCCAACAAGGTCAGTAGTCGTGCTCGCACTCGTCGGGTGCTCAGATGTTCACACCGCCGCTGGGCCAAGGTCCGGCGGCGGGAAGGCGGGAGAGGCCCCGGCCAGCCGGGACCCGGCGGATCCGGACATCGACCGCTACCTCGACCGCGTACTGCCGCAGGGGGCGGGCATTACCGTGGCCGCCGCGCGAGGGGGCGAGCTCAAGCACTGTGCGGGCCGCGGATACGCCGACCGCGCGGCGAAGACCCCCACGACCTGCGACACCGTGCACGACGTCATGTCGATCACGAAGCAGTTCACCGCCGCCGCGATCCTGAAGCTGGAGATGAGCGGCAAGCTCCGGGTGAGCGATCGGATCGGTGCGCACCTGGACACCGTTCCCGAGGACAAACGGGCCATCACGCTGCACCAGCTCCTTACGCACACGGCGGGCCTGCCCGAATCGCTCGGCGACGACTACGACCCGCTGTCGCGATCGCAGTTGCTGGCCGGGGTGCTGAAGACTCCGCTGCGGTCGGCTCCCGGCGAGGAGTTCCGTTACTCCAATGTCGGCTACAGCCTGCTCGCCGCGATCGTCGAGAAGGCCTCGGGCCTGAGCTACGAACGCTACTTGGCCCAGAGCCTGTTCCGGCCCGCCGGGATGACCCACACCGGCTATGTGCTGCCCACGTGGACGCGCGAGCAGGTCGCCGTCGAGTATGACCGGCACGGGCGCCCGCAGGGACGGCCGATGGACCATCCATGGGCGCCCGACGGCCCGTCCTGGAATCTGCGCGGCAACGGCGGGATGCTCTCCACGGCCCGGGACATGTTCCGCTGGCATCGCGCCCTCACCGACGACAGCGTCCTGTCCGCGACCGCGAAAAAGAAACTGTTCGCCCCGCAGGTGCGCGTGCCGCAGCTGGACGGGGCCTATGGCTATGGCTGGGTCGTCGTTGACTCCGATGACGGCCGGGTCGCCTGGCACGACGGGGGCAACGACTGGTCGCTGGCGACGGTCGCGGAGTTCCGGCGCGAGGGGATCTCGGTGTTCTGGGTGAGCAATCAGGCCTACCAGAAGGGGGAGTGGAACCTTGAGGACGATCAGATGAAGCTGACACATGGCATCGCTGAGCGGCTGCGACGCGGCGCCTGACCCCACGGACCGTCGGTGCGGGCGGGTAGCTCCGGCCCGCACCGCGTCTGCGGGGCCGCCCGCCTGGACACCAGCCTCACTCCAGAAGAGGCGCAACCGTGGGCGAGACCGTCGCCTGCGCCTGGCCTCTTGGAGGGTCTTTCGGCGCATGGCGGCCGGGGCAGAGCGAAGAGCTTGGTATCGGGCCCCAAGAGACGCTGGAGCCCTGGACCCCCAAGAGACGCTGGAGCCCCTGGACGTCGATCCCCGCGACATCCGGACCTGCATACTGCCCGCCGCCGGGGCCGACCCGTATACGTGGATCGACACGGCGGTGAGGCGGAGACCGTCGCCGCTGAGCCGGAGTGTCGGGGGCAGGCCCTCGCTGAGGGGAAAACCTCGGCGGTGGTTGGCGTTCTCCTTCCGTAGCTGACCCGGGCCAAGCTCTCCGCCGGCGGAGAGCTTGGCCCGGGGGAGCGGGGGGGGGCCAGTGGCCGGGGGGTTACCCGTCGCCCGGGCGGTGTGGGGCGTATCCAAAGGGTGGGGGGGGGGCCGGGGC
>NZ_JBFALJ010000062.1:0-1787 GCF_040660195.1 Streptomyces sp. NPDC050147 | reverse complement strand
ACCGCACCCACCCGCACACCCGGATCAGAGACCAACGCCTCCACCACCCGCACCAACACCCCCACCAACCGCTCCACCGTCACCCGGTCGAACAGATCGGTGGCGTACTCGAAGGCGCCCTCGAGCCCCGCGGCCCGGCCTCCTTCGCCGAACCGCTCCGCGACATCAACCACCAGGTCGAAGTTGGCGGTCTCCCGGTCGAAGGTGTGCTCGGAGGCGGTCAGGCCGTTGAACTCGGGCTGCTCACCAGGGGTGTTCTGCAGTACCAGAAGGATCTGGAAGAGGGGGTGCCGGGCCAGCGACCGCGACGGGTTCAGTTCCTCCACCAAACGCTCGAACGGGACATCCTGATGCGCGAACGCCGCCAGATCCGTCTCCCGCACCCGACCCAGCAACTCCGCGAACGTCGGATCCCCCGACGTATCCGTCCGCAGCACAAGGGTATTGAGGAACAACCCGACAAGGTCCTCCAGCGCCTCATCGCTGCGCCCGGCCACCGGGGTGCCGATCGGGATGTCGGTGCCCGCGCCGAACCGGGTCAGCGCCACGGCCAGCGCCGACTGCAACACCATGAACGTGGTGACCCCGTGCTCCCGGGCCACCCGCCCGACCTGCTCGTGCAGAGGCGCCGACAGGCTGAACGGAACGGACCCGCCGCAGAAGGTCGCCCGCACCGGACGCGGCCGGTCCATCGGCAGGTCCAGCTGGTCGGGCAGCTCGGCGAGTGTGTCCCGCCAGTACGCCAACTGCCGGGCGCTCAGGCTGCTTTCATCGCTCTCGTCGCCGAGCACCGCACGCTGCCACAGCGCGAAGTCCGCGTACTGCACCGGCAGGGGCGTCCACTCCGGCGCGACCCCGACGCATTGCGCCGCGTACGCGTGCGCGAGGTCGTGCGTCAGTGGACCGAGCGACCAGCCGTCGCCCGCAATGTGATGCAGGACGAGCAGCAGCACCTGCTCCTGCGGCCCGACGCGGAACACATGGGCGCGCAGCGGGATCTCGGTGCTCAGATCGAAGTCGAGCGCGGCTGCCGCGACCAGCGCGCGCTGCAGCCCGGACTCGGTGACCTCGGTGACGTCCAGGCGCACGGTGATCTCTTCGGCGGACAGGATCGCCTGGTACGGCTGCCCGTGCGCCTCACCGAAGACCGTACGCAGGACCTCGTGCCGCTCCACCACATCGCCGAGTGCCGCGTGCAGCGCCTGCACATCGAGGGCGCCTTTGAGGCGCAGTGCGATCGGCATGTTGTAGAAGGCGCTGTTGCCCTCCAGCTTGCCGACGAGCCAGAGCCGCTGCTGTCCGTAGGAGACGGGCGTCTGCTCGGGTCGTTCGACGGGGCGCAGTGCCGGTCGTATCTCGCCCTGTGCTGCGGCGAGTTGGACGGTGAGGGTGGCGACGGTGGGGGCTTCGAAGAGGGTACGGATGCCGAGTTCGGCGCCGAGGGCCGCTCGGATGCGGGAGACGAGGCGGGTGGCGAGGAGCGAGTGTCCGCCGAGCTCGAAGAAGCTGTCGTCGATACCGACCCGGGGCAGGCCGAGAATCTCGGCGAACAGCTGGCACAGCACCTCCTCCTGTGGTGTACGAGGTGCCCGGCCGGTCACGGCCTGGCCGAGGTCCGGCTCCGGCAAAGCCTTGCGATCGAGCTTGCCGGAGGGTGTCAGCGGCAGCGCATCCAGCACCATCACCGCGGCCGGGACCATATAGTCCGGCAGCCCGTCCGCCAGGGATGCCCTGACCTCGGCAGGCTCCAGAACTGCACCCGTCGTCGCAGCAACCACATAGCCGAT
>NZ_JBFALJ010000060.1:0-2781 GCF_040660195.1 Streptomyces sp. NPDC050147 | reverse complement strand
GAAGAGATTGCGGACAGCTTCGTCACCTTCTGCACAGCCCCTGCACCAGCAGTGGAGAACTGGCTGCTCCTGAACGGCGACCTCCCACAGCGGGCGCGACTCGAGCTGGGCCGATACACCCTCCAAGCCTTCGATCCGGAGGAACTGAGCCAGCTGGGCCCCATGCCCGCCCTCCACGGCATCACGCCGGGCGGTCTCGACTTCCAGCTTCTGGCAGGGGCCCCGTTCCTCCACGCCGTAAACCCCGACCGTGCCGCCGACCGCAGGGGCAGGCGCTGGTTCGACCTCACCGGTCCGCGACCGGAAGCCCAGCATTGGAGGGCACTGCTGCCGCTCATTCTGTGGAGCGACGACCTGCTGCACGTCGACGCGGTGTTCGATGTCGAGAGGGGCCGGGCTTTCGGCCTGAACCAAAACCACGTGCCCACCACCCTCCAGGTCTACGAAAATCACTACGGGGGCCAAGACGAGGTCGAAGAGCGCGAGTACACAAACTTCCGCATCACTCCGGCAGAGCTACCCCGGCTGCAGGCCTTCTGCACCGCCGTCACAGCAAAGATCGACGCTGTCATGGATGGCGTCACCAGCGGCCGGAGCCTGCCCAAGAAGCGTGCCCGGCGTCTGGAGCGAGCTGCCCGCCACCTGCTGCAGGCCCACCAGCGCACGCACCGAGACTACGGCGTGTGGGAGCAAGAAGCCGATGAACTGCACCTGGACTACGTCATCGTGCTGGAGGCACTGATGGCCAGCCCCAAGGACAAGCACCAGGGCATCAGCGAAAGGATCCGGACCCGCGCAGCCGCCCTCTTCTTGACACCGTCTGCCCGCGAAAGTGTCGAAGGCAGGGTACGGGAGGCCTACAAGGCGCGCTCGAGGTACGTACACGGAGACCTGCTCAAGGACCAGGAGGAGAGGGAAAAGCTGGCCGACCTGCACAACCTCAGGCTTCTCGTACGACAGGTCGTCCTGCGCTGGCTCGTTCTCACGCCTCACGACGCGGAAGACCTCGCGCCCCGTCTCGATGCCGCAGCCGACGGCACCAGCCGCGACGTGGCCATTGACGAGCCCTTGCGCGCCTTCTTCCAAGAAACGCCGCCGCAGGACGCAATCGGCGCCTGAAGACGATCTGGATGACCGACGCCGACGTCCTCAACCGGCTCACTGACCCGAACGACCCCCAGAGCTGACCGTGCCTCGGACACGCCACGGCCCCAGGGGAATCAGCCATGACATCCCTGGGGCCGGCTCTTTGGCGTCGTCGCTCGCAACGACCCGCTGCGCGCAGCGTCATGACGCGAGGCCAGGGGGAACACCATCGGAAATCTCCGGTACATCTGACGGCGTGAACCTCTACGGCCTCGGCCCGCTGATGGAGCGCCGCCAGGACGGCGGCCTCAGCTTCGAACGCTTCCGCGCCGACCCGGCCTTGGCCGGCCTGCGATGGCCGGACGCCGTGCTCAGAGATTTCCTCTTCGAACACGGCGACCACGGCCCCTTCGTGGACGACTACGGACACCTCGACCTGAGCGCGATCACCTGGACGCTGGAGGCGATCCCGACCGCGGACTTCCACACCATGCCGACCGGCGAGAGCGAAGCCGGACTGATCGAGCACTTCGCCGAAAACCCGGTGTACTGGGCCTCGGTGAAACTCCCGGAAGTGGGCCGGTACTGGGAAGAGAACGGGACGTGGCTGCGCCCGCCGCTCCTCATCGACCGACGCCTTCTGAACCCGGCAGACAGTGGGCTACAGGTCTTGGAGGGCCGAACCCGCGTCGGCGTCCTGCGCGGCCGCCACCGCGAGCAGCTACACGTGGCCTTCGAACACCGGGCGTGGGTGGGACGTTCATGAGGGCTCACCATGCTGCGTACGCTGCGGGCACCGAGGTGTTTTCGAGGAAGAGCTGCGGATGACTGAGAAGGCGTCTGTGCCCGGCCCACGCCGGGAGCTGGCGATGCACAACGACTGGTTCGTCTCGGGCTGGGAGCACGTTCTGCCCCGCCAGGGCTTCCCGCTGACCATGCTGATCGGCACTGCCAGCCAGTCCGGCTTCCTCGGCTCCCTGGACGGCCTTCTGCAAGAGATCTTCGACGGCCACTGGGACATGATCGGCGGCGACCTCGACGGCGAACGCACCTTCTCGTGGCCGGATGAGGAGTGGGACTACGCGGACGCGCCGGAGGGCCGCGAGGCCAACGAGGCCAGATGCATGGAGGCGTTCGGCGCCATGCTGACAGCCGCCGGCTTCCCGGTGCCCAGGACAGTGCGGGACCTGTCCGAGCTCTACCTGACATGGGGGCTGGCGAGCCGCGAAGAGACACCGGACGGCACCCGGTGGTCGATGCCCGCCGTCCTCCCGCTGCCCGGTGATCTGCTGACGCTGGACGCTGAACTAACCAAGCGCCTCGACTGGATCCGCTGGACGATGCGCACCGGACCGCTCGTCGACACCCTCATCAACCACCTGGTCGACGATGGGGATCCGCAGGAAATCCTTACCTCCCTGGACCGGCTGGCCTCTGCCACCAGTCAGGACGCCGACAACGTCCGCCTGGCCCTCGCGGAGCTCGTTCAGTCCGGCGATGCCCGCGTGCAGCGAGGCCAGGAGCCGGCCGACGCGGCACGACTGGAGGCGCACCAGCGCTTCCGCCTCGTCATGGACTGGGACCACTTCCACGAGCACCGGCTGCAGTTGAGCCTCGGTGACTGACGGGGCGCCGGGCAAGGTAGGCACCGAGGACACACGACTCATCGTGATCCGCGGCAACAGTGCCTCAGGC
>NZ_JBFALJ010000059.1:0-4908 GCF_040660195.1 Streptomyces sp. NPDC050147 | reverse complement strand
CGCCTCCAGGCCCGCTTCGGCCGCTCCTGGCGCCGCAAGGCCCCCGTCGAGTCCCTGATGCCGCTGCGCCTGGCGCGGTTCGGCGTACCGCTGGCCCAGACGGGACCGGCGGGGCTCGCGGCGGCGGGCATCGAGCCCGCGCTGCTGCCGCCGGCGCCGGAGGTGCAGTCGGATGAGCAGATCGACGCAGAGGTGGGGGAGCGCGCGTACATGAGCCCCGGTCAGGACGAGCTCATGAAGCGGAGCCTGAGCAGGGGCCCATCGGGACTGCCCGGGAACAAGGGGGGCTGTGCACCGCGTGGTGCGGAAGAGTCGCTCAGCGTTCCCGGTCCCCGATCCCGCCGTGCGCAGCGAGAGCCGTCGCACGGCGAGCACGGCCCAGAGGCAGACACGGCCGCGGACCAGGCGCACGAAACCGCCCACCGGGGCGCTGGTCAGCAGAGAGCGGACCGGCAGAGCGCAGCGAGCCCGTGGTTCCGTGCGGGGCAGACCAAGTCCTCGGTGAGGGAGCTCGATGACGAGCAGTACTACGCCGCGTTCTGCGCGTACGTCGCAGAGCTGGGCGACTACCCCAACGCCCACCAGTTCGGCCGCTTCTTGATGGACGTGTTCGGCGTGGTCGGCCGCAGTGGCGGACCGTTGGATGAGCAGGCGATCGGTTCTTGCGTGGCGGTGCTGCGCCAGCGCTACCAGCCGGACCTCGACGTGGAATCCGCCAACGTGGAGCCGACACAGCAGGCGACACCGGACGTAGGCGAAGCCCTGGAAGAAACTGCGGCCGTACCCGGCTCGCGCGTCCCGCCAGAGGTGAAGAAACAGGGGCCCGTGCCGCCCGGCCCGCCGGCCGAACAGCGCGAGCCCAGCCTGGAGCACGGCCCAACTCCGCGTGCGTCTGCTCCGCACGAGGCCGTGCAGCCGACCGCAGTGGACCGCTATTACCTGGGCTACGAGTCCTTCCTGCACACCCACGGGCGTGACCCCAGCCGGGAAGAGCTGGCCGCGCATCTCGCTGGCCTGGGCATCACCAACCCGCAGGGACGGCCGGTGAAAGCCAACGCAGTTGGCCGCTACCAGCTGGAGTTCCGCGCCTACGCCGTCTGGGCCGCAATGTGCGAGACGACGGGAACCGAACCCGACCTGGTGGCGCTCCTCGAAGAGGTCAACGAGCGCGGCATCAAGGGCCTCCACAACAAGCCGCTCACCGCTCAGTGGATGGCCGAACGGATAGAAGACTTCCGCCGTCGTCGCCGGGCGATCGCCCCGGACGTCGTCGATTGGTCATCGGTCATCAGCTAGCGCACTGCCCAACCAGGATTGGGCTGAACCGCGCCCCCACTGATCACGGGATTCAGAGTGGCAGTGGGCCGTGCGCAGCCCCGCCGCTGTGCAGGCCCGGCCGGAGTGTGCGCACTGCGCCCCCGTCAGCCATCTGCACAGCACAGGCGCCCGCTTGGGCCTACTGCCGAACGTCACCGCCTGGACGCTGGCCTGCCTACGGCGCCGGACGACCCCCGCCTGCTGACTACATGCTGTACAGCCCGGTCGTTACCGGCGCGTACGGCGACGACGGGGGCCTGGGTGCGCTCCCCGATGGGTTCGCTGTGCACGTACGCACAGCAGCGGCCACCGTCTGGGAGGTGATGACCTCCTGGAAGGAACGTCCGCCGGTCTCTACCGAGGCGGCGCTCGCTAACGACCTGGTGCGCAATTGCCTCGCGCTTGAGCCGCCCCGCGATCTACTCTCGCGGCCATGACGTCACACGATGCGCCTGAAGGCTCTCGGATCGCTCCCGGTGGCGCCGGGCTGGTGATCCGGCAAGAGACCGCTGACGATCACCGAGATGTGCGCGAGGTTCATACGCGCGCCTTCGGTGACAGCGAGCGGGTGCCCGGGCTCGTGGAAGCACTTCGCGTTGCGGAGGCTGCGTTGGCGCCGATGTCCTTCGTCGCCACCGTTGATGACCGGGTCGTCGGGCATGTTCTGCTGAGCGCGACGCGGTTGGACGCTCCGCGCCGGATCGTGGACGTCCTGTCGCTGTCACCGCTGGGCGTGGTCCCGGAGTTCCAGCGTCAGGGCATCGGTACTCAGCTCATCGCGTACGCCCTCGCGGCGGCCGACAGCCAGGGTGTGCCGTTGGTATTCCTGGAGGGTTCGCCGCGCTACTACGGCACGCGCGGTTTCGAGGGTGCCAGCGCGGTGGGCTTCCGTTCGCCGTCGCTGCGTATTCCTGAAGCCGCGTTCCAGGTCGTCCGGTTGTCCGCTCACGAGCCGTGGATGACGGGCACCTTCGTCTACTCAGAGGTTTTTTGGGCCTTTGACTGCGTCGGCCTGCGCGACCCCGAGGCATGAGTGACTACCCGCAGGCACTCGACCTGATCCCCAGGACTATCACAGTGGCGATGTCCAGCTCGTCGTCGGTTGCGCGCGATCAGCGAGGCGTCGGGCCGTAACGTGAACAGGGCCGTAGGGTTCATTGGATGTGTCGTCTCAATGGGCCCGTACGGCCCTGTCCCATTCTGCCTTCACGAGCCTGTCCCGGGCCCATCTCGGCAACTTGATCGAGGAGTTGGCCGGGCCTTGGTCAGCTCAACGCGAGAGCCGACTGCACGAGCGGCGCCACGGTGAACGCCTTCGGGCCGCAGGTGCGGCCGTCGGCACGGGCTGGTCTTCGTAGACCGGGTCCTGGTCACCCTCGCGCACCTGCGGCTGGACCTCACCCACGCGGCCTCGGCTGAGCTGTTCGACGTCGACCGGTGCACCGTGACCAAGGCCATCGGAGAGATCAGGCCGCTGCTAGCCGCCTGCGGCTTCGCTACCCCCACCGGGTTCCGCCTGCGCACCCTGGCCGACGTCTTCGCCTATGCGCAGGCCGAGGGTGTGCGCCTGCGGTTGGACGGCACCGAGATCCAGGTCCGCCGAACCGCCGCCCTCCGGCCCGGAAGGCGCCGGTTCGTCTCAGGCAAGCGGCGGCAGAACACCCACAAGTGCACCGTCGCTTCCGACAGCAAGGGCCGCCCGCTGTGGGTCGGCGCCCATCGGCCAGGCAGGGTACACGACCAGACCGCGCTCAAGACCGAAGGCATTGAGGACCTGCTCGGCCAGTTCCCCCAAGTCGAACTGCCCCTGGACTCCGGCTACCGGGGCGTGGCCAAGCTCGACCCGAAGCGGATCGTGGTCCCGCCGCCCAAGCCTGGCCAAGCCGCCTCTGCGGACGAGACCACCGTCTACCAGCGTGCGCGCAGGCATCAGTCATCCGAACGGATCTGTGTCGAGCACGCCATCGCCGAGATCAGAACCTGGAGAGTCCTCTAGCGCTACCACGGCAAGCGTGAGTACCTGGCCCAGACCATCGATGCCGTCGCGTCCCTGGCCTCCGATCGGGCGGCCCACCGCTGATCACTCACCCGAACAACCCGCCAGACCAACACGCCCCAACCTCAACTGCGAACATCGTCGTAAGGTCCTCGCCTACACGCGACGCGACGTCGCGTCGGTCTGACTGCGCAGAGACTCCATCGCGGCCCGCAAGACACTGAGCACTGCGCACAGATCCGATCCTGTGCGCCAGTGCGCACAGCGATCTGCGGCACCACCGGCGCGATGACGCCGACCAACGAAGTTGATCATGGTCCGCTAGCACACCTGCCGAGGGCACAGCACCGCTGACATTCAGGGAACGGCCGTCGCCCGCATAGGTCGCACGGCTCCGACAGGACCTGGCAGCGGCGGTTCGTGGACGCCGAGCTGTGGGCGGGCAAGATCTACCGCGCCCTGGACGCGAGCTCTGGACTGTGTCCAGTGGAACTGGCGGAAGCGACGAGGCTGACGCCCAGCCAGATCCACCTTGGGGTGTTATGGCAGAACCTCGGGATCCTGGGCTGGCAACAGTGTTTCGGGGGCAAGGAACTGCCGGGCCCGTGAGCCGGGCCCGGCGGGGCGGACCAGGCCGGCTTTTTCGGATCAGGCCGGGTTCTGCGGTGCTTCGTGGAGTCGGGTCAGCAGGGCCATCAGCTGCTTCTGCTCATCGGGGATGAGTGGTGCCAGCAGCTCGGCATTGGCGGCTTCGGCCAGTGCTGTGCAGCGGTTGAGGACGGCCGTGCCCTGCGGGGTGACGGTGACGGCGTTCTTGCGGCGGTCGGAGGGCGTGGGGGCGCGCAGGACGAGGCCCTCCATCTGGAGGTGGTTGAGGATGCCGACCATGTCCTTGG
Source organism: Streptomyces sp. NPDC050147 (assembly GCF_040660195.1). NCBI lineage: Bacteria > Bacillati > Actinomycetota > Actinomycetes > Kitasatosporales > Streptomycetaceae > Streptomyces > Streptomyces sp. NPDC050147. The sequence goes on along the minus strand of NZ_JBFALJ010000059.1, from coordinate 699 downwards.
GGTCGACGGCCAACCGGCGGCCCAGCTCGGCCTGGGTGGTGGGCCCGTAGTCGGCGGTCGCGGCCAGCACCGCGTGATGCATGAGCTTCAGCCCCTCCGCGGCGATCGCGTCGGCGACCATACCCCGGCCACGCGCCGCGACACGGCCGACGAGCCAGGTCGGCAGGGACTGGATGCGCTGGAGGTCCGAGGTCATGTGCTCAGCCTATCCAAAAGTCATTGGGCTCCCCAATGACTTTCGCCGTAACGTTGGGGCATCCAATGAAACTGGTTCGGGGAGGTCCTGTGCTGCGCATTCGCCATGAGGTCAACGGTGGACCCGAGGTGCTGTTCGCCGAGGAGGTCGACCGACCCGCGGCGGGAGCTGGGGAGGTGTTGATCCGGGTCGAGGCGGTCGGGGTGACCCTGCCCACCGTGCGCAAGGTGCGGGAGGGCGGTGAGCCGATCTCGTTCGGCGGCGAGGTCGCCGGGGAGGTCGTCGCCGCAGGTGCGGGTGTCACCGCCTTCGGCGTCGGAGAGCGTGTCACCGGGCTGTGCTTCGCCGACGCCTACGCCGAGTTCGCGGTTCTCAACACCGCCATGACTTCCCGGATCCCGGACGGGGGGGGCGCCGGGGGGGCGGGGGGGGGCGCGTGTTCCGCTCGGGCGCGTCGGGGGCCTCGCGACGACGCGGCGCAGGCGGGTTCGCGACATGTGGGA
>NZ_JBFALJ010000058.1:0-10449 GCF_040660195.1 Streptomyces sp. NPDC050147 | reverse complement strand
AACGGCTCGATCCACTTCGGATCATCCGCTGACATCACCCCACCCATGCCCACTCAACGCCGCAGCAGCCACTTCAGTTACGGGACAACCTTTAGACGAAGAAGAGGCCCTGGCAGCTGTGCACGATCTGCACGCTCTTGGTCTGCTGTGGGTGGACGACGATGGCGCTGTTTGGAGGTCGATTCCTCCGGGAATTCCGGACCCAGAGAACGCCGAATGGCGCATGTGTGATCGAGTATTGGTGCCGCAGCGCAAGATCTGAACGCATTGGGGGCCCGCAGTCCGGGCAGCCCACTGCCACGCGGCCGTGGCTATGCCGCCCACTCCAGCCCGAGGTCGGCCAGCGCGGCGAGTTTGTCGACGCTGAGCTTCGCGCGGCGCCCCTTTTGATTCATGATCCACACCCCAAGTCGGACTTCTGTCCCGTCCTCAAGTCGTTCTACGTGCCCCCGTGGGACGGTCACTGAGCCCTCGCGGGCCTTGTACTGCGTCAGGGCCGCGACGCCCTTCTCGAAGGCGCCCACAGGCGTCGTGGACGGCTTCGCGGGCACCTCTGCCTCCGGGGCCACGGAAAGCGGTGTGATGCCGAGTTGCTCCAGGCGCTCACGCTGCCCGTCCGTCAGGGCTTGCCAGACCTTCGGCGTCCGCTGCTTGGCGAGCCATTTCCCGATGTCCATGCCGTGGACCGTGACCCCGGGCAGAACCTCCGCCTGGCCTTCTTCGTCGGCTACGAGCTCGCGGAGCGCGGCGTAGTGCCGCTGCCACTCGGTGGGCCACGCCGGGTTCCAGTCCTCGTCGATCTCCTTCAACGCGGCCTCCCACTCCGGGTGTTCGGCCAGCGCGCCGGGACGGCGCAGGTTGGACAGCCACTGCCCGATCGGCTTGTCCAGCGCGGCCGCCGACCGGGGCGCGCACAGCGTCCAGTGCTCCGCGTAGTACACCCGGGCCGCCGCCAGGTTCTCCTGGAACCGCGCGTCGGCCGCCGTCCAGGCCATGCCCAGCCTCTCCAGCCGCGCCGCGCGCCGGCCGTTCATCTGCCCCGCCCCGTACGCCCGCCGCTGCTCCGCGACCCACGTCCCCAGCGGGAACACGCCCTCCTTGTGCTCGTACGGCACCCGGGCGTGCCCCTCACGCTCAACGAACTCCTTGAGCTTCGCCCAGCCGCGCGCCCAGTCCTGCCGCTCCGTGTCGATCACGTTGAAGCTGACCCAGTTCGCGACCATCACCGGATCACGCGGAGCCGCAAAACGGAGCAGCAGACGGGTTTCTTCCTCGTCATCACCGGGCGCGGCACCAATGTATTCGGAGGGCTGCGCGACGTCCTTCTGAGGCTCCTGCGGAATCGCCAGCAATTCCACGGCCTCCTCATCGTGAGCCCGCAGACCTTCCAATACCTTCACCAACGGCTTGTACGAACCCGAGGTGAACATATCCTCCGGCGATTCATCGGGCTGGAGGAATACCGGCACGATCAAAGAGGCGAGCTTGCCTTCTCCGGGCTTCTGACGCAGCGCGCGGCCGATCGCCTGCACGATGTCGTGCGGCGCGCCCTTGGGGTCCAGCAAGGCCACGGAGTCCACGGCCCGGATGTCCACGCCCTCCCCCAGGACACGGCAGTTCGAGAGCACCGCCCGCCGGGCGGTGGAGCCGAACTTCCCCAGCACCTCCCGCCGGCGCTCCGGGACGTGCTCCCCGCACAGCCAGTCCGCCCAAATCTCCGCCGGATACTTCTCGGGCTGGTCGGCATGCAGCCGCTTGGCCACGCGCTGAAGGCCCTCCGCGTACGCCGCGGCCTCTATGGTCCGGTGGTGGAAAGTGATGCAGGTTTGGAGGTTGTGCTGCGCCATCGTGTGCAGCAGCGCGGCCTGGAGGGCGCCCAAGCGCTGCCCGCGGACCTCCTCGGTGTGCCGCTCCTCGCCCATCAGCCGCTCGGGCGTCACGACCGGATCCTGGAGCTCCAGGACGATGATCTGATACCGCGCCAACAGCTTCCGCGACACCGCCGACGCCAGCGAGAGCCTGTAGAGGACCGGCCCAAAGACCTTCTCGTCATCCATCGAGGCCGCCATCTCACGCGGCAGCGGATCACGCACCCCCTCTGCGACCTCACGGTTCAGCCGCTCCTCCCAGATCCGTGGCGTCGCCGTCAGGTACAGCCGGCGGTGCGCCGGGATCTTCGTCTGGTCGTGGATGTCCGCCCACGCCTTACCCATCGACCCACTGGTCCGGTGCGCCTCATCGACCACCGCCAGGTCCACCGGGGCGAGCTTCTGCCCGTAGGCGCCCTCGAACGCCTCCACGAGCGCGCCCAGTGACGCGTAGGTGGCGTAGATGGTCACCGGCCCCGTGGAGTGCCACAGAGCCAGCTGCACGGGGTTGGTGGTGGACCGCACCCCCAGGTGCCACAGCTCCGGGTCGTCCAGCGGCGAGCACACCATGACCGCCGGCCCCTTGTGCCCGGCCTCGCTCCACGCCTTCACGGTCTGCGCCAGGAGATCCAGGGTCGGCACCACCACGAGAATGCGGCCCTTGGGCACAATCCTTTTCGCGGAGGCCGCTGCGATGATGGTCTTTCCGGTTCCGCACGCGGCGTGCACCTGCCCGCGCAGACCATTCCAGGGAATGCCACCCGGCGGGATATCGAGGCCGCGCACGATGGCGGCTACTATTCAGCTCTGGTGTGGGTTGGGGTAGGGGTGTGGGGATGGCCTGGGGTGTTGCAGTTTGAGTGAGAACTCTCCGGGGCGGTTTTGGGTGGGGTGACGGGTGGGTTGGCCTGCTGCTGTGTCAACTTCGGTGAGGATTATGGGTGTTGTCGCAGATGGGTGTCTGTGTCTAAAGGTATGTTCTGGTTTTTGCTGGTCAGGGGTATTCAGATCGGCGGGTTTTAGCGGCCTCGTGTGGTGTGCTGGGTTTCTGCTTGGTGGTCGAGGCGGATGCCTTCGAGGCTGGTTTTGGTGATGCGTTCGGTGCCGTCCAAAATGGCGGTGATCGCGGCTTGGCGGATGAGGCGGGTGAGGCTCCCGATCCGGCCTGCGGTCCTTTGGTGGAGGTAGGCAGCGTGCCGGGCGAGGGTGCCCGTGCGGTGCGCCCGCAGGTCGAGTGCCGTTTCGACTCCGGCGATCAGTTCGCGGAACGGTTCGCTCTTTCCGAGGCGTGCGGGGAAGGGCCCGCATTCCACCAGGCTGGCGCGTGCGGCGAGTTGGGCCCCGCGTACCCCGGAGAACAACGCCGTGTCTGTCACGTCGATGCCCGCGTACACGAACGTCGCCCGGATGCGTTCGGTGAGGTCTTTCAACAGGTCGGCGGTCTGGGCGCCGGTCGTGGTGCGCGGGTTGAGCCGGTGGATCTCGTCGATGAGGACGAGGCGTACGCCGGCCTGGTTGTAGGTGTGGCAGACGGCGTCGGTGATCTGGGCCTGCGTCATGCGGCTGGTGACAGGGACGCCCAGGTAGCGGGCGAACTCGCCCGCGAGTGTTTTCGCACTCGCCGCGGGCGGCACCAGCACATAGGCGACAGGCACCGGCGCGTGCACGCGGCTGTCCGGTGCCGGGTGCTGCTGGGTGTGGGCGAGGTGGCAGGCCCGCCCGACGTGCAGGAGGGCGGTGGTCTTCCCGGCCGCGGCCGGCCCGGTCACGATCAGCGAGGGCCGGGCGGTGGTCGGCTGGTGCCTGCCCAGGATCATCAGCGTGCGCACACTGGTCGTCAGGGTGTCGATGGCCGGGGTCCGCACGGTGACGAACGCGGAGTGATACGCCAGACGTTCCTCGTCGCTGCGCGCCGCATCCCCAGGGGCGGGCGGCTGCGGGGGAGGGGTGGTGGCGAAGTGCTGCCAGCCCCGCCAGGTGGTCACCGGCCACTGCGCGTCACCCGTACCGCCGGCGTCGGCCGCGCCCGCGCCGTGTTCCGACGGTCCGCCTCCTTCCGCGTGCGCCCCAGGGCTGCCTGCTTCCCGGCGGTGGCCGCTCACCACTTGTCGGCCTCCTCCTGGGCGTCGTAGAGCCCGTACCCGGCTACCGGCACGGCCGGAGTGCCCCATGCCTCGTCGTCCTCGGCTGCTTCTTCCGCGTCCTGGTCGAGGCCGTCGAGACTGTCCTCCTCCCCTTCCATGGCTGCCGCGCCCTGTTCCGCGTCCTGGGCCCCGCCCTCGTCCCCTGGCGCGGGGAGGGGAGTACGGGCGGTTGTTTGTCGGGCGAGGAGGTACTCCTCGCGGGCGGTGGCCCCTCCGGCGTGGGCGCGGCGCATCAGCTGGTCGAGGGCTTCGGCCAGATCCGCCTCGTACCGGTCGTGGCCCGTGTGGCGTGGGGTGAGGGTCTGCAGGTACTGCCAGATGCGGTCGTTGAACGGCTGGTGGGCGTGGTCGCGGTGGATCCACGGGATCTCGGTGAGCCCGAGGCCGGGGAGGCGGACCCAGATCTGGCGGACGTCGTGCGGGTTGGTGTGGACTTCCCATTTCCCGCCCCGGGCCGCTACACCGGAGTCCTGCCCCCGGGAGGGGCCGAGCAGGTCGTGGTCGTAGGTGCGGTGGTGCAGCCGGATGCCGTGCTCAGTGATCGCCTGCCACCGCACCGGCAGCAGCTCCACGTAGTCGTTCCTGCTCAGCGGGACCGGAACATAGCCTGTGACGCAGACCAACGCCGCCCACATCTCGTTCGGCGACAGCACCACCTTCGGCAGCAGAGGGTGCCGAAGGCCCTGGTGCGGGCGGTGGTGGTAGAGCACCAGCCACTCATCCAGGAACTGCTGTAACTGGGCGATGTTGTAACGGGCTTCGCGTGCGACGTCGTGGCCGCGGCGGGTGACGTCGGAGCCGGTGTAGCCGGGCAGGTGCTGCCAGAGCAGCGTGTTGAGCGATCCGAAGGTGCGCTCGACGATGCTCTTGGCGGTCGGGGCGAATGGCGGTGCGGCCTGCACACTGATCCCGAGCGTCTCGCAGGCGCCCGTGAACGCCTTCGACAGGTACACCTTCCCCCGGTCCACGACCACCGTCTCGGGCACTACCACCGGCCGGGCAGCCGCCTTGTGGAGACGTTCGTCCAGCGACGAAAGCCGCTCCGCGGGCAGGACCGTGCTGTGGGCGAAGTGCAAGACGTCGGGCCAGGTGGGCCGTGCCGGGTGCGGCACGGCCATTTCCGCGAGCAGCAGGGCGGCGTCGACCGCCTGCGTTCCACCAGGCCGCAGTACCGCAGCCAGAATCGCGCGGGTCGCGACATCGACCGCGATAGTGAGCTCCGGGCGCCCCGCGCTTCCGTCGCCGTACAGCGCGAGGACGTCCAGACGGGTGGTGTCGATCTGGACCTGCTCCCCGGGCCGCAACGCCCTGGTCGGGGTGAACTTGCGCCCGTCATCGGTGAGCGGAGCATTGCGCACGCGTCTCGCCGGATGATCAGCAGGGTGGGCGAGCTGGTTGACGAGCCGGTAGAACGTGGCCTGCGCGGGCATCGCGACCGTACCCCCGTGCCGGTCTTTCAGGAGTTGCGCGACCAGCGGCATCAGCCCTTTGACGGTGCCCTTGGAGCGTCCCCGCTGCCCGCGCAGCACCTCCTTGACCGCGGCGACGACCCGCTCGTCCTGACGCCCTCCAGCGTTGCCGTCACCGCCTTTCGGCCGGCGGGCAGTGCGCTGGTCGACCAGCCCCCACAACCCCTGCTTGCGGTACGCCAGCCGCATGCGCTGCACCGTCGACCGCGACACCCGCCCAAAGCCCAGCGCCGTCAGCTCCGCAGCTTTGGCCTGCTCCCGCTCGGCCAGCGTCCACCGACCGGGGTCGTACTCGGCCCGCACCACCCCGCCGCTGTCCGCCCCGCCGGGCAGCCCGGACTCGACCTCACGGATGTGCCGCTGCCAGGCCAGCGCCTTCTCCCGTGCCGCGACTGGGGCGGTCTCGAACAGCCCCCACTGCGGCACCGCTTGCATCTGCTCCGCGCCTACGACGGTGAAGCCGGGGTCGGCGAACAGGTGCCCGGCGAGCACCACCTGGTCTGCCCCGTCCTCACCGACCAGATGGAAGCCCTGCCGGGAGAAAGCCACGACCTGCCACTGTGCGCCGCTGAAACGGATCTGCGCCCCGACCTCCACCACCGGCCGTCCGCCCCGCCGTACCCCGCTCACTCCGCTTCCCCGCAGCCCGCGTCGGGACTGCTGCCGCCTTCGGCCCGGACCACGACGTGTTCGTGCAGCGGCACCTCCAGCGGTACCGCCAGCAGTCCCGACCACAGGGCGTGGAACGCGACGGGCAGGACTTCGATCGGATCACCGACCGCTGCCACCCCCTCGATGAGCGGGCGCGGCCGCGCGAATACGTCCACCACCCCCTCCAGCAGCCCCGTTCGTCCCCGGTGCCGTGGGTGGCGGCAGCCGGCCAGCCACTTCACGTTGGCCCCCACTACCTCGTCCAGCGGTTCCAGGCGCCGGTAGACGAACCCCACCTGCGCACACGCCTCCACCATCACGGCCGCGGCCTTCAGGGCCCGCTCACCGCCGCCCTCTGCATGGCTGGGGCAGTCGGCCAGCATCCCCGTTCCGTCCGCGTACCGCACGAACAACTGCGGCACCCACGACCGCACCCGCCCCGATGCGTCCCGCCACACCACCCGCACCGGACGCCCCGCCAGACCGACCACCCGCCGGTCACGGTCCAACACCATCAACTGCACCCGCATCGCCTGCGACCCCGACGCCACATGCCGCCCCGTAGTGGCTGACCACCACAGGCCCGGACCCCACCTGCGCCCCGGCACGATGGGGAACGCCGACACCGGATCCAGGTCCTCGAAAGCCACCGCGGCAGCAGCGGCCACCCACTGCTGCTGCACCACCTGCCCCAGCGGATCGAGGAAGACGGCCTCGAACCCCGCCCCGACCGCCATCTCCCGCTGCCCAGCCCTTGGCGGGCTACCCGCCACGCTCCTGCCGCTCACCCGCCCCACCCCACCGGCATCCCCACCGCGCCGGACACGTTTCACGGTTCTGATCACCAACTGCCATCGCATGCGCTAAAAGCAGCGCCCGCCGGACCCGGCGCTACTCCTCGTCCGCGCCCTGATGCATGCCGAGGGCTTCTCCTGCCTCCTCTTCAGACAGCCGCGCCCACCGGGCCGCCTCCTCCATCCTCACCCCGGCATTCACCGCGGCCACCATGACCCGTAGCAGCACCTGGTCGAGGAGATCCGCGCCACGGCTCAGGCCCTCCAGCAAAGACTTCGTCACCTCGGCGGTGGTGCCGACCTGCGCGCCGCCCAACTGCTGCAACTGCTCCTCCACCTCGCCAAGGAGATTAGTGATCACGAAGCGCTGCTCGGCGGGCACCGCAGCCCGCCAGTTCGTCCCCGACCCGGGCATCTTCTTCTCCCTGCCGAGCACCCGCAGCCCGGCGGCCATCGTCGACGGCTGGTGTTCCTGCCGCACCCACCACAGGTTCTGGTCGAACCGCGCATACGGACCCACCAAGCCCTCAGGACGCCGACGCAAGCGCACCACGGTCCCCATCCATACGATGAGCGGGTTTCCGTAGTCGACCGCGACCACCGGCCCCAGCCATGGCCTGCCCACCCGCTCCCCGAGCCGACGGAAGAACTCTCCATCCGCAGGCAACGGCCGAGGCCGTTCACCGCCGCTGTCTGCCCACACCAGATCCGTCATGACCGGGTCCAGCAGTGCATCCGCCACCGCCACCACCTCAGGGAAGATCACCGGATCGCGTCCCACCACCCGCCACCGCTCCAGATCCACCCCCGCGTTCCCGCCGGCGACCAAGTGCAGGCGCTCCGGCCAGATCTTCTCCCGCTCCCACCCGTACGCCTCCTCCCACCACCGCATACGCCAGCCCGAACACCTCACCCGTATCCACCCCGGCCCGTGCCGCACGCCGCGCCACACCCCGCCACCGCCGCTGCGCCGCGACCACCTCCGGCAGGCCCCGCAGGTCCACAGACTCCAACTCCTGCTCGGCGTCCGCGTCCAGAGCCCACCGCCCATGCCGTAGACACACCCGCTCCCACCGCTGCGCGTACCGCACCACCCGCACCGCGGCCCCGGTACGCCGCGCCGCGCACAAACGGCATCCGAACGCCACCGGCCCCACCACCGTGCCCCCGGCCCGCCACAGCGCCCGCGCAGCACCGTCTTCGACTGTCGCGAGCTTGGGATCTTCCTGCCCCCAGGAGGGCAGTGCCCGCGCCAGCGTTTCTTCCCCGGCCCCGGACAATGCCGCCAGCGCCTGCCTGCCCGCCGCATCCAGCAGCACTTCCGCATCCGCCCGCAGGCTGCCGCCCTGGTGCCGAGGGCGTTGCCCGTGCCACTGCCAGCAGGCCAGCAGGGCCTTCTCCTCCAGGCCGTAGCGAGCAGCGATCCGGCACAGGAACGACGACGTCATCTCCCCGCTGACTGGAGACAGACGGAACACCCCGGGAACCATCTCCCCAGACTCCCGGAAAACCTATGACCCCAGGGCCGAATGACAGCGAGCAGCGTCAAGCAGAGGAGTCAGTCCGTGCGCAGCCAGCCGGACGGCCTCATGCCCAGTCGATGCCGAGTTTCTGGAGTGCGGCGTGCTGTTCCGTGGTGAGTTTGTCGCGGCGGGTCTTGGTGTTCGAGACCCATACGCCAAGCCGGACTGCGATCGGTTCGGTCTCGCCGTCGACCGTGATCTCCACGACCGTGCTGCGCGGGACGGGCCGCTGGCCCTCCTTCTCCACCCACTGCGCCAGGGCTGCCAGGCCCCGCTGGAACGCCGCCTGCGCCTTGCTCCCGGCCTTCCTCGGACCCTTGGCCGCGTCGGACGGCGCCGGGGTGAGCTCCTTCGGGGCCGCGGCCGTCACGGGGAGGGTGGCGCCCCGCACGCCCAGCGCGGACAGCCGCTCCCGCTGCTCGGGCAGGAGCTGCGCCCAGGTGCCCGGTTCCTGTTGCCGCCATCGCCAGGTGCCGATGTCATCGCCCTCGAAGGTGACGCCGGGCGCGATGTCGGGCAGGTGGCCGTCGGCGTCGACCAGGTCGGCCAGGACGCGGTAGTGCCGTTGCCAGTTCAGTGGCCAGGGGCAGTTCCAGTCCCCATCGATCGCCGCCAGCTGCTCCGCGCGCGCGGTGGCCCGCTTCGGGTCCTTCCCGAGGCCGCCCTTGCGGCGCAGGTTGGCCATGTGCTGCCCGATGGGCACCATGGCCTCGCTCTCGCCCCATACCGCGTCCTGACGTGGCGCCAGATGCCCGGTCGCGCGGTGGTAGGAGCGGAGCGCGGCCAGCTTGGCCTCCCACGCCTCCTCGCCCGGCTCCCACACCATCCCGGCCTCCGAAGCGTCCAGGAGGTCCTTGCGCCGGTCCTCAAGCTCCCCGGCCCGCAGCGCTTTGCGCTGCTGGTGCACCCACCTGCCCAGCGGGAAGTCTTTGGTGACGCCGACCTCGACCTCGACGTCGTACGGGACGGCGTAGACGCCGGTGATCTCGTTCTGGGCCCGCCACCGCAGCAGGGCCTGGTAGCCCTCCAGCCACACCAGTGACTCGGGCCGGTAGACCCGTGTGCGCAGGAACGCCGAGATGGTCGCCGTGTCCCTGGGCGAGGAGAAGTGCAGCAGCGCCGCTTCGGCAGCGGCGTCGGTGTCGTCCTGCTCCTGGTCCTCGCCGTCACCTCCGCCGCCGGCCCCGATGATCCGGCCGTCCTCGTCGCGCTTCACGTGCACCTTGCGCGCGTGCTTGCCGCGGGACAGGGCACGGGAAGCGAGCTGCTCGACCAGGCGCTCATCGTGACTGCGCAGGCCTTGGAGGACGGCGACGAGGGGCTTGAAGCTGGCGGAGGCGATCATGTCGGTGGGGTCCTCGCCGGGCTCCAGGAAGACGGGCACGATGATTCGCGCGGTCTTCGTGCTGCCGTCTTTGTTGAGGCGGAGTGCGCGGCCGATGTTCTGGACGATCTCGACCTGGGAGCCGCGGGTGTCGGCGAAGCAGATGGCCTCCACGCCGCGTTCGCCGGTGATGTCGATTATCTAGAGGTGGGGGAGAGAATGAGTGACGTTTGTTCTGGTTGTTGGGAGAGTGCATGCCTGACAGAGAGCGGGGCGAGTAGAGGTCACGCAGCCTGACGGGGTCTTCACGGGCAGGTAGAGCTTTGTTCGCGTGTATCTGAGCCGAATGGGTCAAGTACCCGCTATGCGGGGTCGTGGGTACAGCCCGACTGCGTCTCTGGTGAATCCTTTGAGGCCGATGACGTTGCTTGCGTAGCTGATGGAGATCCGGAGCCCCTTGATCCGGCCCAGGGGAGTGATGTCGATTGTGTCGGACTGCGTTCCTCTGCAGTTGATGAAGAAGCGTTCGAGGTTCGGGAAGAGGTCTGGCACCAGGTCCAGTTGTGGGTCGGATTCGGGTGCTAAAGGTTGTCCCGTAACTGAAGTGGCTGCTGCGGCGTTGAGTGGGCATGGGTGGGGTGATGTCAGCGGATGATCCGAAGTGGATCGAGCCGTT
>NZ_JBFALJ010000057.1:0-11529 GCF_040660195.1 Streptomyces sp. NPDC050147 | reverse complement strand
GCTGCAGTTGAGCCTCGGTGACTGACGGGGCGCCGGGCAAGGTAGGCACCGAGGACACACGACTCATCGTGATCCGCGGCAACAGTGCCTCAGGCCGAAGGGTTCTCCCTTCGGCCCGGCGCCCTTCTCGCGATTTCTACGCCGCCATCTGCACCGGCTTGTGCGCGAACTGGGTGCGGTAGAGCTCCGCGTACCGGCCTTCCACCGCGAGCAGTTCCTCGTGCGTGCCGCGCTCCACGATCCGTCCGGCCTCGACCACGAGGATCTGATCGGCGGAGCGCACGGTCGAGAGCCGGTGCGCGATGACGATCGCGGTGCGGCCCTCCAGCGCCTCGGCGAGGGCCTCCTGGACCGCCGCCTCCGAGGTGTTGTCGAGGTGCGCCGTGGCCTCGTCGAGGATGACCACCCGCTGCTGGGCGAGCAGCAGCCGGGCGATGGTCATCCGCTGGCGCTCGCCGCCGGAGAGGCGGTAGCCGCGCTCGCCGACCACGGTGTCGAGGCCGTCGGGCAGGGAGCGTACGAGGTCTTCGAGGCGGGCCCTGCGCAGGGCGTCCCACAGGTCGTCCTCGGTGGCCCCGGGGCGGGCGAGCAGCAGGTTGGCGCGGACCGACTCGTGGAAGAGGTGGCCGTCCTGGGTGACCATGCCGATGGTCTGGCGCATGGACGCCGCCGAGAGGTCGCGGACGTCGACTCCGCCGATGCGCACGGCCCCGCCGTCCGTGTCGTAGAGGCGCGGAAGCAGTTGCGCGATCGTCGACTTGCCCGCGCCGGACGATCCGACGAGCGCCACGGTCTGGCCCGGCTCGGCACGGAAGGAGAGACCGTGCAGGACCTCGTCGCCGCCCCGGGTGTCCAAGGACGCGACCTCTTCGAGGGAGGCCAAGGAAACCTTGTCGGCGGACGGGTAGCCGAAGCGGACGTCGTCGAACTCCACCGCCACCGGGCCCGAGGGGACCTCGCGTGCGTCCGGCTTCTCGTCGATCAGCGGCTTCAGGTCGAGGACCTCGAAGACCCGCTCGAAGCTCACGAGCGCGCTCATGACCTCGACCCGCGCTCCCGCCAGGGAGGTCAGCGGCGCGTAGAGGCGGGTCAGGAGCAGGGCGAGGGAGACGATCGCGCCCGCCTCCAGGGTGCCGTTCAGGGCGAAGTAGCCGCCGAGGCCGTAGACGAGGGCGAGCGCGAGGGCCGAGACGAGGGTGAGCGCGGTGATGAACGTGGACTGTGCCATGGCCGTGCGGACACCGATGTCCCGCACCCGCCGGGCCCGCGTGGCGAACTCCTCCGACTCGGCGCCGGGCCGCCCGAAGAGCTTGATGAGCGTGGCGCCCGGAGCGGAGAAGCGCTCGGTCATCCGCGTGCCCATCGCCGCGTTGTGGTGCGCGGCCTCGCGCTGGAGCTTCGCCATCCGGGAGCCCATGCGGCGAGCGGGCACGACGAAGACGGGCAGCAGGACCAGCGCGAGGAGCGTGATCTGCCACGAGAGCGTCAGCATCACGGCCAGGGTCAGGAGCAGCGTGACCACGTTGCCGACGACTCCGGAGAGCGTGTTGCTGAACGCGCGTTGGGCGCCGATCACGTCGTTGTTGAGGCGGCTGACGAGCGCGCCGGTGCGGGTGCGGGTGAAGAAGGCGACGGGCATGCGCTGTACGTGGTCGAAGACGGCCGTCCGCAGGTCGAGGATGAGCCCCTCCCCCAGGTTCGCCGACAGCCAGCGGCCGAGCAGTCCGAAGCCGGCCTCGGCGACGGCGATGGCCGCGATGAGCAGGGCGTACCGGACGACCAGTGAGGACTCACCGTCCTTGACGATCACGTCCACGACGCTGCCTGCCAGGACCGGGGTCGCCACCGCGAGCAGTGCGGTGATGACGCTCAGGAGAACGAAGTAGACGATGCGGCGCTTGTGCGGGCGGGCGAAGGTCCCGATGCGGCGCAAGGTGGCGCGGGCGAAGGGACGGCGGTCCTGCTCGGCGTGCATCACGCTCTGCAGCTGGGTCCAGGCTGTCGTTTCCATGCTCATGAGAAGAACGTAGAACCTCAAGCTTCCTTGAGGTCAAGCGTCCAGTGCAGGACACCCGTACGAGACCCCGCGCGTCCCTGCCGCATCCCTTGACCCGCGTGTAACAGGAACGTACTTTCGCTTCAACTCTTGTGACCATCGCAGGGGTTGTCGACTTCCTGATGCGAGAAGGCGAACACATGCGAGAGCTACGAAGGCGTACTCTGCTGTCCGCGATCGGCGGCACGGCTGTCGCGGGGGGCGGCTTCACCGCCGCCAGCACCGGGATCGCCCACGCCGCGCCACGACGCCCCAGCCCCACGAGCCCCCTCGACCCGAAGATCAAGAAGCTGCTCGACCGTATGACTGTCGAAGAGAAGCTGGGTCAGCTGCAACAGCTCCCCTGGGGCGTCAGCACCGGCCCCGGCGGCAGCGAGACCAAGGACGTCGAGGACGCGGCGCGGGCCGGACGGCTCGGTTCGGTCCTGAACATCTTCGGCGCCAAGAGCAGCAACGCCCTGCAGCGCATCGCGGTGGAGGAGTCCCGGCTCGGCATTCCGCTGCTCTTCGGCCTCGACGTCATCCATGGCCTGTGGACCACGTTCCCCATCCCCCTCGCCCAGGCGTCGAGCTTCGACCCGGAGGTCACCAGGCGCGACGCCGAGGTGTCGGCGAAGGAGTCCCGCTCGAACGGCGTGCACTGGACGTTCTCGCCGATGATGGACGTCACGCACGAGCCGCGCTGGGGCCGGATCGCCGAGGGCTGCGGCGAGGACCCGTACCTCACGACGGCGTTCGCGGTGGCCAAGGTGGAGGGCTACCAGGGCGAGAAGGGCTCGGGACTCGACGCCAGGGACCGCGTCGCCGCCTGCGCCAAGCACTTCGTCGCGTACGGGGGCGCCGAGGGCGGCCGTGACTACAACACGGTCGACGTGTCGGAGTCGCGCCTGCGCAACCACTATCTGCCGCCGTTCAAGGCGGCGTTGGACGCGGGCGTGGCCACGGTGATGGCCTCCTTCAACACCATCAGCGGCGTGCCGGCCCACGGCAACTCCCACACGCTCACCGACGTGCTGAGCAAGGAGTGGGGCTTCGACGGGTTCGTCGTCAGCGACTGGAACGGCGTCGACGAGCTCGTCGCACACGGCTTCGCCGAGGACGGCGCCGACGCGGCCCGCCTCGCGCTGAACGCCGGCGTCGACATGGAGATGGCCAGCACGGACCTGGCCAGGCACGGCAAGAAGCTGCTGAGCGGCGGCAGGATCAGCGAGCAGCGCCTGGACGAAGCGGTCACTCGGATCCTGCGCCTGAAGTTCGCCCTTGGGCTCTTCGACCGTCCGTACGTCGACGAGGGCGCCGCCATCGACAAGCCGTCCGCCGAGGCCCGCAAGGCCGCCCGCGAGACCGCCGCCCGCTCGATGGTGCTCCTGAAGAACGACGGCAAGGCGCTGCCGCTCAAGAAATCCACCGGGTCGATCGCGGTCGTGGGCCCGTTCGGCGACTCCGATGACCTGCTCGGCACGTGGACGTTCCCCGGCGCTGTGAAGAACTTCCCTTCGGGGAAGATCCTCGCCGCGGTGAAGGCCGCGGCTCCGCGGGCGAAGGTGACGTACGCGAAGGGCGTGGACGCGGGAGGTGAGGACACCAGTGGCATCCCGGCGGCGGTCTCCGCGGCCAAGAACGCCGATGTCACCGTCGTCGTGGTCGGCGAGCCCCCGGCGATGAGCGGCGAGGCGGCGGCGCGCGGCGACATCAGCCTGCCGGGCGGGCAGGAGAAGCTGATCGAGGCGATCGCCGGGACCGGCAAGCCGTTCGTGGTGGTCCTGGTCAACGGGCGTCCGCTGACCCTCGGCGGCTGGCTGAGGTCGGCGCCCGCCGTACTCGAGGCCTGGCACCCGGGACTAGAGGCGGGCAACGCGATCGCCGACGTGCTGTTCGGCGAGGTCAACCCGGGCGGCAAGCTACCCGTCTCGTTCCCGCGGACGGTCGGCCAGATCCCCGTCCACTACAACCACGAGTCGACGGGCCGCCCGTACAGCGCGGACAACAAATACACGTCCAAGTACCTCGACCTGCCCCCGGACCCGCAGTTCGCCTTCGGCCACGGGCTGTCCTACACGGACTTCGAGATCGGCGAGCCGCAGCTGAGCCACGACCGCGTGCCGGCGCGGGCGCTGCGCAAGGGCGACACCCTGGAGGTCTCGGTCACGGTCCGCAACACGGGCGACCGCACGGGCGACGAGGTCGTCCAGCTGTACGTCCACGACATCGCGGCGAGCATCGCGCAGCCGGTGCGCAGACTGCGCGGGTTCCGCAGGGTGACGCTGAAGGCCGGCAGGTCGAAGACGGTCCGCTTCCGGCTCGGCGCCGAGGACTTGGGGTTCTGGACGAACACGGAGGACGGTGAGTTCCGTGTCGAGGAGGGGGCGGTGGACCTCTACGTCGGCAACAGCTCCGAGGCCAAGGCGAAGAAGAGGCTGACGATCACGTAGCGCGGGCGAGGGCCGGGGCCCGGTGCGCCGGGGCCCGGTGCGCCCGGCCCTCGCCGTTCAGCCGAGTTCGAGCGTGGTGACGCCGAAGACGCGTTCCTCGGCCAGCTCCCGCACCGGGCCGGTGTACATACGGGCGGTCGGGAACGTCGGCTTCATGCCGCGGGACTCGGCGAGGGCGACGGCGTGCGGCTGGGTCTCGGGGACGTCGATGACGACGGGTGTGTCGTCCGCCTCCGCCGTCAGCGCGTCGAAGAGCTCCTCCGCGTCGGCGCGCGTGTCCGCGAACAGGGGCCCGATGCGCAGGGCGCCGTGGGCCGGGCGGAGCACGCCGTATCCGGTGATGGTGCCGTCGACGATCCGGGCGAGGGCGCGGTGCCCGGGAGCGGTCAGCCACGACTGCAGGAAACGGGGGCGGTCCGCCGGGTGACTCGCGGCGTCGTACGCGGTGATCGCCCGCAGGCCCGCGGCCTCGACCGGCAGGACCCGTGCGGGTCCTGGAGCGCCGCCGGGCGCGGGGCCCACGTACCGGATGGTGCGGTGGGCGAGCTCGAAGCCAGAACGGCGGTAGTTGTCCTGCTGGGCGACCACGCCGTCGAGACCGACGGTGCGTTTGCCGGCGTGGGCGAGAGCCGTCCGCCAGGTCGCGAGGCCGTGGCCACGTCCTCGCTGGTCGGGGCGGACGAGGTAGAAACCCAGGAAGGCGTACACCTCGTCGTAGTTCACGACCGAGATCGCGGAGACCGGCTCGCCGTCGACGCGGCCGATGAAGAATCCGTCGGGGTCCTGCGTGAAGAAGGACGGGCTGTCCCGCAGGCCCGGATTCCACCCCTCGTCCGCCGCCCACCCGATGACGACCTGCCAGTCGTCGAGCGTCGCCCGCGAGACGGTGAGCCGCCCAGAAACCGAATCTGTCATCGCCGCACCCTTCATGAACCGGAGGGGACCGCCCCTCGCACCGGAACCATCCTTCCCGACTCCTCACCCCGATACCCGAGTCATAAGCGCTCCTTTCATGGGTGCGTGGATCCGGTATCGGGATGATTTGAGCCCCATATCCGCTGTGGACGGATTCCACGGCGGAGCCCTGGACGGATGGTCACGGGGTGCGAGGCCGATTGTCCGGTCATTTCAGGCCTTTTCTCGCTCAGCCTCCATAAACGGCTACTTGTGGCCATGGGGCAACCAGCAGACGATCGGCCCCGAACGCCATCTCGGCAGCCAGGACAGTCCGTTCTTCCAGGAGGTTCCAGTGAACGACCGGCTCGCACTCGGTCCGGATGCCGCACGGCAACTGGCGACGACCACCAAGACCACTCCCCAGATGCGCGGCATCACCCCGCGCTATCTGCTGCGCGCCCTGCCCTGGGTGGACGTCGAGTCGGGCATCTACCGGGTGAACCGGCGCAGGACGTTCGTGCTCGGTGACGATCGCGTCACCACGTACGAGGAGAACGGCTCGCAGCGTGTCGTACCCGGTGACTTACGCGAGGTGCCCTACCTCCGTGACGCCGACGACGCGCTGCTCGCGGAGCTGGCCGGCGCCTTCACCGAGGTCACCTTCGAGGCCGGGCAGGTGCTCGCCCAGGAAGGCGACAGCGCCGACCGGCTGTGGGTGGTGGTGCACGGCAGGGCCGAGAAGCGGATGACGGGGCGGTACGGCGAGGACGCGCTGCTCGAAGTCATCGGCGACGGCCAGTTCTTCGACCTCGGCGCGTGGACCCGGGGCCAGACGATGCCGTACCGCGTCAAGGCGCTCACCCCCGGCCTGGCGCTCTGCGCGGACCGTGGCGCCCTGACGGCGCTCGCCGACCAGGACGAGGCGCTGGCCGGCGCGATCACCGGATACCGCGAGGGCGACACCACGACACCCGGCGCCGAGGTGCCGGTGGATCTGACCGCGGGGCACGTCGGCGAGCCGGATCTGCCGGGGACGTTCGTCGACTACGAGGACGCGCCCCGCGAGTACCACATGACGCTCGCGCAGACGGTGCTCCGCGTGCACACACGGGTCGCCGACCTCTACAACGGGCCCATCGACCAGACCCGCGCGCAGTCCAACCTGACCATCGCGGCGCTGCGGGAGCGGCAGGAGTCCTCGCTCCTGAACCACCCGGAGCACGGCCTGTTCCACAACGTCTCCGCCGGGCAGCGGGTCCAGGCGCGCACCGGCGCACCCACCCCGGACGACCTGGACGAGCTCCTGACGCGGGTCTGGAAGCAGCCCGGCTTCTTCCTGGCCCACCCCAGGGCGATCGCCGCCTTCGGCCGGGAATGTACGCGCCGTGGCGTGCCCCCGGTGACGGACAACCGTTTCGGCAGTCCGCTCCTGACCTGGCGCGGTGTTCCGCTGCTTCCGTCGGACAAGGTGCGGTTCTCGGGCGGCATGGGCGCCGGACTCGGCACCACCGAGATTCTGTTGATGCGGACGGGCGAGGCCGAGCAGGGTGTCGTGGGGCTGCGGCCCGCGGGCGTCCCGGACGAGGTCGAGCCGGGCCTGTCCATGCGGAACATGGGCGTCGACCAGAAGGGCATCACGTCGTACCTGATGACGGCGTACTTCAACACCGCGGTCCTGGTCGAGGACGCCATCGCCGTCCTGCAGAACGTCGAGGTGTCCAACTACCATGACTATTCCTGACGTTACGGCCCGAGGGCCGGCCCTTCCGGGGCTTCCGGGCGGGGCGGGGCTTCCCGGCGGGGCGGGCCTTCCGGGTGGGGCGGGCCTTCCGGGCGGGACGCAGGCCGGAGCCGCGACGCCCGATGCCGGCGCCCTTCCGCAGCCGCAATCCTCGGGGTTCTCCCCCGAGTCGGCCCGCCAGGACATCCCGATCCTGCGGCGCACCGTCAACGGCCACCCCCTCGTCTGGCTCGACAACGGCGCCACCACGCAGAAGCCGCGCCAGGTCATCGAGGCGCTCGGCGCCTTCTACGGCGCCGCGAACTCCAACATCCACCGCGGCGCGCACACCATGGCCCGCGAGGCGACGGAGATGTACGAGGCGGGGCGGGCAGCGGTCGCCGGGTTCCTCGGGGCCGGGTCGCCGGACGACATCGTCTTCGTACGCGGCACGACCGAGGCCATCAACCTCGTCGCCCAGAGCTGGGGGCGGGCCAACCTCGGGCCCGGGGACGACATTCTGGTGGCCGTCCTCGAACACCACTCCGACATCGTGCCGTGGCAGTTGATCGCGAAGGAGACCCGCGCACGCGTCGTCCCGATCCCCCTCACTCCCCAGGGTGCGATCGACCAGGACGCCTACGCCGACCTCCTCTCGTCCCGCACCCAGCTCGTCGCCGTCAGCCACGCCTCGAACGTCCTCGGCACCGTCCCGCCCGTGAAGGAGATGACCGCCCTCGCCCATCGCTACGGCGCCAAGGTCCTGGTGGACGGGGCGCAGGCCGTCGCGCACTTCCCGGTCGACGTGCGGGATCTGGACGCCGACTTCTACGCCTTCTCGGGGCACAAGCTCTTCGCCCCGACCGGCATCGGCGCGCTCTACGCCAAGCCGGAGATCCTCGAGGCGATGCGGCCGTGGCAGGGCGGCGGCAACATGATCGACACGGTCGACTTCGCGCGGACCACGTTCGCGCCGGTCCCTCGCCTCCTGGAAGCCGGCACGGGCCACATCTCGGGCGTGGTCGGCCTGCTTGCCGCGCTGAACTGGTTCACGTCCTTCGACCGGGACGCTGTCGCCGCGTACGAGAGCGCGCTCATGACGTACGCGCAACAGGCCCTGGCCACGGTGCCCGGCCTGGAGGTCCTTGGTTCGGCGCCCGAGCGGATCGCGGTCCTCACGTTCACCCTCGCGGGCCACGATCCGGCAGGCGTCGCGGACTGGCTCGACCGCGACGGCATCGCCATCCGCGCGGGCCACCACTGCGCCCAGCCCGCGCTCGCCCACTACGGCCTGGAGTCGGCGGCCCGCGCCTCACTCGCGCTCTACAACACGTCCGAGGAGGTGGATCAACTGGTGGCGTCCTTGCGGCGACTTCAAGCGGCCCCGAAGCCGGCCGGGTGAGCGGCGGGCGTCGGGGGTCCGGTTTCCGTCGGGGCATGGTCGGATAGGCGGCGTACATCGACTGAGCTTCGGGAGGCCAGGATGTTCGTCCCGTTCGGGGCCCTTGATTTTCTGGACCGCGCCACGGCCGTGTACGGGGACCGGGTCGGCATCGTCGACGAACCCGACCAGCCGGCCGAGCCCTGGGAAGGGCTCACCTATCGGCGCGTGGGTGAGCTGGCGCGCGCCCAGGCCGCCGGGCTCGACGCGCTCGGGGTGCCGCACGGCGCACGGGTGGCGGTCGTCTCGCCCAACAGCGCGCGGCTGCTGACGTCATTCTTCGGCGTCAGCGGCCACGGGCGGGTCCTCGTGCCGGTCAACTTCCGCCTGTCGGCCGAAGAAGTGGGGTACATCGTCGGCCAGTCGGGGGCGAGCGTCCTTCTCGTCGACCCTGAGCTCGAGGACCGCCTCTCAGGGGTGACCTGCAAGCACCGCTACACGCTCGGGCCCGAGTCCGACGCGCAGTTGTACCGGTTCGACACCGAGCCCGAGCCCTGGGAGCAAGGGGAGAACGCCACCGCGACCATCAACTTCACCAGCGGAACGACCGCGCGTCCCAAGGGCGTTCAGATCACGCACCGCAACATCTGGGTGAACGCCCTGACGTTCGCGCTGCACGCCGGGGTCACGGACCGGGACGTCTATCTGCACACCTTGCCGATGTTCCACGCGAACGGTTGGGGCATGCCGTTCGCGATGTCCGGCATGGGCGCGCGCCAGATCGTGCTGCGCAAGGTGGACGGCGCGGAGATCCTGCGCCGGGTGGCCGAGCACGGGGTCACGGTGATGTGCGCGGCGCCCGCCGTGGTCAACGCGGTGCTTGCCGCGGCGCGGACGTGGGAGGGGGAGATCCCGGGCCGGGACCGGGTGCGCATCATTGTCGCGGGCGCTCCACCGCCCACCACGACCGTCGAGCAGGTCGAATCGGAGCTCGGCTGGGAGTTCATCCAGATCTACGGCCTCACCGAGACCTCTCCCCTGCTCACCATCAACCGCACGCGCGCCGAATGGGACGGCCTCACCTCACGGCAGCGCGCGGAGAAGCTCGTCCAGGCCGGGGCCCCCGCCCTGGGCGTCACGCTGCGCACGTCGGACGAGGGCGAGATCCTCGCCCGCTCGAACGTGATCCTTGAAGGCTACTGGGAGCAGCCGGAGGAGACCGCTCAGGCGCTGGAGGGCGGCTGGTTCCACACGGGCGACGGCGGGTCGATCGGCCCGGACGGCCATCTGACGATCAGCGACCGCAAGAAGGACGTCATCATCACCGGCGGTGAGAACGTGTCGTCGATCGAGGTGGAGGACGTGCTGTTCAGCCATCCCGCGGTCGCCGAGGTCGCCGTCATCGGAGTGCCGGACGAGAAGTGGGGCGAGACCATCAAGGCCTTGGTCGTCCTCGCCCCCGGCACACAGGCCACGGAAGAGGAGCTCATCCGGCACTGCAAGGAGCACCTAGCCGGCTTCAAGGCGCCGACCTCGGTGGAGTTCCGCGCAGAACTGGCCCGTACGGCCACCGGAAAACTCCAGAAGTACAAGCTGCGGGGGCCCTACTGGGAGGGCCGCGAGCGCGGCGTCAACTGATCGGAACGCACTACCAGTCGGCGCTCGCGTTCGTCTCGCAGAGCTCGAAGACGGCTTCGCCGGTCTCCGGATCGGACCCGGCCACGGGCCGCACGCGCGCGCCGACCCACACGAGATGCGGCGAGGCGCCCACGACACGGCAGCGGAACACGAACCCCTCGGGAAAACGGACGAGGGATTCGTTGCGTGCGGTGCCGGTGTAGCGGTTGACCACGCTGGACTGGACGACGACGCCTTCGCCGTCGCTCCGCTCGGTCTCCAGATCGCTGGACGCGCACACCGGACACAGCATGCGCCGGAAGGACGCGGTGCCGCACCATCGGCAGCGCTGGTAGATCATGCCGGTTCGCTCGTGCTCTGTGGGCGCGATGCTCAATTCCTGGTGGGACACGTCTCGACCCCCTGCATTGACCTGCACTCGGCTCGGATGCGCCGCGCTCGGCGTCGACGCATCCGCACCATATGGCACTG
This sequence comes from Streptomyces sp. NPDC050147, assembly GCF_040660195.1. Lineage (NCBI taxonomy): Bacteria > Bacillati > Actinomycetota > Actinomycetes > Kitasatosporales > Streptomycetaceae > Streptomyces > Streptomyces sp. NPDC050147. The sequence continues at coordinate 934 of NZ_JBFALJ010000057.1, read as the reverse complement.
AGTGCCAAGAGGTAAAGGTACTGAGTGCAGCTCAGTCGGATTCCTGGCCGAGGGCCGACTCGACGCGCTGCACCACGCGCCACATGGGGGCACGCTTCGAGACCACCATGACGACGACGTCTTCCTGCGCGTCGTCGGCTGCGTCCGCCCTGGTGGCGCCGCTCCCCCACCCTTCCCGCACGAGCCCGAGCGCGTGGTCCACCGCCGCCTCGGCGTCGCCGTCGCCTCCCGAACGCAGCCAGGAGCGCAGGGCGTTGTTGTGCGCGGCGACCACGGCGGCGGCGATCACCTCGGCACGCAGGGAGCCGTCCTCGGCGTCGGCGTAACGGCAACGGAGATAGCCGGCCATGGTGCGTTCGTAGCGGCGCACGACGGAAAGCTCGTACGTACGAAGGCCGGGGACCTCCTGCGTGAGGCGGTAGCGCTGCACGGAGAACTCGGGGTTCGTGGCGTACATCCGCAGCACGATCCGGGCCGCATCGCACACGGCGTCCACCGGATCGGCGCCGCCGGCCGCCTCCAGGAAAGCCGTCATGTCGGCCAGGCAGCTCTCGTGGTCGGGGAAGACCGCGTCCTCTTTGGACGGGAAGTACCGGAAGAAGGAGCGGCGTCCGACCCCGGCCCGCGCCACGATGTCGTCCACCGTGGTCTGCTCGAAGCCCCGCTCCAGGAACAGCTGGAACGCCGCCGTGGCGAGCACCTCCCGCATGGGGGCCTTCTTCGCTGGTCCGCGCGCCTCAGTCATGCGGGGAACGTAGCATCGTGAGGGCCTGTATGGCACTACGTACCTTTACAGGGGGTACTGAGTGCCATACCGTCGTCATAACGAACCACACCAGGTAGGAGAGCCGGCGTGAGCTTGAGGATCGTTGTCACCGTGAAGTACGTGCCTGACGCCACCGGCGACCGGCATTTCGCCGATGACCTGACCGTC
>NZ_JBFALJ010000056.1:0-12358 GCF_040660195.1 Streptomyces sp. NPDC050147 | reverse complement strand
CAACGGCGTCCACCAGGCCATGCTCGGCATCGCCCGCCTTCACAACCTGGCCCTCACGGGATAACTCCAACCCCATACGGGACAACCTTTAGTTGGAGATATGTGACGCTGTTTATGGGAACGGCATGGTTGAGGTCGTAGTCGGAAATATAGAGTTCTGTCAGATGGGGGAGCGTGGCAATCTCTTGCCATTCTGTGCTGTCGGGTGCGGAGTTGACGGCCAGGTCTTGCAGTTGATGCCATTTGGAGACGCCGGCCAGGCGTGTGCCGATCCAGCCGCCCAGGGATAGGGAGGTGAGGCCCTTTGGAGCGGGCAGGTCCTCCAGGCTCGCCCAGGGCAAGCGGGTGTAGAGGGCTAGGGCCGTAAGCTCTGGCAGAGAATCCAGCGCGTCGAAGGAGAATGCGTCCGGCAGGTGAAGGAGACGCAATTCTGGAAGCGGGATCCCCGCAAGGTCTTCAACATGAGCGAGTTGGATGCACTCAGTGAGGGCGAGTTCCTTCAAGGCAGGGAGTTCACGGACGAACTTCAAGTCTGTCAGAAGTTGGCCCGAGTAGACCTCCAGCTTATGGGTGTGTTCGGATGATAGGTGCTCGATGATCTTGTCTTCGGTGAACGCTTCTCGAAAGGCGATGCTGGTGATGGGCTTGAGGAGCCGGAGCGCGTTGCGTTGATCGTGGGTGTGTACTTCTAGAGGCAGACGAGCCCGGTTCTGCAGGGGGAGAAGGATGTCGCGGGCGTATTCGTCAGCGTTGAAGTGCTCCCAGCCCCCGACGAGGTCATAGGGTGCCGAGTCAGGGGGCAGCGACTGTACGAAGCGGCGGAGGAAGGCGTATGCGTGGTCGCCGCCGATCAGCGTGACAGTCCTGACGACAGGGCCCACTTCGTCGCCTTCCAGGTTCTCGGGGCCTGGCAGCAGGTCCAGGATGCCTGGCCCGAGCGCGGCGAGCTCTTCTGCTTCCTCGCGGGAGCGGGGAGGCATCAGGACACGCGCACGTTGTTCGATCAGTCTGCGGACCTCCGGTTCGATTTCGGTGGCGTACTGCAGGCTGGCGGCCGCCAGGAGGTGGAGTCTGCCCCTGTGTTCGCCCTCGGCGTCACCGCGTTCGACGAGGCGGCGGAGTAGATCAGCGGTTTCGGCTGGGCGGGCGTGGGCGACGGCCATGCGTACGACGTCCTCCCACTGGTCGTCGTGTGCATTGTTGACCAGCAGGGGAAAGTCGTGGGCTTCGATGGCGGCTTTGGCCCCGAGGTAGTCCTGGAAAGTGCGGTGGACGAAGTCGATGGTGTCCGCGGTGGGCTGGCGCAGGAGCCCGCTGCGGCCGACCAGGTGGGCCAGGACCTGGTCGGCTGTGCCCTGCTCGGCCACGGGATGCATGGCCGGCAGGGCGTCGTCGACCAGGGCCGTCGCGGTGGTCCGTTCCATCTCGGTCTGGCGGTTGCGGATGAGCCAGTAGGCCAGACGCTGCAGTAGCTGGACGCTCTGGTGTTCGGTGAGCTGAATGCCTTCCGGGACATCGATGCTGCGTTCAAGGTCACGGCGCACCAGCAGCATCGACAGTGCTGCCTCATACAACTCCATGCGGCTGTGGGGCAGGTGACCGCGGCGGTCCCGGTGCAGCGCGCAGATCAACGCGCACATCAGGGGTGTGCTGGACAACTGCGCCAGGTCACGCTGAGCACGCACTGTCACCTGGAGCGCTGCTTCGAGATCATTCAGCTGTGACCGTTCGGCGTCGGTCGCTGCACTGTGCCGGGCGGCGGAATGCCACCGGCCGACGAAGACTCCAATGTCAGCGGTACTCATAGGCCGTACTGACAGTTCGGTGAAGCGCGACGAAGTCAGCCAGCCTTCTGGTACAGCGGACGGGCGCGTGGTGACCACGAAGCGTGCGTCCCCGTAGGCTGCCAAGAGCCGCTCGAGCCAGTCCCGGGTGGCGCCTCGGTGCTCTTGAGGAATCTCGTCGATGCCGTCGACCAGGACGAGTGCCTCCCCCCTGGCGAGTACGGCATCGGCCCAGCCTTCAGGCTGTAAGGCGGCCAGGGGGGTGCCCACCGCAGACAGGAAGTCGTGTGGCTCCGGAAGGGGCCCCGCCTCACCAGCGTCCGCAGCGGCAGGATGAACGGAATGAGCCCCCGCCAGTCCGTGAGTTCCTCCGGCAGTTCATCGCACGCCGTGGCGACAGCCAGCCACTGCAGCAGTGTTGTCTTTCCGCTGCCGGCGAGCCCTCGCAGGAGAACGCGTCGACAGTTGGCCAATGCGTGCTCGGCACGCTTCACCACGACGGATGGCCGGTTCGATTCCTTGCTGCCTGCAGGCCAGTCTTCCGGCCGCTCTGCCAGTTCCAAGCTCAAGTACGCCGCGTCCAGCGGCCAGCGCGCACGTTCCGGCCGGCTCAGGTCTAGCCCTACGACGGTCAACTGGGAATGCCGTTCCGTCACGTAGCGGAGGTACCGCTCCTCGAAGGAAGGCTGCACTCTGGGCCGCGCCGACCTGCCGGTAACTTTCCTCGGCAAGCCCTGGCGCACCTGCGGTACGCGGGCAGCGGCTTTGCGAAGGGCCAGCAATGGCTCTACATCCGTGCCCAGCGCCTTCGCCAGCGCCACCAACGTGGTCTCGGAGGGCACCACTTGGCCGTTCAGCGCCTGGCTGACCGTTGTCCGCCCCAGCCCGGTCCGCTGCTGCAACCCACCCATCTGCAGACCCCGCTGCGCCCTGAGAGTGCGCAGCCGTAGCGCAAGTTCCGCCAGCGGATCCTCGTACGCGTCCCCCATGTCCTGCTTCTCCGTCTCCCAGGCGACCGTCTTCGTTCATCTTTGTTCGCCCTGAACCCCGATGAACACCAGAACCGCGAAATTCGCCGAAGTCCCCCATCGTCGGTTGTCCTGGGAAGAAGGCATGAACACCTCATCCATTCACCTGATCCTGCTGGCCCTGCTTCTGGCCGTCGTCGGTCTCTTCTGCTCGCTCGTAGGAGCAGCAGCCGGTCTGCTCGCTCGTATCGACGGAGCCACCTATGCGACCGCTCTGCTGCGCGGTGCCGTGGCCTTCGCGGGCAGTGCCACCCTGTCCCTGGCGCTGCTGACCTTCGTCCTCGCGGTGCTGTGAACCGAGGATGCTTTGCCCCACCTCTGCAGGCGAGAGCATGGCGCCCGCCCGTGGGTGGGCGCTGTTACTCCTCGGTGCTGGGGCCCGGCCAGTGTCAGGGCGTTGGTTACAGGACAGTGATTATCCATAGCGCACGGGCATGTGTGCCGTGTTTGGCAGGGATGTCACCTGGTCGTATGGCTGTCTGACGGTCCGCGCCTCGGTGCCCGATGGCTCGAGTCCACGCTCGACATCATGGCCGAGTACATCGACACCTGACCGGGTTGAGGGACGGCTGCGCCGTCCCTCAACCCCCGCCTATGGAAAAGAGGCTGAGTTGGCCCGGCACCGCTGCTACCCCTCCGACACCTACGACGACGAATGGGCGCTCATCGAGCCTCTCCTCCCGCCGCCGGCCTGCGAGTCCCCCAAAGGGGGACGTCCCGAGGCGCACCCTCGCCGCGAGATCGTCTTTACCGAGCGTCGCTCTGACCGGGTGGGCTGTGAACTGCGTGGATGCGTCGCGTGGGTGTCCGTGACGTGGTGGGCTCGATGGTGAGGGCAGCTTCAATCTTGTCTGCGTGGAAGCACAAGGACGCGCTGAATGCCTCGCTGGCCGGGTCGAGACCGAAGTGGGTCGCGAGGGCCTCTTCCACGTTGTCATCGCACTCGTCGAAGAACTCTCCACTGCCCGCAGCAGCCGTGCAAGAGAGGCGGCCTGTTCGCGGTCGAGGCGGACCGGCTCGGTGGATGGTTGATCGGTCATGGCTGATCCCGTTCGAGAAGTTGGGCTTCGAGGTTGGCCGTGCGCTTCTCGGCGAACCGGAGGTTGGAGCGGGCGCCTTCGAGCCGTTCCTGGAGCTTGCGGTGCTCCTGCGTGAGCTGGTGGACGCGGTGCTTGAGGGTGGTGTTCTCGCTGGTCAGATGCTGGACGGACTCGCCGGGGACCATCTGGTCGAAGTCGCGGAGCTGTCCCATCAGTTCGCCGATCCGCTGTCGTTGAGCGAAGACCTCCTTCTGCGTGCGGGTCAGCTCGGCCTCGGCGTTCAGGGCCCGCTCCCGCCAGGATGCCTCGATCCGGTCGTGTTCCTGCTGGGCCTGGTGGTCATGGCGGTTGCGGTGGTCGGTCGTGGCGTTCTGGACGAGGGCCCGCGCCTGGGTGTTCTCGTAGAGGAATGTCGCGGAGACTCCTGCTCGTTCGGCGACGGCCCGGACGGTCAACCGGCCGCGCTCGCGGCGGAGTTGGCCGAGCGCCTTCTCGACGCGAGCGAGTTTGTCCTGGGTCTGCCGATGGCGGGCGGCGATGGCGGCCGCCGTTGAGGAGGTCATGCGGCATCGTCTTCCTGCTGGGTGTGGGCCAGCTCCTGCGCTCGGAAGGCAGTGCTCCAGACCTTCCCGAAGTAGTCCTGGGGCCGTCGCAGGTCGAGGGCGAGGGCATCGTCGAGCAGGCCGACGGCCGCCAGTGCCTTCTCCAGGCCGTCAATCGCGCGGGCGGTCGGCTCGAAGACCTCATGCAGGTAGTCGGCGGTGGTGCTGTCGGGTGCGCGCTCGGAGAGCATCCGCCATTGCTCGCGTTTGCGGTGCCAGTAGACGAGGTCGGCGCCGGACATGACGAACTTGTCGCAGCTGTGGCAGTTGAGGTTGAAGGGGCAGGCATCGCCGTTGACGACGGGCTGGAAGGTGCAGAAGCCACCTTCGGCCGGTGTGCTGCGGTGGGTGAGATCGATGGCGAGAGCTTCGGCTTCCTGCCGAGTCATCGGCTCAGCGCCGGAGAGCATCAGGCCCGGCTCGGCGGATCCGGGGCCGGCGACCCAGAGCGCGTTGAGGGCCTCTTCGAGACGAGGATCGGTGTTGGCGAGGTGGACGTAGTGCTCGGCCATCGCCTCGGAGAACTGGCCCAGGTAGCGTTTGACGTGGGAGAGGTCGGCGCCGTTCTTGAGCAGGTTGGTGGCCAGCGTGTGACGGGCCTGGTGGGCGACGACGTGGGCGATGTCGAGGGTGCCGATCCAGTCCCGGAAGTTCTCGGAGAACCAGCCGTAGCTGACGCTTTCCAGCATGCGCCGGTTCTTCTGCTTGCGGGGGAACAGGGCGATCTTCAGCCGTTCCTGTGGCGTCGGCGGTCGTCCGAATCGCTGGATGAATCGGGTGACGGTCTTCTCCTGGCGCTGCTGGATGCGGCGGTAGAGCCGCTCAGGGATGCGGATGGCCTGGTCGTAGTTGCCGACCTTGGTCTGGTCGTGCCAGAACATCGGCAGCGAGTTGAGCCGGCCGATGCACTCCAGCCGGAGTTTGAGGACCTCGTTGCAGCGGCGGCCAGTGAGGACGAGTGCCTCCCATGCGTCCCGTAGTCCGCGGTCGCTCGGGTCGAAGTCTTCGAGGTTGCTCAGGTTGGTCTCATCCGCGAGGGCCCGGGCGACGTCGTCGGGGAAGGGCCGGCGCCGTCCGCTTTTGTAACGGCCGGTCGGCAGAGTGACGATGAAGCTGCGGGGCAGCCCGATGCGTTCGGCCTCGCCGGACTCGAGCGCGAAGCGCAGGATCCGCCGGGCGCCATTGAAGGTGGCCGCCATCGTGCTCCTGGTCACCGGGGTGGAGCCGCCGTCCGGCCCGCGGCCCTGGGTGTGGGCGCCGAGAGACTTCAGCCCGTGCTCGGCGCGGTATCGCTGGTCGGCGATGAAGTCGGTCATGTGGGCTGCGGTCAGTGCTGTGGGGTCGTGCCCGCCGCCGGGAGCCTGGGCTTCGAGGAATGCGGACAGTTCCACGCATCCGCGCCGGTGGGTTTCGAACGTGGTGCGGCTGCGGGGCGGATCAGCGGTCAGCCGTGCGGCAACCGCGTCCCAGACGAGGTCGCGAAGCCACCGCTGCGAGATGAGGGTGAGATCGAAGTGGCTCCCGGTTCCGGGAAAGCGCACACCGAAGTGGTCGGTCTCGATGAAACCGGCGTCCTTGGTGTCCTCGCGCGTGAAGTAGACCAGCCGGAGGTACTTCAGCATCAGCGAGACGATCGTGTCGGCATGGGCCCGGCAGGCTTCCAGGTCAAGGTCGATCAGTGAGTTGACCTGCTGAATGCGACAGGCGTCGGCCACGTACTGAAGCCAGGCAAGAGGCCATTGGCTGGCCTCCTCCGGGCCGTTGCCATGGTGGAACATCGTCCACTGGATCTCGGCCTTGACCAGTGGCCGCAGGCCGAGCAGGGACACCTTGCCGTTCATCCGATTGACCAGGCCGGTCTCCCGGCACCACTGATCGAAGCGTGCCTTGTCCCTGTACTCGATGGGGACGGGCTCGCCGCGGTCCAGCCACCGAGCCCAGTTCGGCCCGGGTGCTGCTGCCCTGCCCGGCCTGCCGGCCTTCCGGTAGCGGGTCGCGTGCCGTCGGCAGAGCTTCAACGGGTTATCAGCAAGGTCAGAGCAGGGCTCGACGAGGCACTGCCCGAAGGCGGGGAAAGAGGATTGGTCCCGGAGCCAGGTGTCGAACTCGACCTCGCTGCCGTGCAGGCGGCGGTAATAGCCGCGGTAGGTGGTCCAGCGGGATGAGTGCAAGTAGCACAGCCCGTCCGTGGCCCAGGCCGGGACGTCCGGGCAGATCACACAAGGTGGCGGATCGAACCACGCCTTCGGCTTCAACGGCTCGGCCGTCCGCTGGAATTCGGTGACCGACATGCCCTGCTTGCGCAGGGCCAGCCACTTCACATCGTGGGTGTGGCAGTAGTCGCGATGAGCGGCCAGAGGACGCTCGCAGGCAGGGACGCCGCAGGCCCATCCATAGACGAGATGGTCACGAGGCACCACGATCACGTCTTCGCGGAACATCGGATCGACCGTCGGCGATGCCAGCAGCGCGGTCAGCACCTCCAGCCGGTCGGTGCTCGTTCGCGTCGGCACGTCGCCGCTCGGGACCAGCGGCAATAGCTGAAGAGCCGTCATTCTCCCTCTCCCCAAACCGTGTTCAAGGCAGCGATGAACTCTGGGGAGTGCTGATCGGGATGCCCGTAGACCTCCTCGACGGTCCGCGCGGATGCCCAGTTCCCGGCGACCTTGGCGACCATCGGATCGTTGCCCGAAACGTCGAGGACCTTCGAGGTCGTCGTGTGCCGGAAGGCATGGGGCTTGATCCGTCCGGGCAGTTCGGCCCTGCGGCCGGCCCGCCGCAGCATCCCGCGAGCCCCATCCGCCGTCCACGGCTCACCGCGGCTCGGACCTGCCAGCTGGATCAGCAGCATCCCATGTCCGGTGGCGTACTTCCTGTATTCGCTCGTCATGTAGACGAAGTAGCTGCTGACCATCGCCGGGCTGACCCGGTAGATCTCGCCGCCGCAGATCACACCGTCGCGCAGCCACCACTCCGGCTTGGTCTTCGCCGCCGCCCGGTTCGGGTTGCCCCACCGGTGGCACACGTGGACATGCGGTTTCGGGGAATCCCCGCAGGCCGCGTTCTCCCGCAGGTGCAGATCGGACAAGTGCAGCCCGGTCAGGCCACCGACCCGCAACGTCGTATCCGACAGCCAGGTCACCACCATCGCGTCCCGGGCGGTGTTCACCACCTCCAGCAGATCCGGCCTTGCCCCGTCGGGCAGCATCTTGGGATGCCGCCGGCGCGTGCCCTGCTTCGGCGCCAGCGGGTTCGCCAACATCGAGGCCATCGTGTGCCCGAGCAGGGCCCGGTCCCGGTCCTGCCGGGTCGGCAGCCGCCGCACCTCCAGCGCGGCCCGCAGATCGTCGTTCACCCCGCGCTTGGCGCACTGGTGCAGGTAGAAGCCCTTCAAGCAGGCGGCCGCGGTCTGCAGTCCCGACTGGCCGTACGGCTTCTTCGGAGGCATCCGCCACGGCTGCCCGAACGGCATCGGCACCCTCGCCCCGACCGCACCCATGTACCGGTGCAAGTCCAGCAGCGTGACCTTCTCCGTGACCAGCCCTTCGCGCACCCGCCACCGCAGGTGATCGACCAGCGTGTACGCGTAGGTCTTCTGCGTCCCCGACCCCTCGTACGTCCGCAGGAAGCTGTCCGCCTCCTCGTCCACCGAGCTGTCCGGCCACACGATCGTGTACGACCACCCGCCACCGGCCCGCTTCATCGGCTGTACTCGGATGTCCTCCAGGACCATCACGCTTCGCACACGGCCTCCCGCCCCTCGTCCCGTACGTCGGGCAGGGAACGGTGACGATCAGTAAATAGACACGCGATGCATCCGCGGACCGCTCTATCGAGGGAGCCGGTCACTCGAAGCACGCTCGGTAAAGTGATCGACGCCATCAGGTACGTGACTGACAACGGGACGAAGTGGCGGGCGGTGCCCACCGACTTCGGGATCCCGTGGCGGACGCTCTTCGCGTACTTCCAGCGGTGGGCGGCGGCCGGAGTGGTCGCCCACATCCGCGACCAACTGCACCAGAAAGTGCGGGAACGGGAGGGCAAGAACCCGCGGGCGGTGACGGTGATCCTGGATTCTCAGAGCGTGAAGGGGGCCGAAACCGTCGGCGCGGCCACGCGCGGCTACGACGCCGGGAAGAAGATCAATGGCCGCAAGCGGCACCTGGCCGTCGATACCCGCGGGCTGCCCGTCGCGGTCATGGTCACCTCGGCCGCGATCCACGATGCGCCAGCGGCCCGCGACCTGCTCTTCCGGCTTCGGCTCGCGCACCCCGAAATCACCCTGGCCTGGGCCGATTCCGCCTACGGCGGCCAGCTCATCGACTGGTCCCACACCTTCCTCGGCCTCACTCTCCAGACCGTCAGCCGCCCCAAGGGACAGAAGGGCTTCCAGGTGCTGCCCAAACGGTGGGTCGTCGAGAGGGCGATCAGCTGGATCATGAGGGCCCGCAGAAATGTCCGCGACTATGAGCGACTTCCCCAGCACAGCGAAGCGCACATCGCCTGGACCACCATCACGCTCATGACCCGGCGCCTGACCAAACCGGTCAAGAAGCGCCCCGTGTCTGCGACCACGCCGGCTGAGGACCCGGCCCCCCGGCCAGTCCGGATCCGGACCAGCGCCCACGGAATCCGGCTCGCGCACACAGCCCTGCACTGAGCTTGTTTTTTATCTACCAGGATCTACCGGGTCTGCCGATGGCCTTGAGGGTCTCGGGGCGTTTGACGGTTTTGCCGACGTCGTAGCGGGTGGCAGGCTGCCGGTTCTTCGAGCCGAGGGGGCGTCCAGGACCGGTTCCGGTCGGTTGAGGAACACGGGCCGGGCAGAGCAGGTGAGCGCGGATGTTCCTGAACCCCCGGCGGACTCGGGCCGGGGTGAGGTGTTCGGGCTTGCTCGGCTTCTCCCAGGGCCGGCGGAGGTCGGTGGCCAGCGGGCGGGCGAGGCGGAGCTGGGTGTGGGCGACGACCAGGAGCCATGTCCATCGGTCCGCCGCCTCAGGAGTACGGACTTTCGGAGTGGTCCAGCCCAGCGTCTGCTTTCCGAACCGGAAAGTGTGCTCCAGATCGAATCTCCTGAGGAACACCTGCCACCAGAGGTCGACGTCCGCCGGGGCGGCGCCGGTCTTCGAGCACCACAGCCAAACCGGCGGGGCTCCCCGGTCTTTCGAGAGATGCTCGACTTCGAGGCGGACCAGGGTGCCCTCGACGAGGGGGAGTTCACCATCGTGCTCCAGCCAGGCTGAGCGGTGGGTCAGTCTCGGGTGAACTCGGTCCCATGCCTGGGCTTCGGCCTTGCCGTAGTTCACGGTGTCGGTGGCTGTGACGATGGCAGCCTCGGGCCATGTCTCCGGCTTGGCGAAGCGGAACTCGGGCCCGTGTTTGGTCGGGCGTCCGCCCTTGGGGTCGTAGACGCGGGGTGGCTTCGGCAGGCGCATCACTCGGTCGGAGCGGATCCGTCCGACCAGCTCGACGGGAAGATCCCGCAGTAGCCAGGCCAGGCGGGTGACGTCATAGCCGGCGTCCATGACGATCGTGATGGCCGGATCTGCGGACTGCCATTGGCCGGCCGCGATGAGCCGCTCGACCACGGCCCTCACCTGGTCGGCGGTGACCGCGGTCGCGTCTTCCGCGGGTCCGAGCCGGACCGCGTCCAAGAGGCCGGTCCACGATGTGGCCCCGGGCTCCAGGACGGCGACGAAAGAGTACGGCCAGCCCGGGATGAACTGGGAGGCGGACTTTGCCCGCCCGTAGACATGGCAGAACAGCCTGTCCGCCGAGCACGGCGCGTCCGACCGCAACCATGGCGACACGTCGACCGCCAGCACCAGGCGCCGCCCCGCGAACCGGGGCAGCGGTAGCCCGGCCAGCAGGGTCCGCAGTCGCTCGACGTCGATTCCACCACGGTTGAGGGCTCCGTATAACGCTCCGTGCCCGCGGCGGTGTTCGGGCACCAGCGTCAGGTCCACCGGCGAGACCACCGGACCGTCCACGCACAGCAGCGCATCGGTGAGCTCGAACAGCTCATCCCGTCGGCCGGACAAGCACGCGTAGAACTCACCACGGAAGCCTGACGCTTCCGCAAACGCCTCTCTCCGCACGACATCAGCCAGCAGACTCACTCTCACGGCCTTCGTCTCGGTCATGTGCACCCTGGTCGGAGCACATGGTCAGACGACGGCCGCCTCCATGTCCGGCGAACCCTCGGGTGAGCGCCCCAGTTCGAGACACCGTTCGAGACCGGACATAAAGATCAAGTTGAGTGCCTGTCTCTGAATGCCGAAGCGACACTTCAAAGGCCGCGAGTCCCAAATAGAAGCTTTGCGCCAGCGTTCGGGATCAGTCACGGTGACCGATCCCCGAACGGCAACTCTGCGGCTGGCGGGGGCGTCAGTCGTCGGTGATGGTGACGGTGACGATGTGCCCGACCTGGAACGGCAGATCCTCGTACTCGCGGGCCGTGGCGTCGTCGCTGACGGTGGTCTCGATGACGTCGCCGTCGCTTTCGGTGATGGTGACCTTCTTGGCCATGATGTGCTCCTTCTCCTGGGGGTTGGGCTCTTTGGCGAGGTGGTCGAGGGCGCGCTGCAGCAGGGGGGCGGTGCGCGGCAAGAGGGTGCGTCCGGCTGCGGTGACCGCTGCGTCGATCTTGTCGAGCGAGCCGACGAGCCGAGGGGTACCACCTGGCCCAGGCTGCCCCAGAGCAGGGCAAGGCTGTCTCAGGTCCGACCTTCACTCGAATGCTGGGACGGCGTGCGGGGACGGTTTGACTCTGGTGGCCTGGGGGTGACAGACAAGCGCAGAACAAGGAGGCACCACCCATGCGCGTACGCACTGCACTCGCCACTCTCGCCCTGGCAGCCACCGCTCTCCTGGGGGGCGCAGGGACGGCCGCAGCTGACCCCAAGCCGCCTCAGAACTTGGTCAAAGCCTGCGGTCTCGGCACGGGAGATATGGCAGCCTGCTCAGCCCTCATTGCCATGGGGTTTCCGAACCTGAGCTGAGCCTAAGGGATGGGGCATCACGGACCGCCTCAGCTTGTTCTTTATCTTTGAGCCCCGAACAGCGCCGGAAGATAAAGAACAAGCTGAGTAGCTGTCTTTCAACCTGGATCCGCGCCCATTGGTGGTGCCGCCGGCCAGCTGGTGTCAGCGCGCTGTTCAGCGGCCCGCTGCTGGGGGGTCAGGGGTTGTAGACGCCGCTTCCCGAGAGGATGGGCAGGTCGTCGAGGATATGAGTCAGCTGCCCCCCCTGGGTTTTGGTGCTGTTCTCGGTGCACTCCTGGTTCTGGTCCGAGCTGAGGATGTCCTGAGCCGCGGCGTTGACCAGCGCGATCATGCCCTGCACGGTCTCGATCGGGCTTCCGATGCATCGCTTGTTGAGCTGGGTGTCGAGGAGGGCGAGCGGGGGGCCGTCGTCGCCGGGTGCGGCTCGGGAGCCTGCGACGGGGTGGAGTTCGGGCTTGGGGAGCTGAGGCGTAAGTCCCAGGAGGACTCCGAACTTGTCGGCCAGGTTCTTGACGGGGTTATTGGGGTCCTTGGCGGCTTTGTCGAGGCAGTCGCCGACGGTGTCCCGGGAGGCGGGGACGGGGATCTGGTTGAGGCGGACCAGGGCCAGGCCGGGCACGCCCCGATTCAGCGCGGTGCTGTCGGGAAGACCGACGCATTTGGCGGTGTCCTGGGAGATCAGCATGAGGGCGGGGCCGTCGGGGTGTGGGGCGGCTGCAGCGGTGGGGGTGGTGGCCAGGAGGCTGGCGGCCGCCAGGCCAAGCGTGGTCAGGACGGTGGTGGCGCGCATGATGTCTCCTCTGGTTGCTAAAGGTTGTCCCGTAACTGAAGTGGCTGCTGCGGCGTTGAGTGGGCATGGGTGGGGTGATGTCAGCGGATGATCCGAAGTGGATCGAGCCG
>NZ_JBFALJ010000055.1:0-14521 GCF_040660195.1 Streptomyces sp. NPDC050147 | reverse complement strand
CAGCGGTTCTGGCTGAAGGAGCGTACGCGTGGCGGGGACGCCTCGCGCACGGGCATGAAGTCGGTGGCACACGCGGTTCTGGCAGCGTCCGTGCCGGACCGGTGCCGCCCGCTCCCGTTTCGAGCCGTCGGTCAGGCGCGCCTACGGGCGGACCGTGAGTACCAGCTTCCCCGTGACGCGGCCCGTCTCGCCCTCTGCGTGGGCCTTGGCGGCCTCGGAGAGCGGGTACGTCTTCGACACGTGGACCCGCAGCCGCCCGGAATCGGCGAGTGCCGCGACGGCCGTCATGCCCGCTTGGTCGTGCTCCACGAGCATGTCCGTGGCGCGGACGCCCAACTCGGCCGCCCGCTCGGCCACTTCACCGAAGTTGCCGGGCAGGATCGACACCAGGATGCCGCCCGGACGCAGCACCTCCAGGGAGCGCAGGCGGTCCTCGCCGCCCAGCGGGTCGAGGACGACGTCGATGTCACGGGCCTCCTTCACGAAGTCCGCGGTGCGGTAGTCGATGACCTCGTCCGCCCCCAGGCCGCGGACGAAGTCGTGCTTGGGGGCCGAGGCCGTGCCGATGACGTACGCGCCGCGTGCCTTGGCGATCTGCACCGCCGCATGGCCCACGCCGCCCGCAGCCGCGTGCACCAGCACCCGCTGTCCCGCCTCTACTCGCGCGTTGTCGACCAGCGCCTGCCAGGCGGTCAGCGAGACCAGCGGCAGGGCGCCCGCCTCGACATGGCTCAACCCCGCGGGCCTCGGCACGAAGGCACGGGTGGGGCCCGTCACGTACTCGGCGTGCGCACCGGCCCCGTACGGGTACGGCAGCATGCCGAACACCTCGTCGCCCGGCTTGAACAGCGAGACGCCGATGCCGACCGCCTCGACCACGCCCGACACGTCCCAGCCGAGCGTGAACGGCGGCTCGCCCAGGAAGGCACCGAACCTGCGGTGCTTCCAGTCGGTGGGGTTCACGCCGGCCGCGTGCACGGCGACGAGGACCTGGCCGACTCCGGGCTCGGGGCGAGCGACCTCGATCTCCTTCAGTACGCCGGGGTCGCCCAGGGTGTCCTGGCTGATGGCCTTCATGGTCGGGTGGATCGGCTCTGCGGGCTGAGACGCGGTGTTGTTGGTCATGACTCCAGCGTGCGGTAAGGGCTTGACCTGGGCAATGGCAAGATTGCCATGAAGCGATAGGATCGTGCCATGGCTTCGATGGAGTTCCTCGCCGATCGCCCGCACCGCGTGGTCGTCCTCGCTCTCGACGGCGTCTACCCCTTCGAGCTGTCCATACCGAACAGGGTCTTCTCGCTGGTTCCCGGGGCCTACGAGGTGGTGACGTGCGCGGTGACGGAGGATCGCACGGTGGCCACCAACGCCGATTTCAGCATCACCGTCGGGCACGGCCCCGAGGCGCTGGCGAGCGCGGACACGGTGGTACTGCCGCCGTACGACCTGCGGCGCCTCACCGCCGAGCTGCCGGAGCCGGTACGCGACGCGCTCGCCCGGATCAGGCCCGGCACGCGGCTCGTCTCCATCTGTACGGGGGCGTTCACGCTCGCCGCGGCGGGGCTGCTCGACGGGCGCCCCGCGACGACGCACTGGGCGCTCGCGGACCACTTCCGGAAGATGTTCCCCGGCGTCGACCTGGACCCCGACGTGCTGTTCGTCGACGACGGCGACGTGCTCACCTCGGCGGGGGCCGCCTCCGGGGTCGACGTGTGCCTGCACGTGGTGCGCCGCGACCACGGCAGCGCGGTCGCCAACCGGGTCGCCCGGTACTGTGTCGTGCCCCCGTGGCGAGAGGGCGGCCAGGCCCAGTACATCGAGCAGCCGATCCCGGACGAGGGCGCCACCGGCACCGCCGCCACCCGCGCCTGGGCCCTGGAGCACCTCGACCGGCCGCTCGCCCTGCGGGAGCTGGCCGCGCACGCCCGGCTGAGCCCGCGCACCTTCGCCCGCCGCTTCCAGGAGGAGACGGGCACGAGCCCGGGTCGGTGGCTGATCCAGCAGCGGGTGCACCGGGCCCGGCACCTGCTGGAGTCCACCGACCTGCCGGTCGACCGGATCGCCGCGGAGGTCGGTTTCGCCACCGGCACGTCCCTGCGGCAGCACTTGCACACGGCCATCGGAGTCTCGCCGCAGCTGTACCGCAAGACGTTCCAGGCCGGGGCGGTGACCGGGATGCATAAGCGCTGACCTGCGCTGATGACGGTCGATCAATGCCTGGGGCGGTACTTGTAACGGCCAGCGGCCAGGGGTGGCGTTGCACTGGATCTGTTACCGCACGCAAGGGTGCGTGCACCGAACGTAAGGACCGACCATGGGTAAACGTCAGTCTCCCCGGGACAAGCGCCGCGCTCGCGACCAGGAGCGCGGCAAGCAGCAGTCCCGCAGGCAGGGCGAGCAGACCGACGTCGAGAGGGTTGAGGAACACCGACGCCCCGAGCGCGCCGGCGAGCCGGGCGGCGACATGGACTTCTAGACCCTCGGGCCTGGATGCGGCGCCTCACCTGACCCCGAGGGGGCGGGTGAGGCGCCGCTGTCTTCCCCGCAGACCCCGGTCACGGGCACCGTGGTGTCGGCCGTGGAGTGGCGTGGGCCGCCATGGCGAACCGCCCGCGCATCTCACCGGGTAGGCTGCCCGCTCGCTGATGTGAGACAAGGGGGAGCGATCATTCGAGGCGTTGTGGGGCTCAGGCGCAAGACAGGGGTGGTCGGCGTCGTGCTGGCCGTTGTGCTCGGGGCTACGGGGTGCGGGACGAGCTCCGAACCAAAGGGGTCCGGGGGCACCGGCTCCGCCGCGAAGGACAAGCGGCCGAAGGGCGCGGCAGCCTCTCTCACCTGGGAGTTCGAACACATCGCGGACTTCAGCGGAAAGCTCGCCGATGTCGCCGTCCTGGCCGAGGACGACATCTGGGCCGTCGGGAGCGAGAACAACGGTGAGTCCAACGCCCACCTGCTGCACTACGACGGTTCGAAGTGGAAGCGCGAGCCCCTCCCCGACGCTCTCGGCGACAGCGCCTACCCGCCGTCGCTCGAAGAGGTCGGAGAGAAAGAACTGTGGCTTCGCCCGCAGAACTTGAAAGACGCCTCCGCCGTGAACCGCTGGGCCAAATGGGACGGCACCAACTGGTCCGCGTTGCCCAGCCCACCGCCGGGCAACATCGGTGAACTCGATTCCTCGGGCCCGTACGACATCTGGGCCCTCAGCGGTGAGCAGACCGCCCAGCACTGGGACGGCACCCGGTGGAACGCGACCCGACTGCCGTACGAAGCGTCCGACCTCGCCGTGGTGGGGCCGGACGACGTCTGGGCCGTCGGCAGCCGCTCGACCGGCCCCGGCACCCAGCTGGAAGGCTCCGACGGCGGGTACAGCCAGCCCGCCTCGATGCACTGGGACGGCACCTCCTGGAAGGCGGTGGAGACCCCCCAGGCCCGCTTCGAGGAACCGCTCCCGCCGGAGCCCGGCGCCGGCCTCGCCCAGGTCTTCGCGCTCGACAGCGGTGAGGTGCGCGCGTACGGCACCAACACCTTCAACCACGGTGAGGTCGAGAACGAGCCCGCGGACGAGTTCATCCGGCTGCGCTGGGACGGCACGAAGTGGGTCGAGCAGGAGAGCGCGCCCGGTGGATGCGAGACGCGGACCCCGGTGGGTCAGGACGGCGGGGGCCTGTTCCTCGACGGCAACTGGTACCTGACCGACGACGGCCGGTGCGTGAAGATCGCACGCCATCGCCTGCCCTTGTCGACGGGAGCCCGCAAGGGATCCAACCAGTCGCTGTGGCTGGAGGAGATCCACCGGGTGCCCGGCACCGACGCGTGGCTCGGCGCCGGGCACGTCCAGGTCAACCAGTCGGGAGATCCCTTCGGCGCCCCCGTCGTCGTACGCCTCGAGCGCGGCGGCTGACCCTACGCGTCGGCCCCGTACGTCCCGTACTCCGGTCGCCCTGTCGATTCGTAGACGTGAATCGCCAGTCCGCCAGGTGTCGTCTCGTTGCTCAGGAGCCGCAGGCCGACGGGTGCGCCGCCGTCCGGCAGCAGGCGGCGGCCCGTTCCCACGACGACGGGCGCGATCGCCAGGCGCAGTTCGTCGACCAGGCCGGCGGCCAGCAGGGACTGGCCGAGCCGTCCACTGCCGTGGATCTGCAGCTCGCGGCCGGGCTGCCGCTTCACCTCGGCGACCTGGGCGGGGATGTCGCCGGACAGGATCGTGGTCGGGTCCCATTCGGCCGTGGTCAGGCTGTGGGAGGCCACGTACTTCGGCAGCCCGTTCAAGAGGGCGGCCGAGGGGTGCTCGGTCATCTTCGGCCAGTCCCGCGCGAAGTTCAGATACGTGCGGCGGCCGAACAGGAACGCGTCCGCCCGACCGAGCCACTCGACCGCCAGGCGTTCGAACTCCTCGTCCAGGTGCGGCACGAACCAGCCGCCCCGGGTGAACCCGTCGCTGGTGTCCTCGTCCGGCGCCCCCGGGCCTTGGTAGACGCCGTCCAGCGACAGGAACTCCTGCAGTACCAACCTCATCGCGCACCACTTCCGTGACCGGGGACCTGTCTGTCCCTCTCACTTGGCAGACAGCGTGCCGCACGAAGACTCATCGGTCCCGCAGCCACCGATCTGATGTTTCCCGGTACGGAGACGGGGTCGCCCCCGTTTGCCCTGCGATGGCTGTTTCAGAGCGGGTTGACGCCTTACGCACGGTCCGTGACGGCGTGACGCGCCCACGGGCGGGGCCGAGCTTCCCTCTTCGGTTCCAAGGTCCATACTGGTCGGGCCCCGATCACTGACAGAACGACTTTATGGCCAAGAAGAGCAGCTCCTCGACCACCGTCCCCGACACCGCGTGGCTGGGGCGCGGGCGCCACCTCGGGCCCGAGCCCGAGCAGGACGTCCGGCGCAACCTGATCGCCCTCAAGGCGGCCGGGGTGCTCGACGACTTCCTTGACCTCGACCCCGTCGAGGCGGCGCGCTCCACCGTCCTGCATCCGCGGGACGAGTCCGCCGATCCCGGCCCCTTCGCCCGCCGCCTCTTCGAGGCCCGCTGGCGCGTGGCCGACGATGTCACGGTGCGCGCACAGCTGACCCTGTACGACCCCGAGAACCGCCGCAAGGAAGGCGAGGGCGTCACCTGGGTCATCGCCGCCGAGGCGGAGGCGGTGTGGGACGTGCGCTGGCCGTCGCCCGCCCTCATGTTCTGGCCCGACAGCGAACGGGTTTCCTGGGACCACGACACGGTGCCGGGCGTGCGCCTGCGGACGACGAACCACCTGCCGAAGGACGACGACGAGCTGCGCCATCGGCTGCGGGACTGCATCCGGCAGAGCTGGTTCATCCATCTGGTCGTGCACGAGGCGATGACGCCGGACGCGATCGGGCAGCGGCCCCTCACCACTTTCCTGCCGCCGAGCCTGCGGCACCAAGTGGTCGAGCACCGTGGCACGCCGGAGCAGGCGCAGATCGCCGACTTCGCGATGAAGCGGGAGCTGAGCGTGCGGATGCCGCGTGGCGGCGCCGTCGTCCTGCCCACGGCGCCGCAGACCCCGGACTACGACGCTGAGCGCTTCACCGTGCGCACCGTGTTCCTGGACGGCACGGAACCGACCGAACTCCTCGACAGGATCAAGGAGTTCGCCGCACTGCCGCGACCGCTGCCCGCCGAGGCCGAGCGGGCCCTGACCCGGCTGCGCCAGGGATGGCACCTGCTCACCCCGGAGGAGGAGCTGGCCCACGCCCAGGGCATGGTCACCAAGTACGCCGAAGCACTTGAAGCCATGACGAACTCCCGTGACCTGTACCAGCAGGCGGCCGAGGCGGCGCAGGCCGCGCTGGCCGAGGTGACCGGCGGCGACGGCGTGCCGCGGCCGTCCACTCCAGGTCACGTCAAGGCGGACGGCTCGCCGCTGAGCGCCCTGACGAAGGCGTTCGGCCGCTTCCGGGACCCGAACAAGTAGGGGCCACGACCGCGGCGCGCTCTCACGTGACGCGAGACGCGAGCAACCGACGTTTCGGCGAAGGCTCGTGGGAATCCGGCTGGCGGTTCTGGCCGTCGGTGCCGGGTTCACGGTGACCCGGTGGGACGACGAATTCGGCGGCTCCCACCTCATGGCGGTGGTGCTCGTCGTGAACGTCGTCGACGACACTGTCGAAGGCGTACGACACCGCCGGCCTGCCGCGTTGGCCGCGGTGGCCGTCCTGTTCGGAGCGAGCCGACCCACCGGCGCTCTTTTGCCCGGCTCCCTCGACGCGGCCTCGGCCCAGACGCCGGCCGCGGCGGTCGGCGTCACGCTCGGGCCCGCCGTTGCCGCCCCGATCACGCGGCTGCCGTTCAAGGAGCGCCTGGCGCAGGCCCGTCAGGGTGCCGTGCGGGCCGCAGCGTTGGCGTAACGGCGTGCCAAGTGGGCGAAGGCTTCCTTGAGTTCACTGGGTCCGATGACCTCGATGTCGGCGTCGAACCCGCCGATGGCGGCGGCCAGAGCGGGCCACGACCATGAGCCGAGGACGAGTCGACAGCGGTCGGGGCCGAGCTCCTCGACGATCCCCTCGCGGCTGTAGCGGGACACGACGGCCGCGGGCAGGTCGAGGATCACCTCGCCGCGGCAGGGCCAGTGACCCGAGCCGTCGAAGCCCTGGAACCTGCCGGCGACGAAGGCCGCCACGTCACCGCCGGGCACTTCGCGCGGCGTGAAGCGCGGGCCCGGGGGAGTGCGCGGGGCGATCCGGTCCGCGCGGAAGGTGCGCCAGTCCTCGCGGTCGAGGTCCCAGGCGACGAGATACCAGCGTGCGCCCCAGGTGACGAGGTGGTGGGGCTCCACCCGGCGGGGAGGGGAACCGGTGTGGTCGGCGTCGGTGGCCTCGGGCGGGGACACGGGGGCGTAGTCGAAACGCAGCACTTCGCGAGCGTGCACGGCGGCGCTGAGCGTCATGAGGACGTCGCCGGTCACCTGGGGGTTCGGCGTGCGGGACGGCCGCTGGACGGCGGTCACCTGGAGGGTGTCGATGCGGCGGCGCAGCCGCGCGGGCATGACCTGCCGGACAGTGGTCAGCGCACGCGCCGCGGCCTCCTCGATGCCGGCGCCGGTGGTGGTGGCGATCTGGAGGGCCACGGCGAGGGCCACGGCCTGCTCGTCGTCGAACAGCAGAGGGGGCAGCTGCGCGCCCGCGTCCAGCCGGTAGCCCCCGTCGGGTCCCTTGACGGCCACGACGGGGTAGCCGAGCTCGCGCAGCCGATCGACGTCGCGGCGCACGGTGCGCGCGCTGACGCCAAGCCGCTCCGCCAGCAGCGCCCCCGGCCAGTCCCGCCGCGCCTGGAGCAGAGAGAGCAGCGAGAGCAGTCGCCCTGAAGTTTTCGGCATGAACCCATGGTGCCCCGAGAAGCGGCCACAACCTGACCGCTACTCCTGCGAGGGTCGTCCCTGTCCGACAACGAGAACAACTGACCGGAAGGCGCGACCACCGTGACCACCACGCCCACCACCCCCACTTCGCCCAGCACCCCCACGCCCTCCACCCTGACGCTCGACACCGAGCGCGCCGACCTGCTCGCCGGACTCGCCGCCGCGCGATCCGCCCTGCTCAACACGGTGAGTGAGCTCAGCGACGAGCAGGCCGGCCAACAGCCGACGGTCAGCGCCCTGTGCCTCGGCGGGCTGATCAAGCATGTCGCGTCCATCGAGGAAGGATGGCTGCGCTTCGTCCTCGACGGCCCGTCGGCGATGCGCTACGACCTGCCCGACGGTGTCACCTGGGAGGACCTCGCGACCGGAACGGCACGCGAATTCCCGCAGTGGGCGATCGACCACCAGAACGACTTCCGGATGCTGCCCGGCGAGACGCTGCCCGGGATCGTCGCGCGCTACGAGGAGGTCGCCGCCCGCAGTGAGGAGATCATCGCCGCCGTACCCGACCTGTCGCTGACGCACCCGCTTCCCCAAGCCCCCTGGCACGAGCCGGGAGCCGTACGCAGCGTGCGCGGGGTGCTGATGCACGTCATCGCCGAGACGGCCCAGCACGCCGGACACGCGGACATCCTGCGCGAGGCGCTCGACGGTCGGAAGTCGAGCTGAGAAGGAGGCCTCCGATGACCGTTCTCGACTCCCGGGCGCTCAACCGCGCGACGCTCGCCCGCCAACTGCTGCTCGAGCGGGCCGACGTACCGACCCTCGACGCGGTCGCGCACCTCGGCGGTCTGCAGGCGCAGGAACCGCAGGAGCCCTTCTTCGGCCTCTGGTCCCGGCTGCGGGCGTTCGACCCGGCGGAGCTCTCGGACCATCTCGTACGGCGGCACGTGGTGCGCACCCACCTCATGCGGCGCACCATTCATCTCGTCACCGCCGACGACGCCCTGGCCTGGCGTGCCCGCCACGACACGATGCTGCGCCAACGGGTACTCGGCGTCTACCGCGGTGAGCTCGACGGGACAGACCTCGACGAGCTCGCCGCGGCGGGCCGGGCGGTCATGGCGGACGGTGAGCCGCGCTCGATGACCCAGCTCGCGCGTGCGCTCGCCGAGCGCTGGCCGGAGCCGGGACCGCGGGCGCTGGGGGAGATGCTGATGGCCGTCGTCCCGATGGTGCAGTCGCCGCCGCGGGGACTCTGGCGGACGAAGGCGGGTGTGCGCAACGCTCCGCTGGCGGCCTGGCTGAAGCGCGAGATCGACCCGCTGCCCGCGGAGGGCTGCGATCCCGTGGGTCAGGCGCTGCTGCGCCGCTATCTGGCCGCGTTCGGACCCGCCGCGTCGGCCGACCTGCGCGCCTGGTGCGGCCTCGCCGGGCTGCCGGCAGCCGTGGCCGCGCTGCGAGACGAGCTGATCACCTTCCGGGACGAGCGGGGCCGGGAACTGCTGGACCTGCCCGACGCGCCGCGGCCGGATCCCGACACGCCCGCGCCGGTGCGGTTCCTGCCCGCGTTCGACAACGCGATCCTCGGCTACCAAGACCGCACCCGGATCATCGACGACGCCCACCGGGGCCTGTCCGTCGCCGGCGCCCGGGTCGTCCTGGTCGACGGCCGGGTCGCCGCCACCTGGACCGTGGAGGCGGACACCGTGACGGTCGCCCCGCTCGGCCCCTTCACCCGGGCCGTTCGCACCGCGGTCACCGAGGAGGGCCAGACGCTGGCGGCGTTCCTCTCCGACAACGAGAGCGACCGCGTACGGATCTCCGCTTCCGGCTCGCCGCAGTGACGGAGGCGTCGTGCACTCCTAGGTAACCGAACGGTTCCTCAGTCACCGGAAAGTGCGTTCTTCCACGTCAGCGGAGACTCTCCTACGGTTATCCAGTAACCAGCGGAGAGCACGGGTCACTTGCCCTGGTGGCGAGCGAGCCCACGGACACCAAGGACGAGGAGAGACAACATCATGGCCATCACTCTGGTGAACCCCGACGGGTTGCCGAAGGTTGACGCCTACCGGCAGGTGTCGGTCGCGACGGGGTCGAAGCTGGTGTTCATCGCCGGGCAGGTCGCCTGGGACGCCGGGGGAGTCACGGTCGGCGAAGGCGACCTCGCCGCTCAGGTCGAGCAGTGCTACCTGAACGTGGCCACCGCCCTCGCCGGGGTCGGCGCTTCCTTCGACGACGTGGCGAAACTGACCGTGTACGTCGTCGACTGGACCCCTGACAAGATGGCCCTCTTCGGCGAGGGAGCCGCTCGGGCCGCCGCCAAGCTGGGGGTCGCGCCGGTACCGCCGGGCACGCTGGTGGGCGTTGCGGCACTGGACGTCCCCGAACACCTGGTGGAGGTCGAAGCCACCGCGGTCATCGACTGAACTAGGGTGAGCGGTGCGAGTGACCGGCAGCGACCTGGTCACGGCGGTAAGCAGGCGCAACACGGGGGAGGAGAAGGGCTGTTGCGGACATTCCGGCAGCACATGGCGGAGGCGGCCGCGCGCACCCTGGCCGAGTTTCCGCAGGAGTCGACCGCCGAGATCTACGCGGTCACGTTCCGGATCGACGGCGTCGATCAGGACCCGAGGTTCCCGTACCTGGCGATCGGCTACAACACCGAGACCGAGGTGGCCCGGCAGTTCGCCGAGACGGGAGTGTCGGAGCCGTGGGAGACGCGCTGGAACTACGCCTACTTCCCGCCGTCGGCACTGGAAGGCATTCGTGTCATCGGGCACGATCCCGCGCACGATCCGGTCGGCGCCGATCTGCACCGGCGTGAAGCGATGGCTCAAGGCCTCTGGTACGAGGACGAGGACGGCCTCTGTGAGCAGGAGGAGGACGAGCGCGGCGAGGCGCTCGCCGAACAGTTCCACGAACTCTGCGTCGACCTCGCGCGCCGACTCCACACGGACGGTGGGATCGTCGGCGCCCTCGGACGGCCCGTGCCCGTGATCCTCTACGACATGTTCGACCCCGACGAGATGTTCGCGCTGACCCGAGCCGCCAACCCACCCGAACTGGTCACGGAGTTCCTGAGCGGAGCTCCGCAGGGGCAGCCTCAGCACTGAGGCGTGTGCTCACGGCCCCTCGGGTTCCTCGACCGGCCTCAGCCAGAGGGCCGCCAGCGGCGGGAGGGTCAGGGTGATGGACGCGGCACGGCCGTGGCAGGGGTGGGGCTCCTGTCGGCGAGGGCCGTCGTTCCCGATGCCGCCGCCGCCATAGCGTGCCGCATCGGTGTTGAGGACCTCCTCCCAGGCGCCACCCGCCTCGGGGGGTACGCCGAGTCGGTAGTCGTGGCGCACCACCGGCGAGAAGTTGAAGACGGCCAGCAGCGGGCTGCCGTCGGAGGCGTGGCGGAGGAAGGAGAAGACGTTGTCCTCGGCGGCGTCCGCGGTGATCCAGCTGAAGCCGGACGGGGTGGTGTCCTGCTCCCACAGGGACGGCGTCGCGACGTAGTGGTGGTTCAGGTCGGCCACGAGATGCCGGACCGCGCGGTGCTCCAGGTGGGCGGGGTTGCTCTCCTCGAGCACCCACCATTGGGGCCCGTCGGCCTCCGACCACTCGGCACCCTGCGCGAACTCCTGGCCCATGAATAGCAGTTGCTTGCCCGGGTGCGCCCACATGTAGGCCAGGTAGGCGCGGTGGTTGGCCCGCCGCTGCCACCAGTCACCCGGCATCTTCGACACCAACGCCTGCTTGCCGTGCACGACCTCGTCGTGCGAGAGAGGCAGGACGTAGTTCTCGCTGTACGCGTACACCATCGAGAACGTCATCTCGTCGTGGTGGTACTTGCGGTGCACGGGCTCATGGGCGATGTAGGCCAGGGAATCGTGGGACCAGCCCATGTTCCACTTGAAGCCGAACCCCAGGCCCCCGAGCCCGGCCGCCGAGGCATGGTCCGTGGCACGGGTGACCCCGTCCCACGCGGTGGACTCCTCGGCGATGGTGATGACGCCCGGGCAGCGGCGGTAGACGGTGGCGTTCATCTCCTGGAGGAAGGCCACGGCGTCCAGGTTCTCGCGTCCGCCGTGGGCGTTGGGTGACCATGCGCCGTCCTCGCGCGAGTAGTCCAGGTACAGCATCGAGGCGACGGCGTCGACGCGCAGGCCGTCGATGTGGAATTCCTCGCACCAGTAAGTGGCGTTGGCGACAAGGAAGTTGCGGACCTCCTTGCGGCCGTAGTCGAAGACGAGCGTGCCCCAGTCGGGGTGCTCGGCCCGCCGCGCATCCTGCGGCTCGTACAGGTGTTGGCCGTCGAACGCGGCCAGCGCCCACTCGTCACGCGGGAAATGGCCGGGCACCCAGTCCAGGAGGACGCCGATCCCGGCCTGGTGCAACGTGTCGACCAGGTACTTGAAGTCGTCGGGCGTTCCGAAGCGCGCCGTGGGGGCGTAGAAGCCGGTGACCTGATAGCCCCACGAGCCACCGAAGGGGTGCTCGGCCACGGGCATCAGCTCGACGTGGGTGAACCCCAACGTCCGTACGTAGTCCGCCAGTTCCGTCGCCAGCTCGCGGTAGGTGGCCCCAGGTCTCCACGAGCCCAGGTGGACCTCGTACACGGACATGGGCGCCACGTGGGCCGGGCGGTCGGCGCGATGTGCCATCCAATGGGCGTCGCCCCACACGTGGTGGCTGCGCGTCACGACGGAAGCCGTCGCGGGCGGAGTCTCTGTCCGGCGCGCCATCGGGTCCGCGCGCTGCGTACGGGAACCGTCGGCTCGGGTGATCTCGAACTTGTACATCGCCCCTTCGCCCAGGCCGGGCACGAAGAGCTCCCACACGCCCGACGACCCGAGGGACCGCATGGGCAGCGCCGTCCCGTCCCAGTGACAGAAGTCGCCGCAGACGCGCACCCCGGCCGCGTTCGGGGCCCATACGGCGAATCGTGTGCCCTGGACCCCTTGGTGCTCACCTACGTGCGCGCCGAGCGCTGTCCAGAGTTCCTCGTGCCGGCCTTCGGAGAAGAGATGCAGGTCGAGCTCGCCCAGGGTGGGGAGGAACCCGTAGGGGTCCGCCACCTCCACGACAGCCTCGGGGTAGTGCACCCGCAGCTCGTAGGGGCCGGAGTGCCGCACCGGGATGCCTCCCGAGAACAGTCCGTCACCTTCGTCGTGCAGCTCCCACTCCAGGCCGTCCAGTACGGCGGAGACCGCCTCCGCGCCGGGACGCAGGCAGCGCAGGTGCACGCCGTGGGGCACGGGGTGCGCGCCCAGGACGGCGTGCGGGTCGTGGTGAGCGCCGCGCAGCAGCCTGCCCCGGTCGTCGTCGGCAAGTGGGGGCAGCGCGCACGCACCGCGGACGGCTGCGGTGGGGGTGACGGCTGGGGACACCTCGGTGACGGCCATGTGTGCTGCTCCTCGAACCCGGTGGGTGATCAGTGGCGGGCGGTCGATGGGGGATCGGTGGTGGGTGGTCAGTGGTGGCGCGCGAGCCGGGCGAGCCGGGCGACGGCCCGGAGGGGGACGGTGATCCAGTCGGGGCGGTGCGTCGCCTCGTAGAGAACCTCGTAGACGGCCCGGTCCGCCTCGTGTGCGTGCAGCAGTACCGGGATGTCCTGCGGGTCGAAGAGGCCCGTCGCGCCGTACCCGTCGCAGAACGCGGTGCGGCAGCGCGTGGCCCACTCCGGGCGCGCCGCCTTCTCCACGTGGGCGGCGTAGTCGAAGGAGCGCAGCATGCCGGCGATGTCATGGATCGGGGAGCGATCGGCGCGCCGTTCCGCCAGAGGTTTGGCGGGCTCGCCCTCGAAGTCGACGACATGCCATCGGCCGTCCGCCCACAGCACCTGGCCCAGATGGAGATCACCGTGGATGCGCTGCAGGTGCAGACCGCCGTCCGTCGCGGCGAGCTTGATGAAGATCTCCCGCAGGCCCGACACGTGCGAGCGCAGGGCCGGCACGCTGGCCGCCGCCTGGAGCAGCCGCTGTGTCATCTGGTCGGCCAGGCGTGTGTGGTGGTCCGCGGTGGGCTCGCCCACGGGGAACGACTCGGCGAGCGCCACGTGCAACTCGCCCGTCAGGCGGCCAAGGTCCCGGGCCTGGCCGGAGAAGTCGCCCTGTGCGAGCGCCGATTGCATGGCCAGGGTCCAGCCGTCCGTCGCTCCGGGCAGGAAGCGCTGAACGACGCCCAACGTGCCCCAGAACGGTTGAAAGGTGTGGAACCAGGCGACGGGCTCCGGCACGCGGGTGTACCCGTGCCGGGCCAGTACCCCTGGGATCTCCAGGTCGGGGTTGATGCCGGGCTGGATGCGGCGGAACAGCTTCAGGATGATCTCGTCGCCGTACACGATGGATGTGTTCGACTGCTCGACGTCCAGGACGCGCGGCATGAGGCCCGCGGGGACCGCGGAGCGGGGGAACGACTCGAAGCGGAGCGATCCCATGACGCCGCCGCGCCGGATCCGGTCGAGAAGAAGGATCGTGGCCCGCGTGTCGTACAGCGCGTCATAGACCCAGAGATCCTGTCCCTGGGAGCCCTCCATCCGGCCCAGGAGGCAGCCCTTCAGGCGGGGCGGCAGGTCGGTGACGGCGCC
Source organism: Streptomyces sp. NPDC050147 (assembly GCF_040660195.1). Classification (NCBI taxonomy): domain Bacteria; kingdom Bacillati; phylum Actinomycetota; class Actinomycetes; order Kitasatosporales; family Streptomycetaceae; genus Streptomyces; species Streptomyces sp. NPDC050147. The sequence goes on along the minus strand of NZ_JBFALJ010000055.1, from coordinate 622 downwards.
GAGCAACAGTTGATAACAGGCGGTGTCCTCGGGGAGTCCGGTCTGTTCGACCCGCACCAGCAGGTGAAAGACGTCGGGGGTCAGCTCCGTCGCGGCCATCACGGAGACGCCGGTGACGGCGCGCTCCCGGTGGGCGAACCATCTTTGCCGCGGCAGCCAGCGACTCAGCAAGGTCGTCAGCGTCGGGCTGGCGAGGGGGTGAGGCTCGGTGCCGTATGACAGCAGCAGGGGCGAAGACATGACGTCACGTCCGATCACTTTGTGGAACGCACGGTCCTAGGCGCTCTTGCGCAGAGTCGGAACCAGTAGGAGCCGTGCCCGGCGAGGGTCAGGAGATAGGGAAGTTCGCCGATGGCGGGGAAGCGGACGCCGCCCATGAGTTCGACGGGGTAGCGGCCGTCGTAGGCCCGGAGATCGAGCTCGGTGGGCTGCGCGAAGCGGGAGAAGTTGTGCACGCACAGGACCAGGTCGTCCTTGTACTCGCGGAGGAAGGCGAGGACGGCGGCGTTGGAGGAGGCGAGCTCCAGGTAGGAGCCGAGTCCGAAGGCGGGGTTCTGTTTGCGGATTTCGATCATCCTGCGGGTCCAGTGCAGGAGTGAGGAGGGGGAGGACATGGAGGCTT
>NZ_JBFALJ010000054.1:0-15089 GCF_040660195.1 Streptomyces sp. NPDC050147 | reverse complement strand
AGCCCACCCCCTTGCGGATACCTCATATGACCGGCCTACTGCGAAAACCAAGACTTGTCAGCCCTCGCGACATCACGCCAACAAGGTCAGTAACCGATGGCAGTTCGGCCGGCGCATCCTCCTACCGCTTCGACTCCACGACTTGGGCTATCTCAGGGTGAGTACGGAGTGCATGACGATGTGCCGGCGCGGCGCGTGGAACTGTCCCTGCCGGTAGCCGGGGTCTGCGGCGGCGCGGGCCTCTTCGACGAGCCGGAAGCCACCCCGCCCGAGGGCGGCGGCTGCTGTGCCGCCCCGGCCGCCGTCGAGATCGGCATCGGGCCCCCGGCCGCCACGCAGGGCGGCCGCTGACCGACGTGACGAACGCCGACATGAACGCGGCCGCGGCCGGCACCGGAGCAGTGGTTCCGGAACGGTCGCGGCCGCGCGCCGTCCTGCCCGCGCTGTGCGCCACCCAGATCACCAGCTGGGGAGTCGTCTACTACGCCTTCCCGGTGCTCAACTCCCGCATTACGGCAGACACCGGCTGGTCCACAACCTCCACGACCGCCGCGTTCTCCGGAGCCCTGCTGGTCTCCGCCCTGGTCGGCATACCCGTGGGGCGCGTCCTGGACCGGCGGGGCCCGCGCGCGGTGATGACGGGCGGATCGGTCCTGGCCGTCGCCGCGGTCCTCGCGCTCGCCTACGCCCCCAACCTCGCCACGTTCACCACCGCCTGGCTGCTTGCCGGGATCGCGATGGCCACCACCTTCTACCAGCCCGCGTTCGCCGCCCTCACCCGCTGGTGGGGCGAGCAGCGAATCCGCGCCCTGACCGTCGTCACCCTCGCCGGCGGCCTGGCCTCCACCGTCTTCGCCCCACTCACCGCGGCGCTCGACGCCCACTTCGACTGGCGCACGACGTACGCCCTCCTGGCGCTGATCCTCGCCGCGGTCACCATCCCGGCTCACGCCCTCGTGCTGCGGGCCCCCTGGCCGCCGACACCGGCACCACGCCTCGACCGGGAGGCCGCGTCCAGCACATCGATCATCCGCAGCCGCCCCTTCCTGCTCCTGACCGCGGCCCTCACCCTCAACGGCTTCGCGATCTACGCGGTCGTCATCGCGCTCGTACCCCTCCTGACCGAACGAGGCGCCAGCCCCTCCACCGCGGCGTGGGCACTGGGCCTGGGCGGAGCAGGCCAGACCCTGGGCCGCACCCTGTACGCAACTCTCGCCCGCCGCACGGGAGTCACCACCCGCACGGTCACCCTCATCGCCCTGGGCGGCGCCACCACGGCGGCTCTCGGCTTCGTTCCGGGGCCTGTCCCGCTCCTCGTGGTCCTGGCGGTCCTCGCCGGCATGGTGCGCGGCAACCTCACCCTCCTCCAGGCCACCGCGGTCACCGACCGCTGGGGCGCCACCCACTACGGCCGCCTCTCCGGCCTACTGGCAGCGCCCGTCACAGTGGCCGGTGCGCTGGCACCCTTCGCCGGAGCAGCGCTCGCAGCAGAACTCGGCGGATATCCCGCACTCTTCACCGTCCTGGCCGGCACTTCGGTACTCGCGTGCGCCTTGGCTGCTGGATCCCGCAGCCACGGCGGCGGCCCTCTGTAACCCCAAGTGCCCGCATACAACCGCAAGTTCCCGAACCGAGGTCGACGGCAACTCACGGCGAGACCGGCACCGGAGGCCGACATCACAACTCCCCACCCTGGCCGCCGGAATGCCGCATTCATACTGAAATCTGGGCGCGCGTAGGCCATGATGGTCCAGCTATGTCGGCATTCCGCACACTCCATCGCCACCGCTCGGCTCAGCGCCCTCCCGCGAGTGGCGCTGCCGTCCGTGCGATCGCCCTTGCCGTGACCGGTACCGCACTCGCCGCAGCACTGCACCACGCGACGACGGATTCCGCCGTCTCCTGGCCCGCCCTGCTCACCGCGGCAGCGGTCCTCGCCGCATGCGCCTACCCGGCCGTGCGCTACGAGGCATTCCGCGCAAGCGCCCTCGCCGTCGCCGCCGTGCCAGCATCTCTGCCCGGCTGGCTGGAGCTGACCGGCACGGGTATGCCCGCAGCGCGGCTGGACGAGCACCTGCGGCTCCCGGCCACCTGGCACCACAATCCCCCGGCCATGGCCGCGTTGCACCTCTTCGCCGGTCTCGCTCTGGTCCTCCTCTTGCGCCGCACGGCCAATTTGCCCGCCCTCCTGGCATACGCGGCAGCCGGCACCGCACGCCGCTGGTGGACCCACCTGCAGTACGTCATCAGCCTCACCCTGCACCGCAAGAACGAGCCCCTGCCGAAACCCCGACGGGCGCCCAGACCGACCGCCGCGCTGCCGCGGCCCCAGGCACTCGTAGTCCTGCTGCACCGCGCGCAGCCCTGCGCCCCGTAGCTCCCGGGCACTCCACCGCACCACGCCATCACGCACACCTGCGATGTCGGCGTGCTCTCACCCGACACCGGAGTGCCTGCCGTTTCCGCCTCGTTCACCCTGCGCGCAAGCCACCTGCGCAATCCACCTGTGCGGGGGGCCAAGCCCGCCTCCGCCCCGGCACTACGTGCCGACCCAACCTGTCGGTGACGGCGGGTTCATCGACTCTCTCAATTCGTTCCGGTCGCCCGATGCGGGCAGCAGGGAGGGGAACATCAGTGTTGAAATCGGGTGTCAAGCGGCTCTTGGGGCGCGCTGGGTTCGACATCGTGCGCAGCACCAACAACCGGGGCGGAGTCGATGATTTCATCCCGTTCGAGGCAGCGATGCGGGCCGCACGGGCAGCCGGTCTCTCCATCGGTGACTACATCGACGAGGTGATGAACGGGACGCCCGGCGCCACCCAGTCCACCATCGACGAACTACGCGCTCACGGCGTCTTCGCCGCCGGCCCGGACACGGTGCTGGAGATCGGCCCCGGGTCCGGACGGTACCTGGAGAAGACGCTGAAGGAGTGCTCACCAAGCCGCTATGAGATCTACGAGACGGCAGCGCCCTGGGCCGACTACCTGGTGGGCACCTATAGCGTGGTCGCCCAACCCACCGCAGGATGCAGCCTCGCCCCGACACCCGACGGCAGCATCGACCTCGTTCAGGCCCATAAGGTCTTCAACACCCTGCCCTTCCTCGGTGCCTCCCGCTACTTCTTCGAGATGGCCCGTGTGACGCGCCCCGGTGGCCGGATCGTCTTCGACGTGATGACAGAGGCTTGCCTGGACCCGGCCACGGTGCGCGCCTGGGCGACGCAGGGCGGTGAGGGGCACGACTCCTATCCAGCCGCCATGCCTCACCGGACCTGCGTGGACCTCTTCGCGACGCTGGGCTGCAGCCTGGAGGCCAGCTTCCTGGCCCCCATGGGCGTCGCCTCCACTGAGGTGCTCGTCTTCGGAAAGAGGGCTTGACCCGCAGAAGGCTTCCTCATGCATTGCCGAGCTCGGCTCCCTACCAAGGCCCGGGCGGAAGCCGACTGAACAGGTGATCGGCCCCGCTCCGGGCCGACTCGGCGAGCACGGCGCAACGGCCGGAACTCGCGGCCAGCGCACTGCTACAGGCGGTAGAGCAGTGACCTCCGGGTTTGACCGGATGCTGCCTCCGTTTTACCCTCGACCTAGTGCGGAGTCAGCCTCCGTTTTGCCGAGGTCGCAGAGCGTAGGAGGCAGGAGGACGTATGAGCGCCAAGGAGCAGCAGGGGCGCAGGCCCCGGGCGGATGTCCAGCGCAACCGTGCGGCCCTTCTGGAGGCGGCTCAGCGCCACTTCCTGAGGGACGGCGTGGGTACGTCCCTGGAGGCGGTGGCCAAGGAGGCCGGTGTCGGTCCCGCCACGCTGTACCGGCACTTCCCGACCCGGGAGGCGTTGCTGGCTGCCGTGTTGCAGACGCGTTCCGAGGAGCTGGTGGCCCGTCGGGCGGAGATCTCGCAGCTCGGGGACGCCTCCGAAATGCTGCGGCAGTGGCTGCGGGCCATGGAGGAGTACTTCAGTGCCTTCAGCGGGCTGCCGGAACCGCTCATGGCCGCAGCCCGTGAGCGGGAACCGGACAACCCGCTCACCCTTCCCTGCGATGACCTCATCGCCACCACCGACGAGTACCTGCGGGCCGCGCAGCTCGCAGGGCGCGCCCGCCCGTCGGTGAAGGGCTACGACCTGTTCCTCGCGGCGATCTCCACTGCCTGGATCAGTGGCACCGGCGCCACCGATGAGGAGTCACTCAGCCGGCTGCGCACGCTCATCGAAAGCGGATACCGCGAACAGGACAACGAGGTGTAGGCCACCGGCCATTTCCCCGATCCGCCAGCCGCCAGCGCCGCCAGGCGTTCCGGCAGCGTCTTCCTGCGCAGTCATCCATCACAAAGCACCGTCCCCCTCCCCCGGCGGACAGCGCTCCTTCGAGAGGGACAAATCATGAAAATTGCTGTTATCGGTTCCGGGTCGATCGGGCAGACACTCGCGCGCAAGTTCAGCGCGGGCGGCCACGATGTCGAAGTGGCGAACTCCCGGGGCCCCGAAACGATCGACGCCGCCGCGCTGGAGTACGGGGCGAGGGCGGCGCAGGCGGCCGACGCCGTCCAGGGCAAGGACGTAATCATCCTGTCCGTGCCCTTCGGACGGATCCCGGACGTGGCGGCCCTCTTCGCCTCCGTGCCCGGCGAAACCGTCGTCATCGACACCTCCAACTACTTCCCCCACCTGAGCGGCCCCATCGACGCGGTGGAGAAGGGACAGGTGGAGAGCCTGTGGGTGGCCGAGCAGTTGGGGCGGCCCATCGTCAAGGCATGGAACGCCGCCCTGGCCGGCACCTTGCAGACCAAGGGCGTGCCCGCGGGAACTGCGGGCCGCATTGCGCTCCCGGTCGCAGCCGACTCGCCGGAGGCGCGGCGCGTGGGCATGCGTCTGGTGGACGAGAGCGGCTTTGACCCCTTCGATGCAGGCATGTTGGCCGACTCCTGGCGCCAGCAGCCGATGACACCGGCCTACTGCACTGAACTGGACCTTGAGGACCTGGGAGCTGCCCTCAACGCCGCTGACCGGGGCGCGGCCGCACGTAACCGGGACCGCATGATGGAGCGCTTCGCCGCCCTCACCTCTGCGCCCACGCCGGCAGAGACCGTCGAGCTCAACCGCTCACTCCACACATGACAGACCTGGCCCTGTCCCACGCGCTGGAACAAACCCGTGAGACATGACCGTGATCACCGAAACCAGCCGCCCGCGAAAGGACTCGTTTTGCCCGCCACTGCTTCGCCCATCACCGACATCGTGCGCTCCCGGTACTCCGTCCGGAAGTTCCACCCCACCCCGCTGTCCCCGTCGGACATCCGCGGCGTACTGGAAGACGCCCAAGCCGCTCCGTCGAACTGCAACACGCAACCCTGGACGGTGCATGTCGTCTCGGGTGCGGCGCGCGATGCCCTGAGCAAGGAACTGCTCAAAGCTGATGAGGAGGGGCGGGTCTCCTCCGACTTCTCCTTCAGCTACGACGACTTCGGCCAGGGCACCTACCTCGACCGGGCACACGACCACGCCGCGACCGTGTACGGAGCTCTGGGGATACCGCGCTCGGACCGGGCAGCGAGGAACGCGCATGCCCGTGAGAACCTCGACTTCCACGGCGCCCCTCACGCCGCCTTCCTCTTCATGCCCGCGTTCGGCGACGGGGTACGGGCGGCCGGTGACATCGGCATGTACGCACAGAACTTCCTGCTCTCGCTGACGGCCCGGGGGCTCGGGGGCATTCCGCAGACCATGCTTGGGATGTACGCCGACACCGTCCGCGAGTTTCTGGGTGTTCCCGACGAGCTCAAGCTGCTCTTCGGCATCTCATTCGGCACGGCTGACGTGACCGCACCGGCCAACAGCTTCCACATGGGACGCGCCCCGCTTGAGCAGAGCGTCGTCCTGCACGACACCCCCGGAGTCCTCGACGAGCAGTAACTGCTCCCCCGGGGCCGACAGAGGGAGCTCACTCGTCGGTTCGGCCGGCGGACGGAACAGCTGCGATCGACGCTCATCTCGATCTCGATCTCGCGCTCGCGGGCCGGGCCGGGTCTCGCATGACGGGAGTCTTCGGGGCGAGGGCGAGGGCAGTCGGAACAACCTGTTGCGGCTGGTCGCCTCGCTCCCGGACCCATCCGCCACCTTGCCTCGCCCCGTACACCCGGGCCCTGCTGCAACACCGTTGAGACGCGGTCACCCCGGCGGCTGGATCCGCCGGGCATACAGAACGAACCGCGCCCAGTCATCGACCAGGCCTTCGGCCCGTATCCGCCGCTGCGTCGGCTGCGTCGGCTGCGTCATCATGGCCCGACCATGCCGGCCTGACCGACTACCGCCAGGGTTCGATCGTGGGGCGTTCGGCCTGCGAGGTCCGCAGTTCCGCCAAGTGCCCGACAATGACAGCGTGCATGGCCTCAGGGGTGTCCATGTCCGGCCGCATCGCCGCGTGGACGGCGAGCCCGTCCACCAAGGCGTGCAGCCGGGCGGTCTCCTGGTCCACGTCGCGGCCGGGGCCGACGAGCCCCGCCACGAGGCCGCGGCAGCCCGCACGAAGGGCGTTGTACCCCTCATCGCGCAGCGCTCGCAGCTCCGGGTCGGTCATGGCGCGAGCCGTGAAAGCCAGCCACACTTCGTTCTCCGCCCGCCGCTGGTCGTCCAGAGGCAGCAGCTCCGCAAGGACGCTCGCTGCATACCGTAGGACATCGTCATCCTGAGGCAGTGCTTCGATCCGCTGCTCGATCCGGTCGACGACCATCCGTAGCGCGAAGGCCATCAGGTCTGACTGGCTCACGAAGTAGTGCCGCAACGACCCCATCGACAGGCCCGCTTCCCTGGCCACGTTGCGAACCGAAGCGTGCTCCAGGCCGTCACGCTGGATGACGCGCCAGACCGCCTCGGCCAGCTCCCTGCGCCGGAGTTGGGGATCGACCACTTTAGGCATGCCTTTTTATAGCACGCCCGTGCTACGTTCTTTGTGGCACGGTTGTGCTACTTAAAACGCGGAGGCTCCCATGCAGCTCACCCGCTCCACCCGCCCGAAGACGCGCCGCACTCGCCGCATTCCCCTGCCACGCTCGCGAGCCATATGGGCTGCCGTCGTCGGCTGGCTGGCCATCAACGCACTCGTCCTCGCCGCCGCCAGGGACCGGTTGCCCTTCAACTGGCCCTCGAGCACAGGGCGAACAACCACCGACCACTTGGTGGAAGCCAACATCGGTCTCGCCGAGGTCCTGCTCCTGATAGCACTCGTCTGGTTGCTCACTCGCCATCGCCCGCGCCCGGACGTCGCGGCCCGCGCCCCCGAGCGGGCCCAAGCCCTGCGCGAGACCCTCCTGTTGCTGGCATACGGAGCCGCCGGCCTCCTGCTCGGATATTTCCTCGCCCGCTCACTCGGCTGGCACCCGTTCGGCTTCCACCTCGTCGGCACGCTGTACGGAACCCATGAGCACGTCGCCGCAGCGGAGGCTGTCACCTGGGCGCTCTACAACTTGGTCGTCTACGCCCTGCTGCCACTGGTGTACTTCCGCCGCTACACACCGGAACAGCTTTGCCTGCGCTCCTCCGACCGCACAGCCGACCGCAACCAACGGCTTCCACTACGAGCTGACTCGAACACTGGATGCCCCCGTGGCGACGGTGTGGCGGGCCTGGACCACGCCCGAGCAGTACGCCCAGTGGTCCCAGGCCGCTGACGGCTCAGTCGAGATGGATGTACGTCCCGGCGGAGCGTGGAAGGCCACGATGGTCACCCCCGGCGGCGGACAGTTCGCACTGACCGGCTCCTACGTCGAGGTTGCCGACAGGCGCCGTCTCGTGATCGGCATGGATGTCCCCGGAAAGCCCCTGCCCGCAGCCATGACTGTCGAATTCGACGAACAGGACACCCTCCACACACATCGCCCTCCGCCAGACATGCGACACCGAGGAGGAACGCAACATGGCTGAGCAGGGCAGCAACATGCTCCTCGACAGCCTGAGCGCGTTCCTGGCCGAACAGTCGAAGGACTGAGACCTGTCGCCCACCAGCCAACCGTGCACAGGGCACGAACAGCGGGGCAGGCGCGATCCACGGGCCTGCCCCGCCTCTCTCGACCTCGCAGGTGAACTCACGTGCGTGGAGGGGTTCCTGGGCCAAGATTCGTTGATATGGCTCGACTTTCCCGTTGTGGCGCGGCGCATGCGGCTTGGTTCTTTGGTGTCGGGTCCGTCAGGCAGCGCCTCGGCGTCGGCCAGGCCTGAGCAGCCGTCGACCATGGAGTGCAGGGGCGTCGCACCGATGACCTAGCCCTGCCGGAGTGTGGGCAGCGGGAGCCCGGCGCACGGGGATGGGAGGTGTCAGTGTGCCGTTCGGCGTGCCGTGTTCTCTCGCCACTCCCGGCCGATCGATCGCATGAGGGCCGGGTACACCCCCAGGTACCGGAAGGGTTTGATGCCTGCCATGTACAGCGAGCCGAGGCGGCCGTTGGGTTTCACCAGCACGGCCATCTGGCCGCGGTAGCCGCCCTGCCCGTCGGCGACCCAGCCGATGTGCAGCACCCCGTGCATGGTCTTGTTGGCGTACTCGGCGGCCCACTCGTCATGTGTCTGGAAAACCGAGGTGAAGGGCGCCGCGCTGAGATCGGGCCCGCGCGGCCCTTCGCGCAGGTCGTCCGGCAGCCGGTCCCGCAGGGTTGCCACCCGTCCGCCGACGCCCGAGTCCGCCTTGTCCCAGCCGAGCAGTGCGCCGAGCTTCCAGCGCACTGCGAAGAGGAAGCGGCCCACGGGGTTGCCGCCGTCGGGGCCGTCCCTGCCGTCCGCCATCTGCTGGACCAAATGGTGCAGGTCGTCGGGGCCGCCCGGCGTTGGCAGCGCCCACACATCCTCGAGTCGGAAGTCGCCGGAGATTTCGTGGATCCGCCAAGGGCGGGAGGTGTGGTCGGTCGAGGGAAGGCGCAGATCGCTCATGGCGGACCCCTGTCTATACGGTGACGTATACATCGAGCATAGGGCCATCTATACGGCTGCGTATACTCAGCCCGAGAATGTGAGGAGAGGCACGGCATGGGCGCGATCCGTACACCGCGGGACAAGTGGATCGAGGAGGGCCTGCGGACGCTCGCCGCCGGCGGCTCCGAGGCCGTCAGGGTCGAGGTCCTCGCGCAGGCGCTCGGCGTCAGCAAGGGCGGCTTCTACGGCTACTTCCGCAACCGCGCCGCCTTGTTGGAGGAGATGCTCGAAACGTGGGAGCGCGGGGTCACCGAGAACGTCATCCAGCGGATCGAACGCGACGGAGGCGATGCCCGCGAACGGCTGGGGCGTCTCTTCGATTTCGTGGGGTCGGGCGAGACGCCCGTGACCGACGCCGGGGTCGAGCTCGCTATCCGGGACTGGGCCCGGCGCGACGAAGGAGTCGCGCGCTGCCTCCGCCGGGCCGACAACCGCCGCATGGACTATCTGCGCGAGCTCTACCGGGCCTTCTGCCCCGACGAGGGCGACGTCGAGACCCGCTGCCTGATCACCTTCTCGCTGCGCATCGGCGACCATCTCATCGCCGCCGACAATGGCCCGCGCAGCCGCGCGGAAGTCCTCGCCGCGGTCAGGACCCGATTGTTGAGCTAGGGCCTGTTCTGAGTTCTGATCGTCAAGGTCGCGGTCTGCTCCCGTGCTCAACGGGGTGGCGTGATGCTTTCGCGCGGGCAGTCCATGGCGGGACATTCCCGAGGTGTACGGGGCCTGGCAGGCCGTCTGGCACCTTGAAGCGAAGCCCTGGCCTCGATGGAAATCCAAGCCACAAACGAACGAAAAGGGCGCCGGCCAACTGACGGACCCTCATCAAGATCGATGCTAACGCCTGCTCGCGGCCACCGCGACGGTTCCACTCAGGGCGGCGAGTGCCACACACAAGGGCGAGTACAGGAAAGTGTTCAAACGCTGGAATTCGCTGGCAGCTCCGGAATTCATGAAGTACCCACCCAGGCCACGGGCGAGCAGAACCACCGTCAGGCCGTACATGCCCACCAACCGCAGCCAGTCCGGGCCGATCGCCGGGATGGACTCATTGACCATGAGAGTCAGCGCAGCGCCACCGACCAGCGCCAGACCTACCAGAACGGTGCTCGGTCGCGGCGGCATCTCGCCATCGTCGCTGCCACCGATCGTTTTGGTAAACGTCATTGCATCCTTCATCGGCCAGGGGGAGAACGCCCAGACGAAGTGCAACAAGCCGATTGCCATGAGGACGATCGTCAACACCGCAGGGACCACAGCGCGGACCATATCCGGCGCCTCCAACTCAGTGGGCTTTCAGCGGGCTTGTCTCAACGGTCTTCGGCGTCCCTCGCGCCGGGGCCACGCGCGGCCAGTACGAGCAGCACCCCGACCAGCAGCAAGGCCCATGCCGGCGAGACGGGAAGCAGGGCGACCAGCACCACACCCCAGGCGGTCATGGCCCAGCCGAACGGGGCGGGCACCCGCTCGCCCCGCTTCGCCGTCCACAGCACGAAAGCGCCGAGCAGCAGCACCGGCATCCCGAAGCTGGCTGGCGCGACCCAGAAGGCCTCGGAGTAGGCCAGGTTCTTGGAGGTGACGTCCAGCGAGATGGTCCGCCACGGCCCCTGGTCGAAGATGTCCGACCAGACGTCCCGCTTGTCCAGCGGCGACACGACGAGGTGAACCACGCCGAAGCCCACGGCGATCCAGCCGGCCGCGCGCGTGAGCTTCGGCTTGTTCAGACGGGATGTGCGCGTGACGTTTGAGGATGTCATGACTGCCCTCCCTTATCTATACGGCCCTGTATAAATGAAAGCTTAGCACCCATCTATACGATGGTGTCTAGATCGATGGTCGAAGCGGAACGGAGCAGATCATGGCGGTGGCTCGCACCCCGCGTCACAAGTGGATCGACGAAGGGCTGCGCGCGCTTGCGGCAGGCGGCCCGGATGCCGTCCAGATCGAGGCACTGGCGAAGGCTCTCGGCGTGTCGAGGGGGGGCTTCTACGGATACTTCGCCGACCGGCGCGCCCTGCTCGAGGAGATGCTCGACCGCTGGGAACGCGAGGTCACCGACGACGTGGAAGCACGCATCGAGAAAGAAGGCGGCGATGCGAAAGCCCGTCTGCGCCACCTGTTCGCGATCGTCGACGCCGGTGGCGGGATCGGCGCAGACATCACGACCGACCTGGCGATTCGCGACTGGGGCCGGCGCGATCCGGCGGTCGCCGAACGCCTTCGGCGCGTCGACAACCGCCACATGGACTACCTGCGTTCGCTGTTCCGCGCCTTCTGCGCCGACGAGGACGAAGTCGAGGCACGCTGCCTGATCACCTTCTCTCTGTACATCGCCGACCAGTTCATGTTCGCCGACCGCGGCGATCGCAGCCGTGCCGACGTCCACGAACTGACAGCGAGGTGGTTGCTCGACTCTCCGAGCTAGGACTTTTTCGCAGCCGTGATCAGTGGTTGTTGGGTTCTGACTCCTGAGGGTGCGCCGCGAGCTGGTGGAACGCGCGTGTGGCGAGACGTGAACGCAGCGACGGTGTAAGGGAGTTGGTTGAGCCGTTCCTGCCGGTCGGGCAGTACGGCCCTTATCCCTGGCCACCCCGGAGAAAAGCTTGATCACCACGCCCTCGACCCTGGCGTATCGGCCGACTGCAAGGCGCCGCGGCCCGCACGTCCGTCGGTGAGTTGACGCTGAATTCCGGCGTCAACTCCAGGTGCGTGATGAGGACCACCCGGCAGCCGATGTCGCCCACCACAGCTACCTCGTTCTGCGGCAGCGCCGGGTTCATACGCCGCCTTCTACAGCCAGCTGATGCGGGCTGTCTGGAGCTGTTCCCAGCCCGGCGGCCGGAGCAGCGTGCCGCCTGCTGCCGTATCGACCAGTCCACGCACGGCCGCCCTCATCTCCGGTTGCGCGGAGTGCAGATCGGCGACGTCGTGCGGCCCGACTTGGTGCACCGCCAGCCGCTGAACCGCGGGTGGCAGTGGGCGCGGTCCAGGCTGCCGACTCGCTCCGCCCGCAGCTGCGCCGTCCAGCGGTGCTACTTCACCGACCACTTGAGGGGCTCCTTGTAGTACCCCTGGGAGTAGGTGACCTTGTTCACCGTGGTTCCTTCAGGCACGAGGTACGGGTCGCAGACCTTGCGCTCCTCGCCCTTCTTCCAGACGTCTTCGCCCCCGATTTCTTTGACCCCGTTGAGGAGGTTGCAGTCCTTCGGCGTACTACTGAGGGCGCCGAGGAGGATGAACTTCGTCCCCGGACCCGCCGCGGTCTCGACGTTGACATCGCTCATCACCATGGGCGGTTCTTTGAGCGCGTCGCCTCCGACGTGACGGGCGTTGACGTACACCCACACGACCTTCTGGCCCGCGTACTTGTCGGGCTCGTCGAGTTCGTCGAGATCCTCTGGCTTGCCCTCAACGACCTTCGTCGGCGTGAAGACGAACTGGGCCGTCTTCTTGAAACTGGAGATCTCCTGCTCCGGGCTCGGCTGACCCAGCCGCAGCTTCTTGGGAGCCTGAGTGGCACTGGAGGTGGCGTCCTTCGAGGACTCGTCCGTATACGGGTAGCAGGCGGTGACGGTGCAGACCGTGGCCGCACCGACGGCTATCAGCCCAAGTCGCCGACCAAGACGCGGACTGTGCTGATTCTGTGGGTTAGACATAAGGCACAACTTTATGTTGATCACACCACTCCGCAGACCAGCCCAGGATTTGCATGCGGGCCGAGGAGCCTCTCTGGTGCGACCGTCGCCTACTCGTATGGGTCAGTTACGTGTGGCGCGGGCATCCGAAGGAAAAGTGTGGCGGGCCCTCGATCCGATCAGCACTGAGCTGGTACGCCTGCTGCGGCACCGCCCACCTGGCCGGCCGCGCCCACCGGCGCGTGCTCGACAGCGACCGGGCGGTACGGGTGGTGGGCGTAGGCCGCCCGGAGCGGGTCCGGGCCGGGCGACGACAACACGGTCGGCGCCCCCTCCGGTGCGCGGCGATCAGCAGACCGTCGTCCATGGTGCGGGGTACAGCGGTGCCAGCGGTCACATGGACAGTCAACGGTGCGCCGTTTCCGGTGAGAGACGTCCACGACGGGATGGAGGAAGCAGGTCGCCAGCGGATACGGGTCCAACCGGCCGGCCCGCCCGGGGGGTTGACCGGCGCACTTACGTGGGTAAGCACCGTAGACGCACCTTTGACCGCATGCGCGTCATCGTCACTATCGCGTGCCGCGGGGTGCTTGAAGCCTCCTCCCTGAGCAAACCTCCGGCGCTGTGGCGTAGTTGTGGGCCCGTGCTGATGCACGCGCTCCGTGAGGGGTCGGCGGTACAGCTGAAGCGCGCCCCGAGGCGGCCAGAAGGATGGTGGAACCCTGGAGGAGAGCGGTGCACTCATCAGAGGGGGAGACGGCCCAGCTGCCTGGGGCGGGCCGGGGGTACCGGTGTAGCCGACGGCGTCGCTGTCCACCGTCTCGTTGTGCCGGGCCTCCCAACACCCGTACCTGCATCTAGGGAGGCGGTCACCGGGCGCAGGCCGGTCTAGCAACTGACTGCGGACAGCGGTGGGGGTGGTGGCGCGGGAGGCTTGGGCTGATCTGGCAGATGAGCTCGTAGGGGGTGGCGCCGGCGGCCTGCGCCCACTCGCGGAGTGCGGGCTCCCCCTGGGTGCCGGGACCGAAGATGGTGACGTCGCTCCCGGGCGGCGGATGGTCACCATGCAGGTCGATGACCAGTTGATCCATGGAGAGGCTCACCAACGACAGGCCGCCGACGCCCCGCGGTTCAGACTTCAGCGCCATTTGACGCCCGCCAGGGCTGCCCGTCGGCATAGCCCACCGGCGCCGGTCCGAGCGTCGCCCTGGGCCCGGACCAATAGGTGAAGCCGTACCCCACAGCACTGCCCGCGGGAAGCTGCATGACCCACGCAGACGTGACCGGAACGTCAGCGCGCCGCGTGTGGTGCAGTGCGGCGGGGCGAACCGCAGGTGTGAAGAGGACAGACCGTAGGGAGCCGAGCCCGTCCGGACGGCGTCGAGCCGGCTATCGGGCAAGGCGGCGTTCGCCGCCGAGGCCGCCAGATGGCGAACCGCGCCCTGGATACCCACGTCCGACCGTGAGCGCCAGAGCCCGCGAGAACTGCGCGCACTGCTCGGCGACCGAGGGATGATCCAGTGCGTGGGCCATGGCCAGGTGCGACCAGAAACCGGCCACCACCACCGACCCCGCAGCCCGGGCACGGACCACCGCATCAGCCGCACCAACCGCACCAACCGCACCAACCGCACCGTACGGGAAACGGGCGGCGGCGCCTGCGTCCGGAGCGGTCCGGTACGTGAGCCGTCCCGCTCCCCCACGGTGCGGTACCTTTCACTAGACACGTAAATCGATCGGATGTTCGTTTACTGGAATGTCCGAGACGTCCGTTGTCGGCAGTAGACGCTCACGTTCTCCGACGTGCGGCGTGCCACACCATCGGACCGGGTGAAGCTCATGGCAGGAACCGACCACGAAAAGGCGCTGGACACCGCGCTCGCACAGATCGAGCGAAAGTTCGGCAAGGGCGCGGTCATGCGCCTCGGCGAGCGGGCCAACGAGCCCATCGAGGTGATCCCCACCGGATCGACCGCGCTGGACGTGGCGCTCGGCGTCGGTGGTATGCCCCGCGGCCGTGTGGTGGAGGTGTACGGGCCGGAGTCCTCCGGCAAGACGACGCTGACATTGCACGCGGTAGCGAACGCGCAGAAAGCCGGCGGCTCGGTGGCGTTCATCGACGCCGAGCACGCTCTGGACCCGGAGTACGCCAAAAAGCTCGGCGTCGACACCGACAACCTCATCCTGTCCCAGCCGGACAACGGCGAGCAGGCACTGGAGATCGTCGACATCCTGATCCGCTCCGGCGCCATCGACTTGATCGTGGTCGACTCCGTCGCGGCCCTGGTGCCACGCGCCGAGATCGAGGGCGAGATGGGCGACTCCCACATGGGTCTGCAGGCCCGTCTGATGAGCCAGGCCCTCCGTAAGATCACCAGCGCGCTCAGCCAGACGAAGACGACCGTGATCTTCATCAACCAGCTCCGCGAGAAGATCGGCGTGATGTTCGGCTCGCCGGAGACCACGACCGGTGGCCGTGCGCTGAAGTTCTACGCCTCGG
>NZ_JBFALJ010000053.1:0-18073 GCF_040660195.1 Streptomyces sp. NPDC050147 | reverse complement strand
GCTGCAGTTGAGCCTCGGTGACTGACGGGGCGCCGGGCAAGGTAGGCACCGAGGACACACGACTCATCGTGATCCGCGGCAACAGTGCCTCAGGCAAGTCCTCCGTCGCGGCCGGTCTGCGCGACAAGTTCGGCCGCAACCTCGCCATCGTCGCCCAGGACAACCTCCGCCGGATCGTGCTGCGCGAACGCGACCGGCCCGGCGGCGCCAACATCGGCCTGATCGACCTCACCGCCCGATACGCACTGGACAACGGCTTCCACGTCGTTGTCGAAGGCATCCTGTACGCCGACCGCTACGGCCCTATGCTCCAGGACCTGGTGCGTACTCACCGCGGTGTCTCGCGTTGCTACTACCTCGATGTGCCGTACGCGGAGACAGTGCGCCGGCACGCGACGAAAGCCGATGCGCAGTACCTTCAGCACGTCACCCCCGACCACCTCAGCGACTGGTACCGGGCGAAAGACCTACTGCCCGATGCGCTGGAGACGGTCGTCGATGCGGACAGCGCCTTGGACGACACCATCCAGCGGATCATGCGGGAGAGCGGCCTGGACCGAGTCCTTCCGATCGATCGCTGACGACGCGATCTGAGCGCAATGGCGATACCTCAGCGCGCGATCTCCGGGCTTCCTATCCTGTGGTGATGGCCAGCACCTGGACCCGTATCCATCAAGAACTCAGCCTGCAACCAAGCCCTTTGACGTTCGAGATGATCGAGCGGGCAACACGGGAGATCGAGGGCGAGCGGGACGACCTCGACTGGAAGCGCGTGCTGCCCAAGAAGCCTGAGGCTGGCCAGTGGTCTGAGTTCGCCAAGGACGTTGCGGCCATGGCGAACGCCAGGGGTGGCCTGCTCGTCTACGGCGTGCGAAATGATCGGGTCATCGCGGGGGTGGAGACGCATGCCGTCTCGACTGAGCACCTCTACAAGTGGCTGCGAGCCCATACCCAACCGTTTGTTGGCGGAGTGGACATCTACCGGCTGGAGGGCAACGAGAAGACGATTCTCGTCGTCGACGTCCCCGCGAGTGCCATGGCCCCGCACTTCGTGCTGGGCACGTCGTCCCGAGACAAGGAGCAGCAGGCGTTCGCAGTTCCGGCACGCTTCGCGGATCACACGACCTGGCTGTCAGAGCACGAGATCGAGCGTGCCTATCGTGACCGGTTCGCACGCCAAGAGGACGCCACGAAAGCTCTGCAACGGCACGTTGCCGAAACACGTGAGGTGGTCCTGGGGGAAGGCAACGACGCAGCCGCCTGGCTGATCATGGTGTCCCGGCCCACGCGCCCGGTTCCGCCGCTCGTCCCCGCCCCACGACGGCACGAGGCTGCCGATACGTTGTCCGCTGCGCTGCCCACCGCAGCCAAGATTCGCGGTGAGTTCTCAGGCAGCCCCATGCGTGAAGCGCTGACTGGTGGACCACGAGTTGGCTTGCGGCGCTGGGTGGATGGAAACTTCCTCACCTCCCCAGGGCAGCGCAGCCAGGGCCGCCTCGCCATGGTGGAACTGCATCACGATGGGACCGTCGTGTACGCAGTCGACGTCTCGCAGGGCGCCTACCGGGCAGGTGCGCTGCCACCAGAGGAGTTCGGAAACGCGGTACCAGTCGAGGCTCACATCGTGCAGAGCGGCGTGTGTGACGCCGTCGCACTCACCCGCGAGGCTCAGCTTGCGCGAAATCTCACCTCTTCCACCGATCTTGCGGCCACGCTCGTCGGCCATCCGGACTCGCACCGAGACGCACACCGGTTCGCCGGCTACGTCGCCGTACTCCAGATACACGGTTTCCCTGACGTCCCCAAGGACTGCAGAAGGCCCCTCGCAATCCGCCAGGTCGGGTACGAGCTCGCCCCACTCGCAGGAATCGAGGAACTGCGTGCAGCTGCCGCATCCCTTGCCTCCGGCCTGCTCAACCAGTTCGGAGTCGAGTCCCACCTCCTGTGAGATGAGCGGGAGCGGCGCATCGTGCTTGGCCGACGATGAGGAGGAGGGCCGTGGCGGTCGCCTCCGCGGCACGAGCGGCGCCCTGTAGCCGGTCCAAGATGCCGTCACACGGTGACGCCGAGACGGTCTGTCACTGCAGGTCAGCGTCGCAATCCGAAGCCTGCCGGGCAGACTTTGCGGCCTGTTGCTTGAGTTCCATCTGGGCTGCCACGAGCTCAGCGCCGCTGAACCGCTCCCAGAAGCGATCTTGGGCGACGGCCGCGGCACGGTCGAGCTCGGTGGCGCGCAGCGTGTTCACCCGCTCGATCTGCTCAGGGGTGTAGCCGGGGCTGTCGGGACGACTGCGCGGCCGCCAGATCTGGGAGTCGTCGAAACCCTCCAGGGGCTCGACCGACCACGGCAACGTGCGGGCCAGGGGAGGCGCGTTCGGCGGCGGCCTGCTGCCGCTCCCGCTCAGCGGTGATCAGGTCGTTGGGGAAGTCGGTGCTCACCAGCCGATATTAGAACGCGGTCGAACGGATGCTGACTGACTCGCCGGAGACGGTGTGTGCTTGTCCGAGTACCTCGGAAGCCTAGGGCGGCACGAACCGAGAGGGCGGTGTGGTGAAGCAACTGCACTTACCCAGACTGGGTAACCTCCTCCCTGACCTGCGCGGTAACTGACCGCAGCTCGACGGCAACTGAGCTCTGGTCAACCTGTGATCGACCGTGGCAGGCCCATCCCTTCAAAGCGGGGGAGGAAGGGCGAGAAGCGAATTGATCCAGGCACAGGCCAGCACCACCGGCTTCGTCGTCTTGCACCGGTGGGCGGAGGTTCTGGAGCGGCACTTCCCGCCCCAACTCCCCGATCCCCACCACACCATCGAGTAGCCCCGACCACGGCCGACCCTGGTACCGGCGTGACTACCGGCGTAGGTACCGGCGTGACTACCGGCGGGATGGGGTAACCGACAGTGTTCGTGCAGGTCAGTACGCATTGGAGAGGTGCGAAGGCCGCTGACACCTCTTCCCTCCTGGTGAGGGAGAGGCCTCTTCTCACTACCTGGCGCGTCAGCGGATCGGGGCCGGACTCGGCGATGAGCTGCGCGACTTCGGCTGAGTACGGCGCTCGTGACGCTTCCGTCGCTCGGCGGGCTCAGTTCGTGCATAGATCTGGCGAGTAAGCGATAGGCGGATCTACCAACAGTCGGGAGACAATTTGCGGTTCGGTCATCGCGGAGCTAAAGGAGGAGAGTTGGCTGAAGACGCGCACGGTTCGGCACAGCAGCCCGAGGGCAACACTGGATCGGATGGGAACGAGCCAACGCAGCAGCCCGACTCGGGTGCAGGACCGGAAGCCACGCCGGAGAACGCGACGCTGAGGCGCCGATGGGCAGCGCTGTGGGACCGGAACAACTGGGCCACACTCGTCGTGCTGCCGCTAGCGGGAGCTTTCGCGCTCTGGGCAATCCAGAGCGTGAGCGGGTGGCTCGCGGCCCAGGCCAATCCGCCTGGGCTGACGGCCTACGCTCTCAACCCCAGGCCTTGCGTGCCTGCTGTACTTCCCATCACCCTGGAAACCAAGACGGACAAGGCGGTCCTGGTGACGGGCATCGACGTCACCGTCGTGTCCAGCAAGGCGCCGCCACACAGTAAGAAGAAAAAGAAGCCTCCGACCTACGGGTGCAACACCGTGCACGACCCTGCATTTGACGTGAACCTTGCGCAGCATCCGGTCCCCGTCATCCCCCGGGGCAAGAAGCCCACGCCTGACCGCACGGACTTCCCTTTCACCATCTCCCCTGACCAGCCAAAGCAGCTCACCCTCAACGTCGACCCTGCGAAGCGGGACGTTCTCTTCAAGGTAAAGGTCGAATGGGTCGCAGGCGGCGAGTATGGAAGCGTCACCCTTGGTGCTGGCGACACCAGGAATCCCGAAGGTATTCGGGTAAGTGGGTGAGCAGGGGCGCCCGTGCATCTCTTGCGATCGAGGGTGTGGCACAAGTCCGCCTCGACCAGCTGTGCCGTTTCCGTACCGCAATCGCGAAACGGCTGTTCCTCGACTGCGAAGGCAGTGTGCTCGCTTCGTGGTGGTCGCCCGGCGCCGACGGGGGTGGCGGCGCCGGGCGACGATCAGCGGGAGGCCGTGGCGGCTTCCACCGCGGGCGCGGCGTCCTGGAGCCGGTCCAGCCGCTCGTACAGCGCGCGCAGCAGGCGCGCCTTGTTCTTCACTCCGTGCAGGTTGCGCGACCGCTGCGACAGGCGGCCGTCGGCCTCACCCAACACGATCTCAGCGAACAGACGCCGTCCGTCGTCGGGCAGCATGCTCGCGTGCCCGCGTACATCGGCGGCGACCGCGTGGGCGGCCCCGGTCAGCAGGAGCCCGACCTGTTCGTAGTCGTCGGGCTGGAGCGCGCCCGGATCGGACCACGCGAGCACCGCCCGGACCACGCGTTCGTGCGTTGAGCGATCGAGGGGCAGCTCCGCGTCGATCCGGCCTTCGGGGTCGTACAGCACGGTGTGGCCGTTCATGACACGGGCGCCTTCGCACGTGCGGGGGAGGTGAGCTCCCGCAGATGGGCGGCGAACCGGTCGGCCGCAACGAGCGCGGGCGGTGTGCCACCGCGGGGGTGGCTGATCCAGTCGGCCGCGATCGTGCCGTCCTGCGGCGTGCTCGGGGTGAGCAGCTGGTGTCCGCTGGACAGCACCCGGACACCGGGGATGTCCTCGAAGGTGTTGCCGGAGTCGGCCGGCACCGCGACGTACAGCCGGTCGCTCAGGTGGTCGGCGAGGACTTGGTAGCCGCGCCGGGTGCCCGCGCGCATCGCGGCGAGTGCGTCCAGCCCGGCCGCCATCGGTTCGACGGCCACCATGTCCCACTCCCGGCCGCACACCGCCCAGCCGGTGCGGTTGTAGCTCAGCAGCCACAGCCCGCGCTTGGCGTCGGTGACCGCGGCCAGCTCGTGCCAGGTCGCAGTGGCGGGCTTCGTGGCCTTGGCCGTTCTTGCGGCGGAAGCGTTCGCCATCACGGTCTCCCTGATCGGTCGTCACGTCACTGTCCACGCAAGCAGGAACGCCTCCTCGGGTGCGACGTGCCACCGATGAAAGAACGATGTAAGTCGGCCGCTGCGGGTGAACTGCGGCCAAGGCCGGGGCAGGAGAACCAGGGGAGCGGTACGGTCGCCGCACCCGTCCGACGCGTGGACCCGGAGCCGGTATGGCCGACCACCGCAAGCCCAGCCCCAACACCCGGCTGCGCGCTGTCCGCGAACTTGAATTCCAGATGAGCCGCAGCGAGTTCGCCAAGAAGGTCAATGCGACCGGGAAGGCGATGGGGGAGAACGTCGCCTGTGGAGCGCGCCTGGTGGCGGACTGGGAAGACGGGAAGGTCCTCTGTCCCCGCGCCGTCTACCAGCGCATCCTGACCACGATGACCAGCGGGCGAAGCATGGCCGACCTCGGCTTTCGCCTGCCCCCACGAGCACTGTCCGTACCGCCCGCCGCCGGTCCGTACGGGCCGGAGGAGGACGACGTGGAGCGACGCGCCTTCCTGTTCGACGGCGCGGGCGTGCTCCTGGCGCCCCCGCTCACCGGGCAGCAGCAGGCGCCGGGACGGGTCGGCGCGAGCGAGGTGCGCACCGTAAGGACGGCCGTGACCAAGCTGTACGCCCAAGACCACGACCATGGCTCCGCCCCGCTGCGCCAGGCCGCGTCAGATGCGCTGCACACCGCCTATCAGTGGCTCCAGTCGGGGACGTACACCAGCCGCACCGAGTCGAAGCTGCGATCGGCGACCGGCGGCCTGGCGGTCGCCGCCGGATGGCTCTCCTACGACTCCGGCCGCGCTGGCGATGCCCACTCGCTGTACGGCGAGGCCCTCGCCGCCGCCCGGATCGCGGGCGACCCGGAACTCGAGGCACACGCCTTCGGCTGCCTCTCTCTGTTGGCGAAGGCGCAGGGGCGGCCGCGTGAAGCGATCTCCGCCGCGCAGGGTGCGCAGACCGTCGCCCGCCAACTTGGCTCCCCGCGGCTGCTCTCCCTCTTTCACATGCGCGAGGCCGGCGGCTGGGCGCTGATGGGCGACGCCGCTGCCACCGACCAGGCGATCGTCCGCGCCCACACCTTCTACGCCAAGCGCCCCGGCCGACGACTGAACCGGTAGTCCTTCGGCACGACGCTGCTCGTTCTCGGCAGCCTTGCGGGCGGCGGCCCGGGCGTTCTTCAACCAGATGCCCACCTTCGCGCCCTGGAAGGTGGCGCCCAGCGGGGCCAGGAGGTGCCCGTGTTCGGCAGCCCACCCGCGCGCAGCGGACAGGCCCTCCTCCCACGCGACGTCGAAGTGCGACCAGATCATGCCGAGCTTCTCCAACTGCGCGACGCGGTCGGCGTCCATGTCGCCGCGGGCGTAGAAGCGGCGTACGTCGGCGGTCCACTGCCCGAGCGGGAACCCGGCGAGCGAGGCCGGCCACCCCGCGGCTTCCGCCTCCTGGACGTCGACGGCGGCGGGCACCCGGAACGTGAACGGGACGCGCAGGTCGCCGTGCTCGCGGGCGTAGATGACGGCGGCTTCCACACCGCGCCGCCAGTGCTCGTGCTCGGGGTTGAGGACGCGCAGGTTGATGAACGCGGCGAGGGCGGCCGGGTCGCGGGGCGTGGAGAACTTCAGCAGGGCCCGGGCGGGAGCGCTGACGCCTCCGGAGCCCTCACCGCTCCCCTCCGTGCTCTTCCCGCTGTCGTCCTTGCTGACGGGCTTGTAGCGGCTCGGGGCCTGCTGCTCCGCGAGGCTCTCCACGATCCGCGCGTCGTGCGCCCGCAGCGCCTCCAGCAGCTTGGCCAACCCGCCGAAGGCCCGGGAGGTGAGCATGTTGTCGGCCGTCTCGCCCGGCCCGA
This sequence comes from Streptomyces sp. NPDC050147, assembly GCF_040660195.1. Lineage (NCBI taxonomy): Bacteria > Bacillati > Actinomycetota > Actinomycetes > Kitasatosporales > Streptomycetaceae > Streptomyces > Streptomyces sp. NPDC050147. Next base: position 11,256 of record NZ_JBFALJ010000053.1, on the reverse strand, counting down.
GCAGCACCGGCACCACGAGGCTTGCCACCTTGCCCTCGCCGGGCTGCATCCGCAGTGCCCGGCCCACGGCCTGGACCAGGTCCGGCATCGAGCCGCGCACATCCGCCCAGTAGACGGAGTCGCAGTTCTTGGTGTCGACGCCTTCGCCCAGGACCTTCACCGAGCACAGGAAGCACTTCTCCACCACGGTGCCGTCCGTGGCGATCCCGGCCGCGAACTCCCCGAGCAGGCGGCGCCGGTGGAGTGGCTTGTGGTCCCCGCACAGCCAGTCCGCCCAGATCGTCTTCGGGTACAGCTCGGGGTCGGATGAGTGCAGCTGCGCGGCGACGTCGGGCAGGCCGGCCGCGAACGCTTCGGCTTCCTTGACGACGTGGTGGAAGACGAGCGTGCGCCGGAAGTTCTCCTCCGCCGACGCCTTCACCAGGGCGGTCTGCAGGGCAGCGAGCCGCGCCCCGCGGACCTCTGCCGACCGGCTTTCAGCGCCCAGGAGCTGTGCGGCCTGGAGCGCGGTGTCGGTGACGTCCACGCAAACGACCTGGTAGGGGGCACAAATTCCCCGGTCGATGGCCTCCGAGAGCGTCAACGTGAACGCCCTGCTGCCGAAGGGCCCCTCCGGGTCGTCTTCCATGCTCGCGACCAGCTCGCCCGGTGCGCCGGCCTCGTCCTCGTCCCCGAGCTGCCACAGCCGGGGCGTGGCCGTCATGTACAGACGACGCAGGGACGGGATCTTTTGGTTGTCGTGGACGACCGCCCACGGCTTCCCGATCCGGCCCGAAACGCGGTGGGCTTCGTCTACGACGATCAGGTCCCAAGCCGCGAGGCCCCCGGCGTGCGCCCGCTCCAGCGTGCCGAGTCCGAGGCTGGCGTACGTGGCGTACACGGTCACCTTGTCCAGGCCCCGCGTCCACTCCACCAACTCGTCCACGTCTGTGGTTTGGGGAAGGACACCTCCTCACCCCGCAGCGAGGACACTCCGATCATCGGCCCCCGGCGGCCTCCCTCGCGCCAGGCGGCCTCGGTCTGGGCGAGCAGGTCCAGCGAGGGCACGAGGACCAGCACACGGCCCGCGTGGAGCTCCTCCGCGCTGCGGACCGCGACTCGGGTCTTCCCGGACCCGGTCGCCATGATCACCTGCGTTCGAAGCCCTCGTTCGGGCACAAGTGATCTTGCAGGCAATTCGAGGGCGCGCAGGACCGCGTCAATGGCTTCTCGCTGGGCTGCCTCTCGTTGGTCAGCGCGGCCTGTGTGCGACATATTTGCCTGCCTTCTCCTAAATGCTTCCATGGGGTGCCTGCGGGTGTGGGCGGTTAGGCGCAGGGGTCGACTTCGGGGTGTGTGAACTGCACGGGCTTGCCCAGCGACCGGGCGTAGGCGATTTCGGCTCGGGTGCTGTCTCCGATGTAGCCGCCGACAACGAGCACCTCATCAGCGAGCCGGATCTTCGCCCGGTGCAGCTCGTCGAGTCGAATCTTCAGTGCCTCGGCCTCGACAGGATCGGACCAGAGTTCGTGCGGCGACTTCATGTCAATGCCCGGTTTGACGACGATCTTTCCGGCTTTGGTCTCCCGCAGATCGGCCTCGTTCATTTCGGTCATGAAACGGGTGGAGCCGCAGATCACGACGATATACGGGAGGCTCAACTGCTCCTTCGCGTTGGCGAGTTTCTCCTCGGGGGTGTGTGGTTGCGGGTATGACACTGGTTCCTCCTGGTGGTGTGATCCAAGGGGTGCCGGATCGGTCCGGGGTGGTGTGCTCTGAGTCCAGAGTCTATCCCGCTCTCAAAATGAAACACACCGAATGCTTAGATTCCTCTTAACGTGGCTGAAGGTTGCTAGTTTTGCTTGATCGCAAGCCAATCCGGAGCCTTGATACCCCCTCAGTCCACTCTCCTTGTTCGAGTGACAGGCCCCCGGCGCCACTGCTCTCTCCCGACCACCCGTCACTACCCCTTCCCTTACTGCCGTTTGTGGCGTGAGCCCTATGGGTGGGCCGCGCGGAGCGTGGCACGCCTTGCCCGCACTGGAGTTGATGGGTCGGCCGCGAGTGGCTGGAGCGCAGCGGAGGCCACCGGTCGGCCGGAGGCCGACCGCGCCTCGCAACGCGAGGCGCCTGCCCTGCGGTTGGCGGTGGGCGCGGAGCGCGTGCCGCCTGGCGGTGAGCGGAGCGAGCCGCATCCGCTCACGCGGAGCGGGAGCGGCCGGGGAGCGCAGCGACCCGGTTCGCTTCTTCGGGCGCAGCCCGAAGGGACCCGCTCCGCGGGAGCGGATGCGGCTCGCTCCGCTCACCGCCAGGCGGCACGCGCTCCGCGCCCACCGCCAACCGCAGGGCAGGCGCCTCGCGTTGCGAGGCGCGGTCGGCCTCCGGCCGACCGGTGGCCTCCGCTGCGCTCCAGCCACTCGCGGCCGACCCATCAACTCCAGTGCGGGCAAGGCGTGCCACGCTCCGCGCGGCCCACCCATAGGGCTCACGCCACAAACGGCAGTAAGGGAAGGGGTAGTGACGGGTGGTCGGGAGAGAGCAGTGGCGCCGGGGGCCTGTCACTCGAACAAGGAGAGTGGACTGAGGGGGTATCAAGGCTCCGGATTGGCTTGCGATCAAGCAAAACTAGCAACCTTCAGCCACGTTAAGAGGAATCTAAGCATTCGGTGTGTTTCATTTTGAGAGCGGGATAGACTCTGGACTCAGAGCACACCACCCCGGACCGATCCGGCACCCCTTGGATCACACCACCAGGAGGAACCAGTGTCATACCCGCAACCACACACCCCCGAGGAGAAACTCGCCAACGCGAAGGAGCAGTTGAGCCTCCCGTATATCGTCGTGATCTGCGGCTCCACCCGTTTCATGACCGAAATGAACGAGGCCGATCTGCGGGAGACCAAAGCCGGAAAGATCGTCGTCAAACCGGGCATTGACATGAAGTCGCCGCACGAACTCTGGTCCGATCCTGTCGAGGCCGAGGCACTGAAGATTCGACTCGACGAGCTGCACCGGGCGAAGATCCGGCTCGCTGATGAGGTGCTCGTTGTCGGCGGCTACATCGGAGACAGCACCCGAGCCGAAATCGCCTACGCCCGGTCGCTGGGCAAGCCCGTGCAGTTCACACACCCCGAAGTCGACCCCTGCGCCTAACCGCCCACACCCGCAGGCACCCCATGGAAGCATTTAGGAGAAGGCAGGCAAATATGTCGCACACAGGCCGCGCTGACCAACGAGAGGCAGCCCAGCGAGAAGCCATTGACGCGGTCCTGCGCGCCCTCGAATTGCCTGCAAGATCACTTGTGCCCGAACGAGGGCTTCGAACGCAGGTGATCATGGCGACCGGGTCCGGGAAGACCCGAGTCGCGGTCCGCAGCGCGGAGGAGCTCCACGCGGGCCGTGTGCTGGTCCTCGTGCCCTCGCTGGACCTGCTCGCCCAGACCGAGGCCGCCTGGCGCGAGGGAGGCCGCCGGGGGCCGATGATCGGAGTGTCCTCGCTGCGGGGTGAGGAGGTGTCCTTCCCCAAACCACAGACGTGGACGAGTTGGTGGAGTGGACGCGGGGCCTGGACAAGGTGACCGTGTACGCCACGTACGCCAGCCTCGGACTCGGCACGCTGGAGCGGGCGCACGCCGGGGGCCTCGCGGCTTGGGACCTGATCGTCGTAGACGAAGCCCACCGCGTTTCGGGCCGGATCGGGAAGCCGTGGGCGGTCGTCCACGACAACCAAAAGATCCCGTCCCTGCGTCGTCTGTACATGACGGCCACGCCCCGGCTGTGGCAGCTCGGGGACGAGGACGAGGCCGGCGCACCGGGCGAGCTGGTCGCGAGCATGGAAGACGACCCGGAGGGGCCCTTCGGCAGCAGGGCGTTCACGTTGACGCTCTCGGAGGCCATCGACCGGGGAATTTGTGCCCCCTACCAGGTCGTTTGCGTGGACGTCACCGACACCGCGCTCCAGGCCGCACAGCTCCTGGGCGCTGAAAGCCGGTCGGCAGAGGTCCGCGGGGCGCGGCTCGCTGCCCTGCAGACCGCCCTGGTGAAGGCGTCGGCGGAGGAGAACTTCCGGCGCACGCTCGTCTTCCACCACGTCGTCAAGGAAGCCGAAGCGTTCGCGGCCGGCCTGCCCGACGTCGCCGCGCAGCTGCACTCATCCGACCCCGAGCTGTACCCGAAGACGATCTGGGCGGACTGGCTGTGCGGGGACCACAAGCCACTCCACCGGCGCCGCCTGCTCGGGGAGTTCGCGGCCGGGATCGCCACGGACGGCACCGTGGTGGAGAAGTGCTTCCTGTGCTCGGTGAAGGTCCTGGGCGAAGGCGTCGACACCAAGAACTGCGACTCCGTCTACTGGGCGGATGTGCGCGGCTCGATGCCGGACCTGGTCCAGGCCGTGGGCCGGGCACTGCGGATGCAGCCCGGCGAGGGCAAGGTGGCAAGCCTCGTGGTGCCGGTGCTGCTCGGGCCGGGCGAGACGGCCGACAACATGCTCACCTCCCGGGCCTTCGGCGGGTTGGCCAAGCTGCTGGAGGCGCTGCGGGCGCACGACGCGCGGATCGTGGAGAGCCTCGCGGAGCAGCAGGCCCCGAGCCGCTACAAGCCCGTCAGCAAGGACGACAGCGGGAAGAGCACGGAGGGGAGCGGTGAGGGCTCCGGAGGCGTCAGCGCTCCCGCCCGGGCCCTGCTGAAGTTCTCCACGCCCCGCGACCCGGCCGCCCTCGCCGCGTTCATCAACCTGCGCGTCCTCAACCCCGAGCACGAGCACTGGCGGCGCGGTGTGGAAGCCGCCGTCATCTACGCCCGCGAGCACGGCGACCTGCGCGTCCCGTTCACGTTCCGGGTGCCCGCCGCCGTCGACGTCCAGGAGGCGGAAGCCGCGGGGTGGCCGGCCTCGCTCGCCGGGTTCCCGCTCGGGCAGTGGACCGCCGACGTACGCCGCTTCTACGCCCGCGGCGACATGGACGCCGACCGCGTCGCGCAGTTGGAGAAGCTCGGCATGATCTGGTCGCACTTCGACGTCGCGTGGGAGGAGGGCCTGTCCGCTGCGCGCGGGTGGGCTGCCGAACACGGGCACCTCCTGGCCCCGCTGGGCGCCACCTTCCAGGGCGCGAAGGTGGGCATCTGGTTGAAGAACGCCCGGGCCGCCGCCCGCAAGGCTGCCGAGAACGAGCAGCGTCGTGCCGAAGGACTACCGGTTCAGTCGTCGGCCGGGGCGCTTGGCGTAGAAGGTGTGGGCGCGGACGATCGCCTGGTCGGTGGCAGCGGCGTCGCCCATCAGCGCCCAGCCGCCGGCCTCGCGCATGTGAAAGAGGGAGAGCAGCCGCGGGGAGCCAAGTTGGCGGGCGACGGTCTGCGCACCCTGCGCGGCGGAGATCGCTTCACGCGGCCGCCCCTGCGCCTTCGCCAACAGAGAGAGGCAGCCGAAGGCGTGTGCCTCGAGTTCCGGGTCGCCCGCGATCCGGGCGGCGGCGAGGGCCTCGCCGTACAGCGAGTGGGCATCGCCAGCGCGGCCGGAGTCGTAGGAGAGCCATCCGGCGGCGACCGCCAGGCCGCCGGTCGCCGATCGCAGCTTCGACTCGGTGCGGCTGGTGTACGTCCCCGACTGGAGCCACTGATAGGCGGTGTGCAGCGCATCTGACGCGGCCTGGCGCAGCGGGGCGGAGCCATGGTCGTGGTCTTGGGCGTACAGCTTGGTCACGGCCGTCCTTACGGTGCGCACCTCGCTCGCGCCGACCCGTCCCGGCGCCTGCTGCTGCCCGGTGAGCGGGGGCGCCAGGAGCACGCCCGCGCCGTCGAACAGGAAGGCGCGTCGCTCCACGTCGTCCTCCTCCGGCCCGTACGGACCGGCGGCGGGCGGTACGGACAGTGCTCGTGGGGGCAGGCGAAAGCCGAGGTCGGCCATGCTTCGCCCGCTGGTCATCGTGGTCAGGATGCGCTGGTAGACGGCGCGGGGACAGAGGACCTTCCCGTCTTCCCAGTCCGCCACCAGGCGCGCTCCACAGGCGACGTTCTCCCCCATCGCCTTCCCGGTCGCATTGACCTTCTTGGCGAACTCGCTGCGGCTCATCTGGAATTCAAGTTCGCGGACAGCGCGCAGCCGGGTGTTGGGGCTGGGCTTGCGGTGGTCGGCCATACCGGCTCCGGGTCCACGCGTCGGACGGGTGCGGCGACCGTACCGCTCCCCTGGTTCTCCTGCCCCGGCCTTGGCCGCAGTTCACCCGCAGCGGCCGACTTACATCGTTCTTTCATCGGTGGCACGTCGCACCCGAGGAGGCGTTCCTGCTTGCGTGGACAGTGACGTGACGACCGATCAGGGAGACCGTGATGGCGAACGCTTCCGCCGCAAGAACGGCCAAGGCCACGAAGCCCGCCACTGCGACCTGGCACGAGCTGGCCGCGGTCACCGACGCCAAGCGCGGGCTGTGGCTGCTGAGCTACAACCGCACCGGCTGGGCGGTGTGCGGCCGGGAGTGGGACATGGTGGCCGTCGAACCGATGGCGGCCGGGCTGGACGCACTCGCCGCGATGCGCGCGGGCACCCGGCGCGGCTACCAAGTCCTCGCCGACCACCTGAGCGACCGGCTGTACGTCGCGGTGCCGGCCGACTCCGGCAACACCTTCGAGGACATCCCCGGTGTCCGGGTGCTGTCCAGCGGACACCAGCTGCTCACCCCGAGCACGCCGCAGGACGGCACGATCGCGGCCGACTGGATCAGCCACCCCCGCGGTGGCACACCGCCCGCGCTCGTTGCGGCCGACCGGTTCGCCGCCCATCTGCGGGAGCTCACCTCCCCCGCACGTGCGAAGGCGCCCGTGTCATGAACGGCCACACCGTGCTGTACGACCCCGAAGGCCGGATCGACGCGGAGCTGCCCCTCGATCGCTCAACGCACGAACGCGTGGTCCGGGCGGTGCTCGCGTGGTCCGATCCGGGCGCGCTCCAGCCCGACGACTACGAACAGGTCGGGCTCCTGCTGACCGGGGCCGCCCACGCGGTCGCCGCCGATGTACGCGGGCACGCGAGCATGCTGCCCGACGACGGACGGCGTCTGTTCGCTGAGATCGTGTTGGGTGAGGCCGACGGCCGCCTGTCGCAGCGGTCGCGCAACCTGCACGGAGTGAAGAACAAGGCGCGCCTGCTGCGCGCGCTGTACGAGCGGCTGGACCGGCTCCAGGACGCCGCGCCCGCGGTGGAAGCCGCCACGGCCTCCCGCTGATCGTCGCCCGGCGCCGCCACCCCCGTCGGCGCCGGGCGACCACCACGAAGCGAGCACACTGCCTTCGCAGTCGAGGAACAGCCGTTTCGCGATTGCGGTACGGAAACGGCACAGCTGGTCGAGGCGGACTTGTGCCACACCCTCGATCGCAAGAGATGCACGGGCGCCCCTGCTCACCCACTTACCCGAATACCTTCGGGATTCCTGGTGTCGCCAGCACCAAGGGTGACGCTTCCATACTCGCCGCCTGCGACCCATTCGACCTTTACCTTGAAGAGAACGTCCCGCTTCGCAGGGTCGACGTTGAGGGTGAGCTGCTTTGGCTGGTCAGGGGAGATGGTGAAAGGGAAGTCCGTGCGGTCAGGCGTGGGCTTCTTGCCCCGGGGGATGACGGGGACCGGATGCTGCGCAAGGTTCACGTCAAATGCAGGGTCGTGCACGGTGTTGCACCCGTAGGTCGGAGGCTTCTTTTTCTTCTTACTGTGTGGCGGCGCCTTGCTGGACACGACGGTGACGTCGATGCCCGTCACCAGGACCGCCTTGTCCGTCTTGGTTTCCAGGGTGATGGGAAGTACAGCAGGCACGCAAGGCCTGGGGTTGAGAGCGTAGGCCGTCAGCCCAGGCGGATTGGCCTGGGCCGCGAGCCACCCGCTCACGCTCTGGATTGCCCAGAGCGCGAAAGCTCCCGCTAGCGGCAGCACGACGAGTGTGGCCCAGTTGTTCCGGTCCCACAGCGCTGCCCATCGGCGCCTCAGCGTCGCGTTCTCCGGCGTGGCTTCCGGTCCTGCACCCGAGTCGGGCTGCTGCGTTGGCTCGTTCCCATCCGATCCAGTGTTGCCCTCGGGCTGCTGTGCCGAACCGTGCGCGTCTTCAGCCAACTCTCCTCCTTTAGCTCCGCGATGACCGAACCGCAAATTGTCTCCCGACTGTTGGTAGATCCGCCTATCGCTTACTCGCCAGATCTATGCACGAACTGAGCCCGCCGAGCGACGGAAGCGTCACGAGCGCCGTACTCAGCCGAAGTCGCGCAGCTCATCGCCGAGTCCGGCCCCGATCCGCTGACGCGCCAGGTAGTGAGAAGAGGCCTCTCCCTCACCAGGAGGGAAGAGGTGTCAGCGGCCTTCGCACCTCTCCAATGCGTACTGACCTGCACGAACACTGTCGGTTACCCCATCCCGCCGGTAGTCACGCCGGTACCTACGCCGGTAGTCACGCCGGTACCAGGGTCGGCCGTGGTCGGGGCTACTCGATGGTGTGGTGGGGATCGGGGAGTTGGGGCGGGAAGTGCCGCTCCAGAACCTCCGCCCACCGGTGCAAGACGACGAAGCCGGTGGTGCTGGCCTGTGCCTGGATCAATTCGCTTCTCGCCCTTCCTCCCCCGCTTTGAAGGGATGGGCCTGCCACGGTCGATCACAGGTTGACCAGAGCTCAGTTGCCGTCGAGCTGCGGTCAGTTACCGCGCAGGTCAGGGAGGAGGTTACCCAGTCTGGGTAAGTGCAGTTGCTTCACCACACCGCCCTCTCGGTTCGTGCCGCCCTAGGCTTCCGAGGTACTCGGACAAGCACACACCGTCTCCGGCGAGTCAGTCAGCATCCGTTCGACCGCGTTCTAATATCGGCTGGTGAGCACCGACTTCCCCAACGACCTGATCACCGCTGAGCGGGAGCGGCAGCAGGCCGCCGCCGAACGCGCCTCCCCTGGCCCGCACGTTGCCGTGGTCGGTCGAGCCCCTGGAGGGTTTCGACGACTCCCAGATCTGGCGGCCGCGCAGTCGTCCCGACAGCCCCGGCTACACCCCTGAGCAGATCGAGCGGGTGAACACGCTGCGCGCCACCGAGCTCGACCGTGCCGCGGCCGTCGCCCAAGATCGCTTCTGGGAGCGGTTCAGCGGCGCTGAGCTCGTGGCAGCCCAGATGGAACTCAAGCAACAGGCCGCAAAGTCTGCCCGGCAGGCTTCGGATTGCGACGCTGACCTGCAGTGACAGACCGTCTCGGCGTCACCGTGTGACGGCATCTTGGACCGGCTACAGGGCGCCGCTCGTGCCGCGGAGGCGACCGCCACGGCCCTCCTCCTCATCGTCGGCCAAGCACGATGCGCCGCTCCCGCTCATCTCACAGGAGGTGGGACTCGACTCCGAACTGGTTGAGCAGGCCGGAGGCAAGGGATGCGGCAGCTGCACGCAGTTCCTCGATTCCTGCGAGTGGGGCGAGCTCGTACCCGACCTGGCGGATTGCGAGGGGCCTTCTGCAGTCCTTGGGGACGTCAGGGAAACCGTGTATCTGGAGTACGGCGACGTAGCCGGCGAACCGGTGTGCGTCTCGGTGCGAGTCCGGATGGCCGACGAGCGTGGCCGCAAGATCGGTGGAAGAGGTGAGATTTCGCGCAAGCTGAGCCTCGCGGGTGAGTGCGACGGCGTCACACACGCCGCTCTGCACGATGTGAGCCTCGACTGGTACCGCGTTTCCGAACTCCTCTGGTGGCAGCGCACCTGCCCGGTAGGCGCCCTGCGAGACGTCGACTGCGTACACGACGGTCCCATCGTGATGCAGTTCCACCATGGCGAGGCGGCCCTGGCTGCGCTGCCCTGGGGAGGTGAGGAAGTTTCCATCCACCCAGCGCCGCAAGCCAACTCGTGGTCCACCAGTCAGCGCTTCACGCATGGGGCTGCCTGAGAACTCACCGCGAATCTTGGCTGCGGTGGGCAGCGCAGCGGACAACGTATCGGCAGCCTCGTGCCGTCGTGGGGCGGGGACGAGCGGCGGAACCGGGCGCGTGGGCCGGGACACCATGATCAGCCAGGCGGCTGCGTCGTTGCCTTCCCCCAGGACCACCTCACGTGTTTCGGCAACGTGCCGTTGCAGAGCTTTCGTGGCGTCCTCTTGGCGTGCGAACCGGTCACGATAGGCACGCTCGATCTCGTGCTCTGACAGCCAGGTCGTGTGATCCGCGAAGCGTGCCGGAACTGCGAACGCCTGCTGCTCCTTGTCTCGGGACGACGTGCCCAGCACGAAGTGCGGGGCCATGGCACTCGCGGGGACGTCGACGACGAGAATCGTCTTCTCGTTGCCCTCCAGCCGGTAGATGTCCACTCCGCCAACAAACGGTTGGGTATGGGCTCGCAGCCACTTGTAGAGGTGCTCAGTCGAGACGGCATGCGTCTCCACCCCCGCGATGACCCGATCATTTCGCACGCCGTAGACGAGCAGGCCACCCCTGGCGTTCGCCATGGCCGCAACGTCCTTGGCGAACTCAGACCACTGGCCAGCCTCAGGCTTCTTGGGCAGCACGCGCTTCCAGTCGAGGTCGTCCCGCTCGCCCTCGATCTCCCGTGTTGCCCGCTCGATCATCTCGAACGTCAAAGGGCTTGGTTGCAGGCTGAGTTCTTGATGGATACGGGTCCAGGTGCTGGCCATCACCACAGGATAGGAAGCCCGGAGATCGCGCGCTGAGGTATCGCCATTGCGCTCAGATCGCGTCGTCAGCGATCGATCGGAAGGACTCGGTCCAGGCCGCTCTCCCGCATGATCCGCTGGATGGTGTCGTCCAAGGCGCTGTCCGCATCGACGACCGTCTCCAGCGCATCGGGCAGTAGGTCTTTCGCCCGGTACCAGTCGCTGAGGTGGTCGGGGGTGACGTGCTGAAGGTACTGCGCATCGGCTTTCGTCGCGTGCCGGCGCACTGTCTCCGCGTACGGCACATCGAGGTAGTAGCAACGCGAGACACCGCGGTGAGTACGCACCAGGTCCTGGAGCATAGGGCCGTAGCGGTCGGCGTACAGGATGCCTTCGACAACGACGTGGAAGCCGTTGTCCAGTGCGTATCGGGCGGTGAGGTCGATCAGGCCGATGTTGGCGCCGCCGGGCCGGTCGCGTTCGCGCAGCACGATCCGGCGGAGGTTGTCCTGGGCGACGATGGCGAGGTTGCGGCCGAACTTGTCGCGCAGACCGGCCGCGACGGAGGACTTGCCTGAGGCACTGTTGCCGCGGATCACGATGAGTCGTGTGTCCTCGGTGCCTACCTTGCCCGGCGCCCCGTCAGTCACCGAGGCTCAACTGCAGC
>NZ_JBFALJ010000052.1:0-20945 GCF_040660195.1 Streptomyces sp. NPDC050147 | reverse complement strand
GCGGCGGGCGCGCGCGCCCTGCGGCCCGGGCGGGGGGGGGGGGGGGGCCCGCCCCCCCCCCCCCCCCCCCCAGTTCCCCACCCCACCCCACCGCACAGAAATCCCGCGAAGGACCTCCACCATGACCAAAACCCCACCCCCCAAGATCCCCCCGAACCTCGACTGGATCCGCGCCGCCCCCGAAGGGGAGGAAGGCCCAGGCCCCTGGATCGAGATCGCGTACGGCCCGGACGACGACGCCGTCTACCTACGGGAAACCAGCGACCCCGAGAACATCGTGACCACGACCCAGAAGAAGTGGGACGCCTTCGTACTGGGCGTACAGGCAGGCGAGTTCGACCACTTCGTGGAGGGCGTGGAGGGCGTGGAGGGCGTGGAGGGCGTGGAGTGACCACGTCCCGGCCGATGGCCGGGCCCGCGGTCCGGCCTACCTCCGCCAGAACAGGTGGTGCGTGACACCACTCGGGCTGGGCACGACCTCCAGGTGGAACCGGTCGAGCAGCTCGTCAGGGGAATCCCAGAGCCGCATCCCGGACCCGAGTTCCACCGGCGAGACCGCCACATGCATGGTGTCGACGAGGTCGGCATCGAGGAACTGCCGAACGGTGGTGACCCCGCCTCCCAGCCGGACGTCCTTGCCCAGCGCCGCTTCCCGCGCCCGTTCGAGGACCGTGATCGGGTCGGCGTCGACGAAGTGGAATGTGGTGTCGGAGAGCGTGAACGACGGACGTTCGTGGTGGGTCATGACGAACACCGGAGTGTGAAACGGGGGCTCGTCACCCCACCAGCCACGCCAGTCGTGGTCCTGCCAGGGCCCGCGCTGGGGGCCGAACTTGTTGCGGCCCATGATCTCGGCGCCGATGTTGCGGGCGAAGTCCCGCGTGAAGTAGTCGTCGAGGCCCCGGCTGCCGCCCAGGTCGGTGCGGTTGGGCCAACTCGCCGTGGCGCCGGCCCAGGCGAGCAGCTTCTCGGGGCTGACGTGGCCGAACGGGTTCTCAAGGGTCTGGTGCTCACCGGCAGCGATCCCGTCGCTTGAGACGGTGAAGTTCATGACTCTCAGTAGCTGGGGCTGCTGGGGCTGGGGTTGAGGCAGGGGCTGGGGCTGGTTCATGTGCTCCCTCGTCAGGTCCTGTCGCGTTCGCGTGCTTGTTCCTCGTGCTTGTTCCTCGTGCTTGTTTCTCGTGCTTGTTTCTCGTGTGGCGACGGGCGCCACATCAGACCGTCGAACGGGACATGGCTGGTTCGACAGCGGCTCGTAATCTTTTTTCGGGGCCGCCGGAGTCGAGGTCGGCACGGAGCGGACGTGTCCTTGTCGTCCTTTCGAACCACCTCGCCCGCATCCCACCTCACCGTTCCAGGCAAGGCGTATTCATGCAGGTCAGAGCCCGGAAACCATTCCAGCGTCCCGGATGGCCCGGCGTTCCTTGCCCCCTCCGGACCCCGCCCCCTTAGCTGTGATCACCACAGCCCAGCACTACTCCGGGGGAACCCATGAAGCACACCCGCAAGGCCGTCGCAGCAGTCATCGGCCTCGTCGCCGCCCTCTCGCTCACCGCGTGCAACGGTGACGACAACGCGTCTTCCGAAACGACGGGCAAGCCCACCGCTTCGGCGGACAAGGGCGGCGACAACGCGGACGCCGGAGCCGATGCAGGCACCGACGGCGGAACCGGTGGCGCCTCCGGCGGCGACAAGGCGTCGGACGGCGGCACGAGCTCCGGTTCCGGCGGTGACGGCGCCGCCCAGGGCACGGCCGCGGGCACCGGTGACAACAGCAACGGCAAGGCCGGGATCTGCCGCACCGACGAGCTCGAAGTGAACGCCACCGACAACACCACCGACAAGACGGAGGGCGTCGTCACCGTCGTCTTCAAGAACGGCGGCGGACGCGACTGCACCATCAAGGGTTACGCCGGCGTCGACCTGACGGCGTCCACGGGCGACACCCTCTCCGTGAGCCGCAACGGCGAGCAGCCCTCGTCCGGGATCCTGAAGGACGGCGAGTCGGCCGCCTTCAACATCACGTTCCCGTACAACAACTCGGGCGGCTCCGGCGTCCGCATCACCAGCCTCGTCGTGACGCCCCCGAACGAGACCAAGCACGTCACCCTCGACTGGCCCGCGGGCTCGCTCCCGGTCACCGACGGCGAGAGCGCGGTCAAGCTGGAGATCAACCCGGTGGGCAAGGTCAGCGACTCCCCGGCGGGCTGAAACCCCCGACCGCGGCCTCACCCCCGGCGCCTGCTCACGCGGCCCGCGGACGCACCACCTTGAAGCTGAACCCGTACGCGCCGATCGCCTCCGCCACACCCATGAACAGGTACGCGGCGTGCTCCTGCCCGCGTGCGGTCCGAATGCCTCCCAGGTCCAACTGGGAGGCATCGGCCCATCCCAGGTCACCGAGCAGTTGCCGCGTGGTCCGCTTCGCGGCGGCATCGTCACCGGAGAGGAAGATCGTGCCCGGCTCCTCCAGGCTCCCCGGGTCCTTCATCACGACGGAGTCGACGGTGGCGAGCGTCTTGACCACGGCCACGTCGGGAAAGGCCGCTTGGATCTCCTCGCCGAGGCTGTAGTTGGGGTGAGAGAGCTCCATGCTCTCGGTGAACCCGACGCCGATGTCGACCAACAGCTTCCCGCCCAGAGCGGCGGCGCCAATCTCATTCAGGACGTCCATCGACGCGGTACCAGGCGTGGCATTGACGAGCACATCCCCATGCCCGGCAGCCTCCCGTAGCCCCACGACGACAAACCCCTCAAGCCCCGCCGCGCCCTCCCGCTCCTTCGGAGACCGCGACCCCAATACGACCTCGTGCCCCGCGGCCTGCCAACCACTGGCCAGCGCACGAGCAACATTCCCGGTTCCAAGCAGTCCGATTCGCATGGGGACGACGCTAGGGACCACCCTTCGAAAAAGTATCCGACGGAGGTCCCGGCCCCGCTGGGCCCGTTGACGTACTCCGATGGCCCGAGACCCGCCCGAGACCCGTCCGAGCCCCGTCCGAGCCCCGCCTCTCACCTCGATGAGGCCCCCGTGCCACTCCGCCCGGTACATGCAGGTTCACGCACCTATGACGCAAACTTCGCAATAGCGAAACTGTGGTCCCCATAGATAGCGTCGGCTGCCCCAGGATCGCCGAAATCGCGCGACCGGAACAAGGGGTGGGCATGGCCGAGAGGCTGAGGCTCGACGCGGTCGAGCTCGAAGCATTCATGAAGCTGCTCGATGGATCAGTCACGTCCTTGAAGGGCCTGCGCAGCGCTCTGGCCGGGGCGACCGTGGGCGGCCTTGGGACGGACGACCTCGACAAGGCCTGCGAGGACTTCCAGGAGGACTGGAAGTACGGCGCGGAGCAGATCGGTGAGCAGGCGGAAGAGCTGAGCGGAATCATCGGGCAGAGCAAGGACGCCTTCAACGAGGTCGAGGATGCGTTGGTGAAGGCATTGGAAAAGCCCGGTAAGACCAACGATGACACGGTGCGGGTGCCGAAGTGACGAAGACGGACACCGCCACCTACCCCGACCTCGGCTTCAATCCCGCCCCCGGGGACTGCGACACCGTAAAAGAACTGCGCAAGAAGCTGGAAAACTGCGTCACTGTCCTGCGCGACACCCGGAAAGTCGTCACCAAGCTGATGGACGGCAGCTATTGGGAGGGCGATGCGGCCGTAGCTTTTCGCGAGACGATCGACAGCGGTCCGCTGACCCTCAACCTGAAGAACGCCGCGCGCTCCATCGAGAAGGCCGCCAAGCAGCTGGATCGCTGGGAAGGTGACCTGGAGGACTACCAGCGCCGGGCGAAAGCGCTGGACGGCAAGGCCAAGGATGCCCGGGAGGCGTTGAAGGCCGCCCAGGGTCACGCTGACACCGCCGGTGATGATCCCGACCTGGAGAAGAAGGGCAGCAAGCAGGACGACGCGAAGAAGTCCCTGAAGCTGGCCAACGGAAAGGTCGAGGACGCTCAGGCGGAGCTGGACCGGATCTTGGGCAGGGCGCGAAGCCTGGAGCACGAGCACAGCGAGAGGTCCCATCACCGCGCTGAGAAGATCCGCGACGCGACGGAGAAACTGGCACCGCACGAGCCTGGTTGGCTGGAAAAGTCCTGGGAATGGGTGACGGACAACCTTCCGAACATCCTCAGCGCCGTTGCAGGCGCCCTTGCGCTGGCGGCCCTGATCTTCACCGGACCCATCGCACTGCCGCTCCTCCTGGTGGGTGCGGCGGTTTTCAGCGGGGCGGCGCTTGGTATCCGGCTTTCCGATCCAGCGGTTCGGGCGTCCCTGGCGGACGGCTTCACCAAGGGAGAATTCGATGCCGACTTCTTCGGCAACCTGGTTTCGGTGGGCGCTGACATCCTGGGAGCTGTGCCCGGAGTCGGAGTCGTGGCGAAGGGGGCCGTCGGACTCACGCGAGCGACGCGGACAGGGGGAACGGCGCTCAGCCTCGGACAGAAGATGGCCACCTTCGGCAGCAAGGCGTCCGAGGGCGCACGAGGCATGAGCAACGTGGCGAATCCCCTGCTGGAACGCGTATTTCGCGGCACGAGCAACCCTGCCGTGGTCGTCGACTCCGTCGCCAAGGGGTCGGCCGGCATCGGCTTGGTGACGGCCGGGTACGGCTTGGCATCGGAAGATGAGATCAAGGGACAGGTGGGGACCGGCATCGACGGCGCACGCCTCGGTATCGATCTGCCCGCGGCCCCGGGGCTGCTGCGCGCTGCCTTCTGACCTTTTCCCGTAGAAAGAGTGTCCAAGTGAACCCTGCTGAATTCCCCACCGCCTGGGACCACCCACCTACGCGCCGGGCGTGGATGCTGCACATGGTTAAGAACGTGGCCGGTCTGGTCGGTTGGGCCGGTATCTGGGTCGCGCTCCTGGTCATCTCACTCGAAACACCCAACTGGGTTGTATGGATCTTCTTGCCGTACTGGATCTACAGCCCTTATCGCATGCTCGTCCAGGTGGGCTACATCCCCACGGCTCTGGGCATGCGGCGTATCCTGCGCACCTTCCCGTGGCAGGTCCTCCATGACGTCCCTCGGGGCCTCGCGGACTACCCGGAGGTCGTGGGGCCCCAGCACGGATGGTTCGAGCTGCCGAATCCCGCCGATCCGCAGCAGCGGCTCCCGCTGGTCTTCACCAAGCACTACCGCCTCAACTGGTGGTCCCGGCGGCTGGCACCCCGCGCCAAGCCCCAACTGAAGGCGCAGATCGAGACCGTCTGGATCGCCGGGGATCCGCGCATGATCGGTGTCATCGCCGCGCCGACTCCAAGTGGCGGGTCGCCCCGTCGTTTCCAGATCCTCAACCAGGGTCTTGGGAAGGGCGACGGCAACCGCATCGCTGAATGGGGCATCACGCCCGACGACCTCGAACGCGGTCGGCGCGCCGGAGTCACGCTGAACCGCTGACGCATCGATCGCTGATTCTGCCGGAGGAGACACCCAGTTGAGCACGCCCGAGTTTATTCTCGACAAGTCCGTCAATGAACCCGGCGGTGACATCTGGTTCGCCATACCAGCGGGCTTCACCTCAATTCCCATCGACGCGCTTCTGAATGCGCCTGAATCTGCCGGGGCCAACGCGTTGCGCGCCTCAATCGAGCCGATTCTGGAAGCCCTGCCGGAAGAATTCGCCCGCCAGAAGTGTCTGACTCAAGTAGCAGTGGGCCAGAAAATGTTGGCTTCCCTGGTAGAAATCGGTACCACCCATTGCTCGATCGGCGTCCACCGCGACGACGGTTCCGGCGGCGACAAGGGTGACCATGGCGACGGCGGTGGGAGCAGCGTCAACTATCTGTTCTCCCTCTTCACCCTGTCGTGGCGGGACATCGCCGTAGCAGCGCCCGCCGTCACCGCCGCTCGCGCCGTCGTAGGCGCCGAGGGCCACACGAACATCGAGTACCTGGAGCTGCCCTGCGGGCCGGCGTCGTTCAGCGAGCTCGTCCGCACCCCGGACTCCGACTACGACCCCTCGCAAACCCCGCTCCTCCAGATCTTCGCCCACCTACCGCACCCGGACGGCAAACGCCTGGTGAGCCTCACGCTGGGTACCACCGCCGTGCACCGGCGTGCGGAGTACCGGAGTCTGCTGCACCACATCGCTGAGAACGTCAGTTTCGAGAACCCTCTGCTCGAGGCCGAAGCGATCAAGCGTGCTGCGGCCGGACGGGGCTGAAGATCTTGCCCAGGTAGTAGTCCAGCGTGCCGCGCACCCCGTCCAGGGTGCGGCGCCCGTGCAGTACGTCTCCGCCCAGGCCGACCGCCGCTGCCACCAGCAGGTCGGCCTCCCGCCGGGCGTCCAGGCCGGGGGCCGTCTGTCCGCTCTCCTGGGCCGTGGCGATGAAACCCGCGACGAGTTCCTCCAAGGGGTGCTCGTCGCTCAGGAAGACCGCCGCTATGGCGGGATCGGTGAGGCTGCGCGCGTAATACGCGGAGAACACCCGCAACGCCATGGCCCGTTGGGCGTCCAGCGGCAGGAACTCGGCGAGGATCCCGCCGAGTACACCGCGCAGGTCCGCGGGGTCGTACTGGACGCGGGTCCTGGCGAGGCGTTCGTTCTCGCGGTGCAGCATGTTCAGGGCGGCGACGAGGAGTTGGTGCTTGCTGCCGAAGTGGTACTGGACCATCCTCAGCGACACCCCCGCCTCCGCCGCGATCTCCCGCATGCTCGCCGCGTCCAGGCCCCGCTCCGCGGCGATGCGCCACACCGCCTCGGCGATCTGCCGGCGCCTGCGCGACCGGGCGTCGGACGTGGGCGCCGGGCTTTCCAGCGCCGGGACGGGCGGCCGCTTCCGCTGCCGGTAGGCCCTCGCCTGACAGCTGCGGGAGCAGTAGAGAGCGGGGCGGCCACGCTTGCCCGCAGCGCTGATTCCGGCACGGCAGACCGTGCAGCGGGTCTTCTTTTCGTCACGCACAGCTTCCATTGTAGGACCTGGAAAGTGTGACGTAAGTCGACGTTGAGCCGTATTATTAGCCTGTTTGCGCTTCTGCCGCTGATACGTTCGTACCGTGAAATACGACATCCTGCAGATCTTCGGCGCAGTCCTGATGTGTTTCTCCGCGCAAGGCCTCATCCGACTGCTCATCGACCACGGCAACACCGGCCTCCTCGGCTGGCTCCCCGGCAGCTTCGCGGTGCTGCTGACCGCGTACGTCGTCGCGCTCACCGGGGGCGTACTCCTGACCGGCTGGTCCCACTCCCAGGCGAAGGCCCTCGGTCGCCGCGACTGAGGGCGAGGCCGATGGCCGAGCGCTGCGCGGGCGGTTGACGAGTGTCCAACTTTCCCCGATCGTTGGGGAATTGAGCGCAAATCACAGCGCTGCGTTGTGACGGCTGGGGGGAGCCGAGCATGCAACCTGGGGACGAACACGCCACGGGAGCAGAGCCCAACGACGCGGTACCCGTCGACCGGGGGCCCAGCGACGCGGTCCCGGGCAGCGGGAGGCGCGAGGGCCATGACGCCGGGGAGGGCCACGCCTCCGGGCAGGGTCACGGCGCCGGTGGGGGCCAAGCTTCCGGTGCGAGCCACGGCACCAGTGAGGGCCACGCCTCCGGTGAGGCCGGAGAGCAGCGCCCGGCGCCAGATACGGCACCGCCACCAGGCCCCGGCCCAGATTCCGCCCCTGCCCCTACCCCTCCCGCTGCCCCAAGCCAAAGCCCCGCGCCCGCCCCAGGCCCAGGCAGCACCCCGCCGCCCGAGGCCCCCCAAGGGGGACAGTTCGGGCCGCCGCCCCCGATGGCACCGCCACCCTCACCCGAGCCCCACCCCTCCGCACCGCCACCACCCCCCTCCTCACCTCCACCCCCGCCTCCCGCATCCCCGCCCACCTACGCCCCACCCGCATACGCCCCGCCGGCCTACGCCCCACCCCCCAGCGCCCCCGGACCCGCCCCCGGCCCCGCTCCCGCCCCCGACGCCCTGCGCGCCCTCTCCGCCGCGCTCCTGAATCTCACCGGCCTCGGCCTCGGCTACGTCCTCCTGAAACGCTGGCTCCTGGCAGCCCTCTGCTGGGCCGCGACCGCCGCGCTCCTCTTCGTCGCTCTCCCCGCCGAGGTCGACGGCGTCCCCGGCGGCGTACTCGTCGGGTTCGTGGCCTTCCTCGTCCTGGCGGCGGCCGACGGAGCCCGCCGCGCGCTCCGTACCCACCAGACCTGGCCGCTCCGCGCGCCGCTCGCCGTCGGGCTCGGACTCGTCCTGCTCGCCGTCCCTGCCGGCGGCGTCATCGCGTACGACGCCGCGCGCGACGAGGCCGTCGAGGAGATGCTGCTCGACCGCCTCGACAAGGCCGACAAGATCGTCACGGCCGCCGACGGCCGCACCTTCGACGCCGCCGAGGACGACTACCGCTCCGCCCTCGCCATCTACCGCGACTTGGGCGACGACCACCCGGGATCGAGGGCCGCCAAGCGCGTCCCGGACAGCCTCGCCACGTACTACAAGTCCGTCGCCGCCCCGTACGACGAGCGCAAGTACTGCGACGCCCTCGAACCCCTGAAGTACCTCCGCACCCTCCCCGGCTCCCTCGGCAAGGACCGCGTGGGCACCCTCGCCTCCTGGCCCGACGACCGCCTGGCCACCTCCCTGTACGAGTGCGGCAGCCAAGGCATCGGCACCCCCTCCGCGGCGGCAACCGGAAGCGCCGCCGGCGGCGGTGAATTCGGCGAACTCCTGCGCACGTTCCCCGACTCCGACCAGGCGGGCAAGGTCGCGCCCGCCATCCGCGACGCCATCGACTCACGCTCGTCGGATCTGAAGGGCTCCGACCCCTGCAAGGCCACCGAGGAACTCCGAGGCATCGGCTCCACCGCCAAGGCCCTGCCCGACGACGCGGGCGACGGCCTCTCCGACGACGCCGCGAAGGCGGTGGAGTCCGGGGTCTACGCGTGCGGCGTGGACGAGTTCAAGGACGGGAAGTTCAGCCAGGCGGCCAAGACCCTCAACGACTTCACCGGGACCTACAAGAGCAACGGCAAGCGCGACCGCGCCAAGGACATCGCCATCGCCGCCGAGATCGCCGCGGCCCGCCCGGCGGCGGGCGGCAGCCTGCCGCCGACGAAATCGCCGGGCGGCGCGAGGCTCACGTATGTGGTCGAGAACGGCGGCCCCGGCCCGCTCGAAGTCCTCTACACCGGCCCGACCACCGGCAGCTTCAAGCTCTCCTCGTGCGGCGGCTGCAAGACGTACACCAGCAAGGCCCAGGGCAAGAAGGCCTGCCTCGCGGGCAAGGGATACCCGCAAAAGACGCTCCGGCTGCCCCCGGGCGACTACCACTTCCTCTACAAGCGCGACGCGAGCAGCGCGGGAAGCGTCCGCAACAACACCGAAGGCAGCAAGGTACAGCCCGGCTACCGCTACACCGACTGCTCGTACGTGGTGACGGGAGGCGGCCTCGGCGACCTCGACGGGCTCGATGGACTCGATGGACTCGATGGACTCGATGGACTCGATGGACTCGATGACGTGAACGACCTTCAGGGCCCGGATGGCCCCGACGGGCGTACATGGCCGATGATGTGAGTCTCCGTCACCGGACCCGGTCAGAATGAGACCTGGTCAGAGGGCACGCCGGGCCGTCATTGCCCGGCGTCACTCACCGTGATACACAGAGTGACCATACGTTTCAGCCAACGAATGACGCCAAGTCGACATGCACTGGCCCGTTTGTCGGCGAGAATGAGCTGTCCTCTGTACTGCGGTAGGCAGAGGTGACAGAACAACCCACTAGGGGCGGTGAGTTACACATGCTTATGGCAGCCGAAAAGGGCGACATCACCACCATCATCGGCGGGATCGCCCCCGACTGGGGTCCCTTCGGGAGCCTGGGCAACGAGGCACGGGTGATGATCGAGGTCGTCATGGCGATCGCCATCCTCCTCTGTCTCGGCATTGCGATCTGGGGCGCGGCGAAGCAGCGCATCGGCGCGACGGCGCTGCGCGACACCTTCAGCGCGGAACAAGGCAAGGGCCTGATCATCGCGGGCCTGACCGGCGTCTTCATCATCGGTTCGCTCGGCACGGTCTTCACCATCGTGTACGGCATGGCGGTCTAGCCCCCGCCACCCACTTACGTCCATCACGTCCCCGTCCCCCCACCCCCTGTCCCCCTCCGACCCACCCATCCGTCGTGCCCACCGGCTGAGGTTGCAACTCCCTGATGTCGAGTCACCACACCGCGCCCGCGCGGGAACCAGCACGGCTACCGTCGTACGTGGCGGTTCACCGAGAGGTTGAGGGGGCGTACGCGGCATGAGTCTCGACGACGAGCGAAACGGCGGCCTCTACGGCGGTTCGGGCGAGACCCGGACGCGGCTCCCCGAGGGTGAGGGGGGCGGCCAGGATGTGTACGGAGGAGCGCGCAGATCCGGCCGTTCTTCGTCACGGAGCCTCGTGACGGTGGTGGGTGTGGTGGTGCTGCTGATCGCGGCCATCGCCTTTGCCAACCGTGGCGACAGCGGTGATTCGTCCTCCGGACAAGGTGACGGCAAGAAGGCGGGGGCGGCTCCCACCGCCGCCTCCGGGGAGAAGCCTGTCGACGGCAAGACGTCGGGGATTCCCTCGGGCTTCGCGAAGACGGAACAGGGGGCGCAGAGCGCTGCCGCGAACTATGCGGTGGCGCTCGGCTCGGCGGACATGTTCAACGCAGCCAAGCGGGACAGCATCTTGCAGGCGGTCATGGCACCGTCCAGCGTGAGCACGTTCAAGGCGCGGCTCGACAAGGCCTATAGCCCTGCCTTCTTCAAGAACGTAGGCCTGAACGACGACGGCACGACCCCGAACGGGTACCAGTTCGTCTCGCGCACGAGCCCGATCGGTACCAAAGTCACCAGCTTCTCGGGCGACAAGGCAACAGTGGAAGTCTGGTGCAGCGGCCTACTCGGCCTGGCTGGTGAGAAGTCCACCAAGCCCGTGACCAACAGTTGGTTCACCATCACCATGAAGCTGGGATGGACGGGCGACGGCTGGAAAGCCATCACGCACTCCCAGAAGGACGGACCGGCCCCTGTCCCGGGCGACGACCGTGCATCCGGGTCTGACGAGATCACCAAGGCAGTCGAAGGGTACGGAGGGTTCACGTATGCCCGGTAACCGTCACGTACTCAAGCTCGCCACTGCCGTCGCTGCCGTGCAGACCACAGCGGTGCTCTTCGCAACGCGTGCCTTCGCCGCACCGGAGCCGAAGGACGACCCCTGCGACCTGATCCACGGCCCCGCCAAGGAGTACTGCGAAAAAGGCCAAGAAAACGGCGGCGACAGCAGCGACAGCAGCGGCAAGTACCCCACCGACGACCCCCTGAGCTCCACCCTCGACCCCCTCTCCTCCCTGGCAAAGGGCTGCGCCGACGCCGCGTCCTGGACCGTCGACAAGCTCTCCGAAGCCGTGAAGGAGACCGCCGAGGTCGACTTCACGAACCCCAGCTTCCTCAAGCAGTACGCGGTCGTCTTCGCCGCGTCGACCATCCTGACCCTGCTGCTGTGGCTCCTCGCCGTCGCCAAGCGCGCGGTGCGCGGCGTCCCCCTCACCACCGCGCTCACCGAAGCCATCGGGTTCCTGTGGCTGACGGTCCTCGCGTCCGCCTTCACGCCGCTGATCCTCTACACGGTCGTCTCGGCGGCCGACGGCGTCACGGACGTCATCGCGAAGGCCACCGGCGGTCAGACGGACACGTTCTTCGGGACGTTCTCCGAAGCCCTGAAGAAGGGCGAGGACATCGGCGGCGGGCCGATCATGCTGATCGTCGTCTCGCTCGTGTCGATCCTCGCGGCCGGCGTCCTCTGGCTGGAGCTCGTCATCCGGGCCGCCCTGCTCTACGTAGGCGCACTGCTCGGCACGGTCGTGTACGCGGGTCTGGTCGACAAGAACCTGTGGACACACGTCCGCCGATGGGCCGGGATCATGATCGCGGTGATCCTGGTCAAACCCATCATCGTGATCGTGCTCGGCCTCGCGGGAGCGCTGTCCGCCGATGACGGGCCCGACGCCTTCTCGGCGGTCGTGTCCGGGCTCTCGATCATCCTGCTCGCCATCTTCGCGAGCGCCATGATCTACCGCTTCGTCCCCGGCTTCGGCGACGAGATCGCCAATTCCCGCAACAACCGCATCTCCCAAGGTGCGGAGAACCGCGCCGCGGCCGTCATCTCGTCCCCCGCGTCCCTCGTCTCCCAAGGGATCAAGACCCACAGTTCCCGTGGAGGCGGCGGAGGCGGCAACAACCAGCCGCGGCCGGCCAACCCCGCGAGCGGCGGCGTCGCCGCCCACAGCAGCCGCACCGGCGGGCGCGGCGGCTCGACCGGCGGCGGCTCATCGAACGGCGGCGGATCTGTCACCTCCGCCGCGCCCCCACCCCGGACCAGCGCGACCAGCACTCCGCACGCGCGCAACCGCGGCTCGGGAAACAGCTCCACAGGTTCCACTGGCACCAATCGCTCGGGAGGTGAAGGGCGTTCATGACCACCCAGTCCCACGTGTCCCATCCGGTCGCGCCCCGCCGCACATATCTGATCGGCCGCGCGCGGCCGAACGCGATCGTCGGCAAGAACCGGGAGACCGGTGAGATCGCGCTGATCATCGCCGGCGCCTTCGTCGGGATGATGTGCGGACTCCTGGTCCCTGTCCTCTCCCTGCGCATCGTGCTGCTCATGGGCTTCCCGATGCTGGCG
This sequence comes from Streptomyces sp. NPDC050147, assembly GCF_040660195.1. Taxonomy (NCBI): domain Bacteria; kingdom Bacillati; phylum Actinomycetota; class Actinomycetes; order Kitasatosporales; family Streptomycetaceae; genus Streptomyces; species Streptomyces sp. NPDC050147. The sequence continues at coordinate 8,288 of NZ_JBFALJ010000052.1, read as the reverse complement.
ATCGCCGCGGTCTACGTCCCCTACAAGGGCCGCACGTTCTACAAGTGGTTCGAGATCAACCGCACCTACAAGCGCTCCCTCAAGCGCGGCACCGCCTACCGCTCCGCCACCCCCGAGGCGGGCATCCGCTTCGACGGCAGGGAGGTCGAGGTCGGCCCGCCGCCCGGCATCGGCCGCATCAGCTGGCTGGCCGCGCCCTTCGGCCCTGACGAGATCGCCGTACTGCTCCATGCCGACCGGCGCACCGTCACCGCCGCCATCGAGATCGAGGGGCCCGGTGTCGGGCTCCGCGACTCCGAGGACCAGGAAGCGCTGGTCGACCGGTTCGGGACGCTGCTCAAGCACGTCGCCAACGGGGACGGGTTCGTCACGCGGCTCCAGATGCTCGCGCGCACCCTCCCCGCCGACCCGGACGCCCACGCCAAGGACGTCAGCGTACGAGGCGACGACCGGGCACTGCCCTGGCTCCAGCAGTCGTACGAGCAGCTCCAGTCCATGGTGTCCACCAGCAGCGAGCAGCACCGCGCGTATCTCGTCGCCTGCATGCACTACTCCCGCGACCTGGCCGCCGAGGCCCAGGCGATGGCCCGCGCAAGTCGCCCGCACGGCGGCAGGAAGCTCGACAAGGACGCCGGTCTCGCGGTCGTCATGGCGCGCGAACTGACCGACATCTGCTCGCGGCTCCAGGAAGCGGACATCCGCGTACGACAGCCGCTCGGACAAGGGCGGCTGTCGTCGCTCGTGCACTCCATGTACGACCCCGACCACCCCATCGACCACATCCAGGCGATGACGAAGCGCAACGCCTGGCCCGCCGAGCTCGACGCCATGGAGCCCACCTACCTCCAGGCCAAGACCCGCGAGTCCTCCACCCGCGCGCCCTGGTGCCATGCCACGGCCTGGGTGAAGGAGTGGCCGATGACACCCGTCGGCGTCAACTTCCTCGCCCCGCTGCTCGTCCACACCCCGGACGTGATCCGCACGGTCGCGGTGACCATGGACCTCGAACCCACCGAGGTCGCCATCGAGCGCATGCTGACGGAGAAGACGAACGACGAGGCGGAAGCCAGCCGCCAGGCCAAGATGAACCGCACGATCGACCCGCGTGACATCGCGTCGAACTCCCGCCTGGACCAGCGCGGCGAGGACCTCGCGAGCGGCGCCGCAGGCGTCAATCTCGTCGGCTACATCACCGTCTCCTCCCGTTCCCCCGAAGCCCTCGCGCGCGACAAGCGCACCATCCGGGCCTCGGCCGGGAAGTCGTATCTGAAGCTGGAGTGGTGCGACCGCGAGCACCACAGGGCCTTCGTCAATACGCTGCCGTTCGCGACCGGCATCCGACGCTAGAGCTGAGGGCTGCCAAGATGCGGGATCCGCTGACCATCCTCACGGACGCCTTCACGTCCTTCCTGTTCGGGAAGGTGGAGACGACCAGACTCCCGGTGCGTACGTCGACGGGGCAGGCCCAGGCGGTCTATCTGCCGACGGCCGCCCCCGGCCTCGGCGACTCGGGCGTCATCATCGGGCGCGAGGTGTACTCCGGCAAGGGGTACATCTACGACCCGTTCCAGCTCTACGGCCAGCAGCTCCCGGCCCCGCACTGGCTGGTGCTCGGCGAGTCGGGCAACGGCAAGTCGGCGCTCGAGAAGACGTACGTCCTGCGGCAGTTGCGGTTCAAGGACCGGCAGGTCGTCGTCCTCGACGCGCAGGGCGAGGACGGAGTGGGCGAATGGAACCTCATCGCCCAGGAGCTGGGGATAACTCCCATCCGCCTCGACCCGACGGCCGCGCTCGACATGGGCATCCGCCTCAACCCGCTGGACCCCTCGATCACCACGACGGGTCAGCTCGCCCTGCTCCGCACGATCATCGAGGTCGCGATGGGGCACGGCCTCGACGAGCGCTCGGGCTTCGCGCTGAAGGTCGCCCACGCGTACGTGAACGAGACGATCGTGGAGCGCCAGCCCGTCCTGACGGACATCGTGGAGCAGCTCAGGCACCCGGAGCCGGAGTCGGCCGAGGCCATGAACGTCGCCATAGACGACGTACGGGCATGGGGTCTGGACGTCGCGCTCGTCCTGGACCGCCTGGTCGACGGTGACCTGCGGGGCATGTTCGACGGCCCGACGACGGTAGGCATCGACCTGGACGCCCCGCTCATCGTCTTCGACCTCTCTCACATCGACCGCAACTCCATCGCGATGCCGATCCTGATGGCGATCGTGGGTGTCTGGCTCGAACACACCTGGATCCGTCCGGACCGCAAGAAGCGCATCTTCCTGGTGGAAGAGGCCTGGCACATCATCAACTCGCCGTTCGTCGCCCAGCTCTTCCAGCGGCTGCTCAAGTTCGGCCGACGGCTCGGGCTCTCCTTCGTGGCGGTCGTCCACCACCTGAGCGACGTGGTGGACGGGGCGGCGGCCAAGGAGGCGGCGGCGATCCTGAAGATGGCGTCGACCCGCACCATCTACGCCCAGAAGGCGGACGAGGCGAGAGCGACGGGCCGGGTCCTCGGCCTGCCGCGCTGGGCGGTGGAGATCATCCCCACCCTCACGCCCGGCATCGCCGTATGGGACGTGAACGGCAACGTCCAAGTGGTCAAGCACCTGATCACGGAGACCGAACGCCCCCTGGTCTTCACCGACCGCGCCATGACGGAATCGTCGGCGGACCAGCTGCTCGGCGACGACGCGATGCGGGCGGCGGAGCTGGAGGCGGAGGAGCGTGCGGCGTACATGGAGCAGCAGATGAACGGTCCGTCGTCGTCTCGTTCCGGGGTGGCGTGAGGGATGGCCTACCGGGAGCCTGAGCCCTCCGAGTACCGCTACGGGGGCGGCCGCCGCGAGTCACGCGAGCGGGGCATCCCCGACGGCCTCCTTGTGGGCGGCCTCGCCTTCGTGCTCGGCCTGACGGTCCTCGTCTGGTCGGCGACGGGTCTCGCGGGCTTCTTCTCGCACGGCTCCTGGCCCAAGAACGTCACCTTCGGCAATACGCCGGTGGCGATGCGGCACCTGGTCCAGCAGCCGCACGACATCGCGGGCGCGTGGCCGAAGACACCGGCGGATCAACTCACGGGCTACGGCTTGTTCTGGGGGCTGCTGATCGGCCAGCTGATGGTCCTGGTCGTCTTGACGATCTTCGTCATGGGAACGGTCACGCGGTGGAGGGCGGTGCGGAGGGTGCGACGCGCAGCGCGCCTCGCACCAGCTTCAGAGACTCACCCTCCGGCCCAGACGGCTCCGGCTCCGGCTGAGGTGACACCCGTCGAGACCGCGCCCGCTGCTCCCGCAGCCGCCTCCGCTGCGCCCACACCGCCGGGTACCGATGAACAGGGCATTAGGGCTGCGGTGCCGCAGAGCACCGAGGTGCTGGGTGCAGAGACAGCCACGGTTCCCACCCCCCGTACCCCCCTGGTACTGGGCCCCCAGGAAACCCGCAGACCCCTGGCCGCAGAAGCAATCCGAGACGCAGAGGGGGCGGCACTGGTCCTCACCTCGGACCCCACCCTGTGGGAAGAGACCAAGGACGCCAGAGCGAAGCTCGGCCCCGTCCTGGTCTACGACCCCAGCCACCTCTGCGACACCCCGGCCCGCATGCATTGGTCCCCCACCAAAGGCTGCGAGGACAAGGCAGTGGCCGCACAGAGAGCCACCGCCCTGCTGGCCGCCATAAGGCCAAGCGCCAAACTGGACAGCACCGTCGCCGACACCGCGGAAACGCTCCTCCGCAGCTTCCTGCACGCGGCAGCGGTGGACGGCCGCTCGGTCAAGCACGTACACCGCTGGGCCCAGGGAGCAGGGGTCCAGGACGCCGTACGGGTCCTCCGCACGCACCACAAGGCCGCCTCGGGAGCCGCGGGCGAGCTGGAGGCGGCCCTGACGGCATACCCCGAACGCCGGGACATGGCCCAGGAGCTGACGGCCCGCGCCCTCTCCGCACTCTTCACCCTGAACGTACGAGAATCTTGTACTCCTCACCGAACAGATGCCCTCACCTTGGATTCCTTCATCGATGAAGGGGGCACGCTTTTCGTGGTGGGTGAACCGATCGAGGACCCCAAATCGCCCAAGGGGCCCGGCGCGATGCCCCTCCTCACGGCACTCGCCTCAAGCGTGGTCGAGCACGGCCGGCGCATGGCCGAACGGTCATCCTCCGGTCGGCTCGACCCACCAATGACGCTGGTCCTGGACGACGTGGCCGCCGTGGCCCCGCTACCCCAGCTCCCGGAGCTCCTGTCCACCGGCGCGGACCGCGGCCTGCCCACCCTGGCCCTCCTCCGCTCCCGCGAACAGGCCCGCACCCGCTGGCCGCACGCGGAGCTCCCCGGCTAGACACCCGGCGCGGGCCACGGCCTCAGGGTCTGCGTCCTACCCCGGTACTACCCGCGCCCGCCCACCTCCCGCCCCTGGTCCGACGCCTCGCGCCCTCGCGAACGCCAGCATCAGAAGCATGATTCGGGCATACGAACTCACCAAGCGCTACGGCGAGAAAACCGTCGTGGAGGACCTGTCCTTCACCGTCCACCCCGGCACCGTCACCGGCTTCCTCGGCCCCAACGGCGCGGGCAAGTCGACCACCATGCGGATGCTCCTCGGCCTGGACGCCCCGACCCGCGGCCGGTCCACCGTCGGCGGCCGGACCTACGCGACGCACACCGCGCCACTGCACGAGGTGGGCGCGCTCCTCGAGGCCCGGTCCGTCCATCCGGGCCGTACCGCCTTCCACCACCTGATGGCCCTGGCCCACACGCACGGCATCCCACGCCGCCGCGTCGAGGAGGTCCTGGACCTGGTGGGCATCCACGAGGTGGCCCGCAAACGCGTGAAGGGCTTCTCGCTGGGCATGGGCCAACGCCTCGGCATCGCCGCCGCGCTGCTCGGCGACCCTGCCACGGTGATCCTCGACGAGCCGGTCAACGGCCTCGACCCCGAGGGCGTCCTGTGGGTGCGCAACCTCCTCAAGTCCCTCGCCGCCGAGGGCCGTACGGTCCTGGTCTCCTCGCACCTCATGAGCGAGATGGCACTGACCGCCGAGCACCTGATCATCATCGGGCGCGGCAAACTCCTCGCGGACACGACCGTCGAAGCGTTCGTACGGGAGTCGGGTACGGGCTCCGTCAAGGTCGTCACCCCCGAGGCGGGCACGCTCGGCGAGCTGCTCGCAGCACCCGGCGTGGAGATCACGAGTGACGTGCCGGGCGTCCTGGACGTACGCGGCACGGACGGCGAACACATCGGCCGCACGGCGGCGCGACACGGCATCCCCCTCTTCGAACTCACCCCCCAGTCGGCCTCGTTGGAGCAGGCGTTCATGGACCTGACGCGTGACTCGGTGGAGTACGTCGCTTCGGTGTCCGCGGCCGACGTACCGGAAGGAGCAGCGGCATGAGCACCGCCACGGCAACCGCCCCCTACCGCCTGTCCTCCCGCGGCATCCTCCGCTCCGAGTGGCACAAGCTGTGGACGCTCCGCTCGACCTGGATCATGCTCGGTCTGGCGAGCGTCCTCACCGTCGTCCTCGGCATGATCCTCGGCGCCACCTACACGTCCAGCCCCGGCGACGAGATCGACCCGGTCACGTACGCCCTGCTCGGCACCCAGATCGGCCAGGTCGCGATCGCGGTCCTCGGCATCCTCGTCACCGCGGGCGAGTACGCGACGGGCATGGTGCGGGCCACGATGGCCGCGGTGCCGCGCCGGCTCCCGGTGCTCTGGGCGAAGAGCGCGGTGTTCGGGACGGTCGCGCTCGGGATTCTCCTGGTGACGAACTTCCTCACGTTCCCGCTGGCCCAGATGTTCCTCGGCGGCACGGACCTGGAGGCCTCGCTCGGCGACCCCGGCATCGCGCGCGCCGTGGCGGGCTCCGCCATCGGGACCGCCCTCATCGGCGTCATCGTGCTCGCCCTCGGCTCGGCCCTGCGCAGCGTCCCGGGAACCATCGGCGCGTACGTCGGCGGCCTGATCCTCCTGCCGCAGCTCGCCACGATGATCCCGAACGACACGGTGAAGGACCTCCTGAACTACTTCCCGCTGCCCGCCGCCGAGTCCCTCGCGGCCCCGAACCCCTTGCCCGGCGACCTCTCACCGGGCGTGGGCCTCCTGGCGCTGGGCGTGTGGGCGGCGGCATCCCTGGCAGCGGCGGCGTATCTGCTGAAGCGGCGGGACGTGTGAGCGCATCCCGTACGAGGATGAAACCGTGACCCCCTGGAACCCCCAGCGCTCCGACGGCGGCAACCGCGGCGCCCCGGATCCCGACTGGTCCGCGGGCGCCCAGCCGCTCACCCGGTACGTCGAGCGAAGCGTCCAGTGGATGCGCGCTTTCGACCGCCGGCACCCGCTGCCCTGGGATCTCCACCTGGCCGGGTTCTTCGTGTTCGCCGCGTTCATCGACCTCGTGGGCGGAGGCTGGCGGAACATCGCCCAGAACACGGACGTCCCGGCCTGGGTCCTCTACGCGGTCACGCTGGCCGTCACGGTGCCGCTCCTGTGGCGCCGCACCCATCCGCTCGCGGTCTACACCGTCATGCTGCTGGCGTCACTGGCCAACAACTGGACAGGCGCCGTCCTGCAAGCCTCCCTCACCCTGCTCATCGTCGTCTTCAACATCGCGATACGGCTTCCGCTGCGCACGTTGGCCTGGTCGTACGCGCTGCTCGTGCTGCCGCCCATGGTCGGCCACCTCCGTCGGCCGGACGGCAGTTGGGACCAGCAGGTGGTCCCCACAATGATGAGTTTCGCGATCGTCGCCCTGCTGGGCATCGCGGTCCGCACCCGCCAGGAGTACATGGCGTCGCTTGTGCAGCGCGCCAAGCAGCTCGAAGTCGAACGGGACCAGCAGGCGCGGCTCGCCACCAACGCCGAACGCACGCGCATAGCCCGGGAGATGCACGACATCATCGGCCACAACCTGTCGGTGATCACGACCCTCGCGGACGGCGGTTCGTACGCCGCCGCCAAGTCCCCGGAGCGCGCCGCCCAGGCCCTCACGGCCATCGGCACGACGAGCCGCCAGGCCCTGACGGAGCTGCGCCGCCTCCTGGACGTCCTGCGGGAAGAGACCCCGGGGCCCGCTGAGACCGCTGCCCGCGCTCCCCAGCCCGCCCTCACGGACCTGGACCAACTCATCGACGGGGTACGGGCCGCGGGGCTTCCGGTACGCAGCACGGTGCGGGGCCGCCCGGAGTCGCTGCCTGCGGGCCGGCAGCTCACGGTCTACCGCGTGGTCCAGGAGGCGCTCACGAACACGCTCAAGCACGGGGGGCCGGAAGCGACGGCGCACGTGGAGGTCGTGTACGGCGACGACGGGGTGCGGGTGACGGTGACGGACACGGGGGTGGGCGGCGGCGCCCCTGCCGGCACGTCCGGCCGTGGGCTCGCGGGAATGCGCGAGCGAACGGCCCTGTATGGCGGGACACTTGAGGCAGGCCCGCTGCCGCGACCGCCGGGCGGCTGGCAAGTCGTACTCCATCTCCCCGAGGAATCCGATCAGTGACGACCGTACTCATCGTCGACGACCAGCCGATGCAACGCTTCGGCTTCCGCATGCTCCTGGAGAGCCAGGACGACATGAGGGTGGTGGGAGAGGCCGGCAACGGCGGCGAGGCGGTCCGCCTGACCGCCGAACTCCGCCCGGACGTCGCCCTGATGGACATCCGCATGCCGGGCCTCGACGGCATCGAGGCCACGCGCCGCATCGTGGCGGCGGGCGACCGCACCCGGGTCCTGATCCTCACCACGTTCGACCTCGACGAATACGCGTACGCGGGCCTGCGCGCGGGGGCTTCGGGCTTCCTCATCAAGGACGCGCTGCCGGAGGAACTCCTCTCCGGCATCCGCGCGGTCGCCACGGGAGACGCGGTCGTGGCCCCGAGCCTGACCCGCCGCCTCCTCGACGCGTACGCCGATCACTTGCCGACGCGTGTCGGCGAGGACGCCGATCCGTCCCGCGACCCGCGTCTGGCTGCGCTGACGGACCGGGAGCGCGAAATCCTGACGGTCATCGGGCAAGGCTGGACGAACGCGGAGATAGCGGGGCGACTGCATCTCGCGGAGTCGACGGTGAAGACGCATGTGGGGCGCATTCTCGCGAAGACGGGGGCGCGGGATCGGGTGCAGGCGGTCATTCTGGCTTACGACACGAAATTGGTGAGGCCGGAGTAATTGCTTTCTTACCGGCAACTGCCGGAAGAGGGCTTGGAACGCAGAAAACCCCCGCACCCAGAGGGTGCGGGGGTTTCCCGTCAATAATAGTTCGGCGGCGTCCTACTCTCCCACAGGGTCCCCCCTGCA
>NZ_JBFALJ010000051.1:0-23024 GCF_040660195.1 Streptomyces sp. NPDC050147 | reverse complement strand
GGGCAACGGCGTCCACCAGGCCATGCTCGGCATCGCCCGCCTTCACAACCTGGCCCTCACGGGATAACTCCAACCCCATACGGGACAACCTTTAGCTGAGGGACAGGAGTGTTCTTCTTCGAGCGTTGCACTCATTTGGGTCAGATGCATGAGCAGAACCTTCGGGCGAGGTGTTCGCCTATGGCGTTTCCGCAACACCAAAACGCGACGCCCGCCGCTGACGGCAGGCCCGCGGGCGTCAACGGCGCCAACCAGGTCTTCCGCTACACCGGAGACCAGGTCAGCGCCAACGCGTGGAAGCACATTCCCGGCAGCCTCAAGCGCATCGCGGTGGGATCCCGGACCAACGTATGGGGCGTCGACCCCGCCGGGGCCATCTACCGGTACACCAACAACGACGCCAGCGGCTCCAACCCGTGGATCAAGATCCCCGGCACCGCCACCGACATCGCCGCCGGCGCCGACGCGTGGCACACCAACAGCGCCGAGATCTACCGATACACCGGAGACCAGCCGAGCTGACCCCTGCACCATCACGCGTGTGGGCCCCCCGACCTGTCGGCCGGGGGCCCACTCACGTTCTGGTCAGCTTTCTGTCTCGTCCAGCTCGAAGGGCTGCGGCCCCTGCGGTATCGGGACACAACTGAGGATCAATGACCACGAACCGGCCACTGCCGGGCGTTTCATCACGGCTTCTAAGAGCTCCCGCAGATAGGCGGGCGCTCATGGGCGTCGCTTGGGGCGGTCGTCCCAGCGGTGGGTGGTCCAGGCTCGGCGGATCAGGCTACGGATGGTGATGATCGTGTCCGCGAGGTCGAAGAAGGCGTTGATGACGGTCGCACGGCGCTCGTAGCAGCGGGCAAGGCGATGGAAGGCATTCTGCCAGGCGTGCGTGCGCTCGACATGCCACCGCTGGCTCGCCTGGATCGGCGCCTTCTCACCCTTGTGCGCGATGCGGCCGTGCAGGTTGCGGACGGCGAGTTCGGTGCGGCTAATGTCCGAGTCGTAGCCGGCGTCCAGATGGACTGTGATGTCGTCGGGCAGCGGCCCGAGGTCGTCCAGCAGGTCCAGGGTCGGCGCGAGAAGCGGTGAGTCGTGGCGGTTCGCCCCGGCCAGGACCCGGCCGAGTGGGATCCCGTAACCATCTGTCATGCCTGAGCGTTTCAAGCCCTGCTTGCCGCGATCGACCGGTGAGGGCCCGGCGACCTCGCCGCCGCCGGGGGCCTTGGTGATGGAGCCGTCGATGGCGATCTGGTCGAGCACGAGCCCGACGATCCGGTCGTAGGACTCAAGCATGATCTGTTTGAGCCGGGCGAAGATGCCGAGCCGGATCCACTCGTCGCGGCGGTTGCGGATGGTGGTCGCCGAGCAGGTCGTGTCGGAGATCGCCTGGTAGGAGCAGCCGATTCGCAGAAGCTGCAACAGCTTGTCGAACACGATCCGGTCGCTGATGCGGCGGCGGTGGCACCCCAGCGGGTGGGACGGATCGACCGTAGGGCGCTCAGGCAAGAACGCCGCGAATTGGTCCCAGAGCGGGTCAGTCAGCCATGATGGAAGCACGGGCACAGGTCCCCCAGTGATCACAGAGCGTCGCAACTCCATGATCACCGGGTCCTGGGCCCGCCTTGTCGCCGGGAACTTCCCACGCCGCCTGTCTGCGTGAGTGCGGCGGATTATTGATGGGCCGCCAGGTGATGGAAGTCCCATAGGCAGACTATGAAGCGGAATGTGCTATCGCCGTCTACTGCTGCAGCTTCGTGATGTCGCGCCAGAGGATGGAGGCTGTCGCTGGGACGATCAGCGTCGCCGCAGGGACGGGTCGAGCAGCGCGGGCGGGGTGTCGTTCTTCTCGTGTGCGGCGAGGTCGGCGCCGGGGGCGACGATGGCGTCGATCGCGTCGAGTACGTCGGTGGGGAGCTTGGTGTCTGCGGCGGCGAGCTGCGAGTGCAGGTGGTCCGGCGTCCGGGGGCCGATGAGCGCGCTGGTCACGCCGGGGTGCGCGGTCACGAAGCCGAGCGCGAGCTGGATCATCGTCAGGCCGGCGTCGTCGGCGACTCCGGCCAGCCGCTCGACGGCGTCGAGCCTGGCCCGGTTGGAGGGGGTGGTGGTGTCGAAGCGTTGCGGCATGAACGTTGAGCGGCTGGTGGTGATGTCCCTGCCCTCGCGGATCGCGCCCGACAGCCAGCCCGAGGCCAGTGGGCTCCACACCAGGACGCCGAGCCCGTACTGCTCTGTCACGGGCAGCACATGGGTCTCGACGCCGCGTTGCAGCATCGAGTAGCTGGGCTGTTCGGTGACGTAACGGCTCAAGTGGTGCTCGCGGGCGGCCCACTGGGCTTGCACGATGCGGTAGGCGGGAAAGGTCGAGGAGCCGAAGTGGCGGATCTTTCCCGCGCGCTGCAGGTCGGTCAACGCTGACAGGGTCTCCTCGTCGCTGGTGTTCGGATCCCACCGGTGGATCTGGTAAAGGTCGACGTGGTCGACGCCGAGCCGACGCAGGCTGTCCTCCAGCGCGGTAACCAGCCAGCGGCGCGAACTGCCCTGGCGGTTGCGCTCGTCGCCCATCGGCATGGTCGCTTTCGTGGCCAGCACGATGTCGTCGCGGCGCCCGGCGATGGCCTTGCCGACCATCTCCTCCGACTCGCCGCCGCTGTACACGTCGGCAGTGTCGATCAGGTTGATCCCCGCCTCCAGCGCGGCGTCGACGATGGCGGTGACCTCGTCCTGGGTGGTGCGCCCGATCTTTCCGAAGTTCATCGCGCCGAGCGCGAGGGTGCTGACCTGCACACCGGTGCGGCCCAAGGTGCGGTACTGCATGACCGTGTCTCCTCGTGGGGGAAGCGTGGTGCATTACATGGCTTGGATACCGGGTTCCTGCTCTGGCATTATGAGCAAAACGGAACCTCGTTCCGGAAACAATACGGAACATGGTTCCGTTTTTGCAAGCGGTGAGTGGAAGGAACGCGTGGTGAGCGACAGCGGCGAGGGCGCAGGGCAGGCGGCCCCGTCTGGGCGGAAGGACGCCCGACGTAACAAGGAAACCCTGCTCGATGCGGCCGCCGCGGTCTTCGTCACGTCAGGCGTGGACGCGCCGGTACGCGACATCGCGGCCAAGGCGGGCGTCGGGCTGGGGACGATCTACCGCCACTTCCCGACGCGAGCGGACCTCATCATCGGTGTCTACCGGCATCAAGTCGACGCCTGCGCCGATGCCGGTCCGGCCCTCTTGGCGACTAATTCTCCGCACACAGCCCTAGGGAAGTGGATCAACCTCTTCGTCGATTTCCTGGTGGCCAAACACGGACTCGCCTCTGTGCTGCAGGCCGACAACGCCGGCTTCGAGGCGCTGCATGCCTACTTCCTCGACCGTCTCCTACCCGTCTGCACCGAACTGCTCGAAGCCGCAGCCGTCGCCGGCGAGATCCGCCCCGACATCGACGCGTATCAGCTCATGCGTGGCGTCGGTAACCTCTGCATCGGCGCGGGCAGCGATCCCCGCTACGACGCACGCCGCATGACCAAACTGCTCATCGCAGGGCTACGCCGACCACACCACTGACCTCGGCGACCTCGCGCGTGCGGCTCTGCTAGGAGGTCGCGCGATCGCCGCCACCCCGGATCGACCGCTCCCCTCGGTCGCCTTCGGCACCACCGAGGAAGCCGCCGCCGCGGCCCTCTTCCCCATGGTCAACAACTACGTCACCGGCCAGATACATCACCATCGACGACGGCGAAACCCTCAGCTGAAACCGGCCACCACCTGGGCTCAGACTCGAGCATGACGGCAGCACGTGCGCAGGTCTGCCCAGTGATCACCGAGCGTCGCAACTTCGTGATCACCAGGACCGGTGTTCGCCTTGTCGCCAGGGACTCCCCAACCTGCCTATCTGTGCGACCTCTAAAAGGCGTTGTCCAGCGTCAGGGTGAGCTCGGCGATCCGCCACCCACCGTCGGACCGGCGCAGGCCGAACGTGTAGACCCCGGTCGAGATCATCTGGATGCTCTCGCCGGTGTTCCTCGTCTGCACCAGATAGGCCCGCACCTCAGCGGTGGTGGCGTCCGTCGTCGTGATCACGACATTGGCCAGGTAGTGCCGCACCCTTCCGGTCTGGGCCGTGTGCCCGTCACGGATGAAGTCGAGCACCGCCGCGCGTCCGGCGACCGGGCCGAGCACTCTCTGTCCGGGCATCGTGAAGGTCCAGGTGGTGTCTTCGGTCAGGACCGCTTCCAGCTCGGGAACATTCAGTTCGTCCAGGGCGTGGGCGTACTTCGCCACCGCCTGCTGGAGTTCGGCGATCACGAGACCACCGTCAGCACGATCTTGCCTTGGAGGTGGCCCTGCGCGGCTCGCTTGTGTGCGTTGCCCGCTTCGGGCAGCGGGTAGGTGCTGTCCACCCCGACCTGGAGCTTGCCCTCGCCGAACAGACGCCCGATCTCGGCGAGCTGGGGACCGTTGGAACGCACCTGAATGTTCGAGACTGTGATGCCCAGACTCGCCGTCTCTTCCGGGTCGTACTCGGCGAAGAACACCGGAAGCATAGTGCCGCCGCGCTTGAGCACGGTCAGAAAGCGTGAGCTGTCCGGGCCCCCGACGGTGTCGATCACCAGGTCCACACCGCTGACCACGTCCGCGGCCTGCGTCCTGGTGTAGTCGATGAACTCATCGGCGCCGAGCTTGCGCAGGAACTGCTCGTGCCGGCCCGAGGCCACCGCGATTACGTGTGCCCCCTTCCATTTCGCCAGCTGCACCGCGAAGTGGCCCACTCCACCGGCGGCCCCGTTGACCAGCACGGTCATCCCTGGCGTGATCGGCACCGGCTGGTGCACCTGACCGGTGAAAGGAGACGGCACGTCGTGGCCGAGATCAACCAGGTACTGCCAGGCCGTAAGTACGGCCATCGGCGCCCCGGCCGCCTGCACGTGGTCGATACCGGCCGGCTTGTGAGCCAGGTCCGAAGCCGGCGCAGCCACGTACTCGGCGTACGTCCGGCCGTCGAATCCGGGGAACCGCAGCATGCCGAAGACCTCGTCACCGACGGCGAACCCCAGCACGTCCGGAGCGACCGCCTGGACCACGCCCGACATGTCCGTTCCGGGGATCAGGGGGAACTCCAGCGCCGGCCTCATCTCTGCCGGCATGACCTTCATCCCCTCACGCAGGTACCAGTCCGGCGGGTTGATGCCCGCCGCGTGCACCCGGACGAGCACCTCGCCCGGGCCGATCTCGGGAACCGGCACCTCGTCATAATGCAAAACTTCCGGCCCGCCCGCTTCGTGGAACTGGATCGCCTTCATCGCACCTGTCGCTTTCCTGGGGAAACGTTGCTCCTTCAGTCAAGGCCCAGGACGGCATGGCCGTCCAAGACCGGTTCGGCAACCTGATCATTCCGAAACGGCATGACGCGTACGCTGGAAGGGTGAACGATCTCGGACAGGACCTGGAACTGCGGCTGGTGCGCTACTTCACCGTGGTGGCGGCGCACCAGCACTTCGGCCGGGCCGCCGCCGACTTGCACGTGGCCCAGCCGGCGCTGAGCCGCCAGATCCAACGGCTCGAGAAGTATCTCGGCGCACGGCTGCTGCACCGCACACCCCAGGGCACCCGGCTCACTCCGGCCGGCCAGAGCTTCCTCCCCCGGGCCCAAGCCCTGCTGCAGGCCGGCCACCAGGCCGAGCTGGCCGTGCGTGAACAAGCCGAGACCGAACGAATCGCCATCGGCTACGTCGAAGACCTGGTGATCACTGCCGCCGTACGGGAACTGCGCCGTCGTTATCCGGATGCCGAGATCGCCACCCGGTACCTGAGCTGCCGCGATGTCGGGGCGCTGTCCGACAAGCGCGTCGACGCCCTGATCGCGCGGGCCCCACTGCCGTTCGCCGCCGACGACGTGTTCACCACCCCGCTGTACGAGGAGCCCCGGATGCTAGTGGTCCCGCGCGGCCATCCCTTGGCCGACCGCGCGTCGGTGACCGCGGAAGAACTGGCCGGCGAAACGGCGGCGCCGTGCGCGTTCGAGATTGCGGACTGGACTTCCTACCGGATCCTCGGGGCCGGCGTGCCGCCGATCGAGAGCTACGAGGACAAGCTCGAACTCGTCGCGAGTGGCAGGGCGATCGCCGTGCTACCGGTCGGCGATCGGCGTAGCTCACTGCGTCCCGACCTCGTCACCGTCCCGATCGAGGGCGCTCCCCCCAGCCAGGTCGTCCTGGTCAGCCGCAAGGGCGACCCCAATCCGATGATCAGGAATCTCCGGCTGGCGGCCAAGGCCGTCCTGACCGCCCCGGCAGCCTGACCGGGCCCAGCCGACCCGCTTGGTGCTGAACTGCACCAGGCGGTGCTCACGCGCGCCGTGTTCGTCGCGCATCTGCCGGTGTCGCTCGGGGTTACGTTGTGCCGGCTCAGCGTTTGACCCTTTGGAACGGCGATCAAGCACGCCATCTCGACCAGGAACCGTTGCCGTATCGCGTGAGGGTGCAGGCAAGCTTCAGATCCGACCAGGTCAACACGCACGTATTGTTCAGGGTCGTCGTTGAGATACGTTCCGGAGCGCTGCCTGTCGCGAGCGGCAGCCCGGCAGCGCCTAGATCAACTTCCTAGCGTTGTTTTTCGCTGGAAGCTCCCGGGCGCCCCAGGGCTGCCTAGCCCTGCGGTGCGGCCCGTCGCACTGCCAAGTATTCGGACCAGTTCCCGCCAGCGAGGGTGGCCCAGCGTTCGGCTGTCTTGGGGTGTGACCGAGATACGCGTCAAAGGGGCAAAGAGATGATCTTGGGCTCTTAGGTCGTCTGCTCGTCGTGCTCGCGCAGCATCCTCATGACGGTGGCAGGTGAGGGGTGCTGGCCCTTCTTGGCGCCGGTGGTGATGACGAGGCGCTTGGCGATGTCGCGCAGGCTCATCTCCTGGTCGCGCAGGTGGAGGGCCATGGACAGCATGCCGTCGTCGGTGACCGGTAGTGCTCAGTGGTGCTTGTTGGTGTCGTCCAGGTCGTGAGGTGAGGGATGCCGGAGAGCGATGACATTTGCTTCCGGCCCGGGCCCGCTTCCCGCCTGACGGGCACCTGAGAAGAAAGTTCGGCTGCTGCTCCCGCCTGGCGGGACATACCGCTGATCGGCCTTTCTTTGCAGGTCAGAGCCGTGTGGCGTGGTCTCCATGACAGTGGATATCAGGGTCATCCGGGCCGGGCAGATGTACCGCTACTACCTGCGTCAGACCGTTGTCGGCGACGGCCTTCGCCCGGCGCGCATGCCGCTGCGCGAGGCTCAGGAGGAGGCCGGTGTCCCGGCTGGGCGCTGGATGGGGCGCGGCTTGACCGTGCTCGGTTTGATGCCGGGTGAGGAGGTCACCGAGGCGCAGCTGCGGAACCTGTTCGGCGAGCGGGGCCGGCACCCGTACGCGGACCGGATCGAGGCCGACCTGCTGGCCAAGGGCGAGTCCCCGAAGAAGGCGTTCAAGGCCGGTGCTCTCGGTCGCCGGGTGATGGTCACGGGTGTCGATTTCGTGTTCCGTCCGCAGCCGACGATCTACCTGTTGTGGGCGCTGGGGGATGAGGAGACGCGGCGGGTGATCGAGGCCGCGCACGAGAGGGCGATCGAGCGGGTGCTGGAGTGGATCGAGGATGAGGTGGCGGTGATCCGGTACGGCAAGGACGGGATCTACCGGGTGCGGGCGCCCGGCGGTCTGGTCGCCGCCCGCTTCCGCCACTACGAGGCATGCTCCGGGATGCCGCTGCTCCATGACCATCTGCTTCTGTCGGTGAAGGGGCAGCGCCTGGACGGGAAGTGGGGGTCGATCCACACCTTGGCCCTGCACGAGAACACCGTGGCCGCCTCAGCGCTCTACAACGAGCTCGTGGCCGCTGAGGTCTGTGAGGAGCTGGGGCTGGCGACCGAGCCGCGCACCGTCACCCCGGGGCGCCGACCGGTCATGGAGATTGCCGGGGTGCCGCACGAGTTGATCCGCTGGACCTCCCGGCGCAGCGACCAGGTCGCCGCTTGCCGGGCAGAGCTGGAGCACGAGTACGTCACCGCCGTCGGCGACGACGGTGAGCTGAAGTTCCTGCCCGTGGTCTCCGAGCGGGCCCGCGCCAAGCTGAACCAGATCGCCGCCCGCAAGACTCGCCCGCCCAAGCAGAAGACCCGGCCGCTCGCGCAGCTGCGCAAGGAGTGGAAGGAGAGCGCGATCCGCACCTCCAAGGTGGCCGTCGACATCATCAACTCCCTCCTCGAGTACGCCCGCGCCGCGGCTGCGGCGATCCGGGCCCGGGTCGCCGCCGTGGTCGACGTCGCCCTGGCGGCCGTCGACGTCGCCGCGACCGTGTTCGTGATGAACGACGGCGGCCGCTTCCACCGCCGACACCTGCTCGCCGAAGCCCGCCGCCACCTCGCCCTCGTCCTGCGCGGCCGCCGCCGCGAGCCGGGCCTGGACGAGCAAATCGTCGCCGCCGCCATCTCCACGTACTGCCTGGACATCAGCGAGCCGAAGACCATGCGCGGCCTGGAGCCCGGCTACCGCCTCTACACCGCCCGGTGGTCCCTGTCCGACCTCCCCGCCCGGCGCCGCCCACCGGGCCCCGCACCCGACCCGGACCGGCAGCCCCCGGCCGATCCCGGCCAGCCGGCTGCGCTCCGGCCCCCGGGCCAGGACACGGGGGAGTGGGAGATACCCCGCGTCCCGCTGCAGTACGAGCGGGCAGTCCTCGCCGGTGCGGTGGTGCGGGAGACGCTGCGCACCACCACCGCCGTGCGGGGCCGGGCGTACGACGTCGTCGTGCACCAGCAGGCGGCGATGCCTGAGTTGCTCTCGCCCCAGGACGTCGACTCCGCTGTCCCGGACCCGGGAGACGAGCGCGAGTCGGCGATGGCGGCGCTGCGGGCCCTGAAGGAGTCGCGCACCGACGTGGAAGCCCTGGAGCTCACGGACGAGCAACTGCGCCACCTCGAGGGTGCCCGCAAGGCAGTCGACCAGGCCCGCGAGACGAGGAGCCGGTACGCCGACCGGGAGGACGCCACCGCACCGCACCCGGTGCGCGAGGACGATCAGCGAGCGCACCGCCCCCAGCAGCAGGACCGACACTACGGGCCAGCAGCGGGCCGCTGAGCGCACCCGATGCGGTGCACTCGATGTAGCCGGCGCGCACCGATGATGTCGTGCACTCTCCGACTGAGTGCACGACACCGTCCCGGAGTGCACTGCCGTGTTTCTCCTTGACCGAGGCCGTGGACTCTGTTGGCCAATTCCGTTGTGGTCGTACGCAGCCCGACGTCGTTGATCCGCTCATCCGGCGTCGTTGCCGGGGACGGACAGCGTCGGGGAGGCGTCAGTGTCGCTGGGTACGAGTGGGCCGGGTCGGGTTCCGGAGACGACACGGAGGATCGCTGAAGCTGCCTTGCCTCAGGGCAGCATGGCGATCAGGGTGCGGGATGCACTGGGCGAGCTGTTCTGTGACGAGGACTTCGCCGACCTGTTCCCCCAGCGCGGCCGGCCAGCACTGTCTCCGGCAGTTCTTGCCCTGGTATCGATCCTGCAGTTCGCCGAGGGCCTGTCCGACCGCCAGGCTGCCCTGGCAGCCAGGGCACGTATCGATTGGAAGTACGCCCTCGGCCTGGAGATCGAGGACCCGGGGTTCGACCATTCAGTGCTGAGCGAGTTCCGGGACCGGCTGGTCGAGGGCAGTGCGGAGACTCGCATCACGGATGCCGTGCTGGCTGCCTCCTCGGAGGCGGGCCTGCTGAAGTCTCGCGGCCGCCAACGCACCGACAGCACGCACGTGCTGTCGGCGGTCCGCGGACTGAACCGTCTGGAACTGGTCGGCGAGACCCTGCGGGCGGCCCTGAACCTGCTGGCTGCGGCCGCACCGCAGTGGCTTGCCGAACTGGCCGACGACGACTGGTTCAAGCGGTACTCGTACCGAATCGAGGACTACCGGCTTCCGAAGGCAAGGACCGAGCGCATCGAGAAGGGAAACGAGATCGGGGACGACGGCATGCGCTTGCTGCAGGCCGTCTTCCACCCGTCTGCTCCCGGATGGCTCCGCCAGATTCCCGCAGTGGAAATGCTCCGTCGAACCTGGGTCCAGGAGTTCCAGATCGAGGACGAGACGGTCAGTTGGCGCCATCCGAAGAACATCCCGCCTGCCGGCCAGCGCTTGGTCTCGCCCTACGACAGCGTCGCTCGCACCGGATCCAAGCGAGACACCGACTGGTCAGGATGGAAGGTCCACCTCACCGAGACGTGCGAGCCCGACCAACCCAACCTGATCACGCACGTGCTCACCACGACCGCACCCGTCCACGACGTGCAGGTCACCGGCACCATCCACGCCGGCCTCGCCAAGCAGAGCCTGCTGCCGGCTGAACACTTCGTCGACTCCGGCTACACCGAGGCCCGCGTCCTCGTCTCCGCCCGACGCGACTACGGCATCGACATCGTCGGACCGGTTCAGGGCACCGCGGCCTGGCAGGCCAAAGACGGAGACGGGTTCACGCAGGAGCGCTTCACCATCGACTGGCAGGCCCAGGAGGTGAGCTGTCCCAACGGCAAGCGCAGCAGGGGGTGGTCCGATTCCACCAGCCAGACTGGAGCCGCCGTCATTCGGGTCTGGTTCTCCAACAAGGACTGCGGACCCCGCCCCGTCCGATCGCAGTGCACGCGCCGAACCAAGATCGGCAGAAGCCTCACCTTCAGAAATCGAGACGAACTCGAAGCGCTCCGCAGGGCACGCGAAGATCAGAAGACGGACGAGTGGCGGCGTCGCTACCAGCGCCGCGCCGGCATCGAGAGCACGATCTCGCAGGGCGTCCGGCAGATGGGGCTGCGACGTTCTCGCTACCACGGCGCGGCCAAGACGCACCTTCAGCATCAGTTCACAGCGGCAGCCCTCAACCTCTCGCGCATCGACGCCTGGATCACCGAGACACCGCGGGGCAGCAGCCGCACCTCCCACTTCCGCCGTCTGCGACCGGCCCCTGACCCCTTGACCACGGACCACCGGGCAGACATTTCGGACTGCATCTCCCCTTGACACACGACGTTTCCCCTTGACCTGCTGACTCTGTCCACGGGAATGGACAGCACTTATCCAGCGCTGCGGAAGGCGGTCCGGGCAAGGGGCGATGTTCACGAGAACGGGCTCTGGTTCAAGTTCTGTGGTCCGTGACCATGGGCTACCAAAGTGACAGGGCTTGCTCGCTCACGCCGCTCACCCGGCCCGTCGGCGCCGCCAGGCCAGCACCGGTGCTGCGACGGCCAGAGCGAAGAGGACAGCCGCCGTGATCAGGTACGGCACCGTATGAGCCTGTGCCAGCACGTAGATACCGCAGGCCGCGCCGCCAGCGGCAACGCCGAGAGCAGGCGGCCAGCGGTCGGCCGTCAGGCCGGTACCCACCACGAAGAACGTGGGCATCGCGGCCAGGAAGAACACCCAACCGCGCCACTCGTAGCCATCGGCGGCTATGCATCCTCCCCGGGGCCCGCGCTCGCAGCCGCCCTCGATGTACCCCAAGAGACCCCAGGTCGCGGCAGCCATAACAACGATGACGAGCGGGATCCACCACCCCCGCGACCAGTTCTCCTCATCCAGCGACCACCTACGCGACGGACTCCCGCGACCCACTGCCCACCCCCATGTCGATGTCCGCAGCGATCATAGGGCGCCGTCACTCGGACTGGCCGTGTCACAGAACCTGTGCCAGAGCCCGAGAACGGGAGGCACTGACTGCCGGTGTGCTACCAGGCCTGCCTCGTGGCGCCCGGCCGGCTGGCCCCTGAGCGGCTCGCACGCCGGGTGCTCGACGTGCGAGCCGCGGTGCGGTGATCCTGCTCAAGCGCTGTGGTCAGATCTTCCCGTCCTGCGCATCCTGGATGAAGGCGTTGGCGTGGCCCTGCATTTCCTTGACGTCAGGCTTCACCTGGCCGGTCTTTCCCACCAGCGTCGTACCAAGGTCCATGCTGTACGGCTCATTGGCGAAACTTTCGGCCAGCTTCTGCTGCCGTTCCTGGGGCTGGCTCTTCAGCCACTGCTGCTTGTCCGGGTCGAGCAGCCCCATCAGCGTCTGGAGCGGGGAAATGGCTCCCCCTGCGAGGTCGCTGAGGTCAGTCATGACGGTTTCCCTTTCGGCGGCGAGGCGTGAGGCCCCGGTGTGTCCGGTTGGCCGGCGCTCACACGCCGGCACCCGCAGTCGTGCCCCGCAGCCAGACCGGAGATGTGGCCGCGGCGGAGAGAGCACCCCATTGGCCGCCTGGGGTGGGCATGGCGCCGTCGGAACTCGTGAACATCTCGGCGCAGCCGCGAGCGTGAAACGCCTCCCGGACCGATAGATAAGTGCTGCCCGTTCCCGACCTGCAGGGCCCCCAGAAGCCTCACCCGGTCGAATTGGCCAACAGGGTCCGAGGCCGTGGTCAAGGAGAAACGCACCGCAACGACCGCGCCCATGCGCGGCATCCGGTGCGCACCGGTCCGCCCGGCCGTGCGCGGCGAT
Organism: Streptomyces sp. NPDC050147; assembly: GCF_040660195.1. Classification (NCBI taxonomy): domain Bacteria; kingdom Bacillati; phylum Actinomycetota; class Actinomycetes; order Kitasatosporales; family Streptomycetaceae; genus Streptomyces; species Streptomyces sp. NPDC050147. The sequence continues at coordinate 10,550 of NZ_JBFALJ010000051.1, read as the reverse complement.
GTCTGCCGATGCGCACCGGCTACAAAATGCACCGTGCGGGCCCGCTTCAAGTGCTCATCACTCATCGCCTCTTGGACGCGAGGGGACGTGGGAATGGAGAGGGGGCGTGTGAAGCGGGCTTCGGTGTCGTTGGGAGGCGCGGCGTCTGTGACCTGTAGTGGTCGGGCCTACCGCGCCTGATTCCGGTGCTGTGGTGGGAGTCGACCATCGGGCCCCGCCGACACTGGCACCTCACCACCCTTGGTGGGGTCGGGTGTTGGGCTGACGGTGCCGGTACCGGCGTGCGTCCCAGCGTGGGTACCGGCGTAGATACCAGCGTGATTGGGTAGTAGTCGGTGTTTGCGCTGGTCAGGAGTGGTTGGTGTCTGTGGACACCTCTTCCCTCTTGCAGGGAGAGGTCTTCTTCCCTGAGTCCGGGGGCGCGGCGAGCCAGAAGCGATGGGCTGGGCGAGCAGGGATGCGCCGCTTGTCCACTGTGGTCGGTCCGGCCACAAGACCGACTCTGACCCCTTGTCCAGCTCTGCAACCGCCCCAATGCGGCAGTGTTTCTCCTAGACCACACCCGTCACTGGCTGCCGTCAGACCGCGGACAAGGGGTGGGCGTCCACGCTGCTCCCTCGATCACCGACCCGGCCGGGTCGGTCCGACGCGAAGGAGATACGGCGATGACGGCACACCGACCAGCAGCCGGCCCTCGGCATGCCCAGCCCGACCATGAGGCCGACCAGCACTGTGTAAGCCGAAGCGCGCCCCTACGGCGCCCACTTCGGACGCCACTTGGGAACCCCCTTTGGGGCCTGTCACCAGGAGAGAGGGAAAGCGCCCTGGTCACGCCGCGGATTCAGCCGCCTGCCACCTCGTCACAACCCTCTTCTCTCCTCTTGAACTTGGTGGGGATGTCAGTGGAGGAGGAGAGCATCGGGTTCGGGGGCCCGGTGCCTTCTGCTGCCGCAGGCCGGCGCCCGGCCGGTGGCCGTGCGCGTTGGATGGAGGGACGGGGCTGATGGCGGGGAAGCGTAAGACCAACCCGGCGGGATCGACGAACAACTTCCGTGGCGATGTGCTGCGCGTGCTGGGAGCGTTGAAGGTGGCAACCGCTGATCAGATCCAGCGGATCGCCGCTGCGCACCTGAGCTTCCGGCACGCCGACAAGAAGACTCCGTCCGAGCGGAAGACGGCCCGCACGGCCTCGCACACCGGTGCGCTCTCCGATATGCGTAAGCACGGTCTGTCCGAGAACGGCGGGTCCACTGAGACGGGGGCGAGGCTGCGGAACCTGACCCCCAAGGGCTTGGAGGCCGCCTCCTACGAGCTGCGGCGCCCGGCGGGGGAGATGGGCTCCACGGCCCGCGGCGCGGGTTCCAGCGGAGCCTCGCATCCCATGGCCGTCAACGAGACCGTGATCGCGATGCTGCGCCCGAAGCCGAACCTGGCCAAGCTCACCTTGGATCCGCCCGAAGTTCGAGCTGCCGCCCAGGCTGCCGTCGACGCACCCGATGGCATCGGCACGATCGCCTCCTACTGGACCGAGGTGCCGCTGCCCGCCACCGGTACCTGGAATACGCCCGGTAAGGGCGGCGCCCAGGCCGACATCGTGCTCACCGCCCCGCAGGACGGGGTGCCGCTGTTGTTCATCGAGGTCGACAACTGCCACGAGACCGCGGAAGAGATCGCCGACAAACTGCACAAGTACGCCCGCTTCTTCCACCGGAAGGTGAAGGAGACCGACGGTTCGGAGCGGCCGATGTGGCGCACCCGCTGGAGTGCCCCCGCAGGCCGGATCGGTGATGTGCCGCACCCGCCGGTGCTGCTGGTGTTCAACCACCTTGGCGCCCGCGACCCGAACAGAACTGTCCCGCGCCTGCAAGAGCTCACCCGCCCTCTGTGGGAGGGGGAGCGGTACGAGGACCACCACCTTTACAACCACAAGATCCCCATCATCGCGACCGGACTGCGCAACCTGCGCGAACACGGCCCGGCCGGACCGGCATTCCACCGCTTCGGCCGCACCCACCTGCAGCCCCTCCTGGAGGCCATCGGCAACCCCCGCCGCGAAGCACACGACATCCGCCAGCGGGCCAGGTACGAAGCCCGCAACCGCGAGCACCAGGAGCAGCTGCGCCACGCGGCCGAGCAGCAGAAGGCCGAGCGGGAAGCACGCCGTCCCCTCTGCGCCGGCTGCGGCACGAAGTTCACCGACGAACGGTGGAAGGCGATCGAGACCGCCGGGTGGGACGCGTCACGGGAATCGCACCGGCACCTGTGCGACACCTGCAAGCAGGAGGCTCTCACCGCCGAACACCAAGCCGACCAGGCCACGCTGGAGCACCAAGAACTGGACCGGGCCGTGCCCGAGCCGAGGGTCGAGGGCGGTTGGTTCTCGCGTTTCCGCACCGGCTCCGGGTAACCACGAGGCGATTACCCACTTTGGGTAATCGCCCGCCACCTGGCCCTGACCTGCGGTGGTAGCTCCTACCACCTTCGACTGCCCTGTGGTGGTAGGAGCGAGCGCCCCTCGGTTCCGAGTAGTCAGTTGTGGGCTGCGGCCGATAGATCGGCGGGGGCTGCGGGGAGACGTCAGGGCATGTGCCGCCTGGACTGCGAGGGGTCGCTGCCGCACACGGTGTTGGTGTTGCGATGTGCCGGTGGCTGTCCGTGCGGCTGGGCAGGGTGCCCCGCCGGGTGGTTGGGTCGGTTGATTTCGGTCACTTTCCGGTGGGACAGGGATTTCGCAGGGTGCAACAGTGGTGGCAGGGGGGAGCGATTAGAGGAGTTTTGTGTCTTCTTGCCTGTGTTGAGGGGAGGGGCTTGTTCCGTCGTGTGTGGCATGGGTGTTCGGGGGAACGGGCGGCGGCTTGTGGTGGTGGTGTGTCAGGTTGTGTGCTTCTCGTGACCGCTGGGGTCTGCGGGATGTGTCTTCCTGTGGGGGGAAGCCTTGATGCATCGCAGTTGGGGTGCGCGTCTTTCGCGTGCCCGGAAGAGAACCAGGTTGGCCACGGCGGCAGTTGTTGCCTCCGGCGCTCTGACGCTGTCCTTGCTGCCGGCCGCAGGTATCGCCTCCGCCGCAGACGATCCCGGATCGGCGTGGGGCAAGGACGCCCCGACGTTCACCATGCCGCCGGTGAAGGTCGGTTCGAACGATCCGGTGGCGCCGCGGGCCGAGCGCACACCCTCCGATGAGGTAGCGGCCTGGCGGGCGGAGCAGAAGAAGCGGGCCCAGGGCGGTGAGGAGGCCGGCCGGGCCGGCCGTGCGGCGCCCAGCGATTACGTGCCCGAGGGGCAGGGGGATGTGCCCTGGCACAAGATCAGCAACTTTGCTATCACGGACGCGTTGACGGCCAGGGTCAACTACTCGACCGGCAACCTCATGCTGACCGCGACCGATTTCCAGATCGCGGGGGTGGGCCAGAATCTGAGCCTGTCGCGTACCTACAACTCCCTTGAGGCCCCGTGGGGGAAGGTCTCCCAGCGGTGGTGGCAGCAGTACGAGCGCTACCTGCAGGTCCTGGAGGGCGAAGTCGTCCTGTACGACGCCTCGGGCGACAGCCTGCGGTTCACCCAGAAGACGGACGGCACGTTCACCTCGCCCAAGGGCTACTCGAAGGAACTGAAGAAGAACGCGGACGGCACCTACACGGTCACGAACTGGAAGTCCTCGTCCAAGGACACCTACAACGCCCACGGCACGTTGACCAAGGTCACCGACAAGAACAAGGGCACCATCACCGTCACGCAGCATGACGAGGGCGGCGAGAACAAGGGCTTCAAGCTGACCGAGACCCGCTCGGGCCGGTGGATCGACCTGGTCAAGACCGACGCCTCGCAGTGGCAGGCCAAGGACAACGCGGGCCGCACCGCCGTCTTCGACCTCGACCCGGCCGGGAATCTGCACAAGACGACGAACGCCGAAGGCAAGACCACCACCTTCGACTACGACGACTCCCGCCGCCTGACAAAAATCACCACAGCGGAGAAGCGGGTCACCGTCTTCACTTACGACAGCGCCAACCGTGTCACCTCGATGCTGCGGGCTACGGAGTTCAACGGCTCCGGCCACACAGGGCCGACGTGGACGTATGAGTACGACGCCGCCACCCCGACGGCGGCGGGCACGACCAAGGTCACCGACCCCGAACAGCACGCCACCAGCTACCAGCACGACGGCGACGGCGAGGTGGAGAAGGTCACCGACGCCCTCCAGCACTCCCGCTCGACGAAGTTCGACGCGAACCACAACCTCGACACCTCTACAGACGCGATGGGCTCGGGCAGTACGCCCGGCAACGTGACCGACTACGGGTTCAACACGCGTAACAACCTGGAGAGTGTCACGTCGCCGACGGGCGGGAAGGCGGTCACGAGCTGGCAGACCATTGCCGGCGGGGATGTGCCGAAGGACTCCACCAACGCTGATGGTGAGAAGACCACTTACGGGTACGACACGGCGGGCAACACCAAGTCGGTGGCGCAGACCGGCACTGGCGGCGGCAGCGTCTCCTACACCTACAACCCCGCCACGCCCACCTGCGGCGGGTTCGAAGGCCAGCGGTGTGCGGCCGAGACGAAGATGTCGACGTCCAAGACGGTTAAGACGTCCTTCACCTACGACGGCAAGGGCAACCTGACCAAGGTGACCCCGCCGGGGCCGCTGGGGGAGACCACCTACACCTACGACAGCCTGGGCCGCACCGAAACCCTGACCGACGGCCGGGGTATCAAGAAGCTCTTCACCTACGACCACCTTGACCGGATCAAGACCGTCTCCACGACCAACGACACGGTGCGCTACTTCTACGACGATGACGGCAACCTCCGCCAGCGCGACGACAGCACCGGCACTGTCAAGTACCAGTTCGACCCGCTGCAGCGTGAAACCGTCCGCACTTTGCAGGACGGCTCCCAGACCCTGCTCGCCTACACTCCGGCCGGCAATGTTGACTTCTACCAGGACCCGGCCGGGAAGGTTGACTACACCTGGAACGAGGTCAACAAGCTCAAGGAGCTCAAGGACCCGCAGGGCCGGGTGACGACGTACAGGTACAACAACAACGACGTCCGCACCGAGACCGCCTACCCCGGCGGCACGGTACAGAAGGTCGACGTCGACAAGTCCAGCCGCCCCGAGAAGATCAAGGCAACCTCCAGCAAGGGCACGCTGGTCGACCTTGCCTACACCTACGGCTACGGCACCGGTGCCGCGACCGACGGCGACAAGATCCGCACCAAGACCGACACGGTGGCCGGCACCAAGACGACCTACAGCTATGACGGGGCGGGCCGGTTCTCCTACGCGGCGGAGAACAAGGGCTCCACGCTGAACGAGTCCTGGCAGTACTGCTACGACCTGGCCGGGAACCTCACCAGCCAGGGAACCGCCAAGGGCTGCCCGCGCGGCACCACCTACACGATCAACGATGCCCAGCAGATCACCGCGAAGAACGGCTCCTCGACGAACTGGTCCTACGACAAGGAGGGCCACGAGACCGCCGCAGCCTCCACGCCGGAGGGCACCCGGACGGGCGAGAAGTGGTCGGATCACAGCCAACTCACTTCCCTGACCGTCGGCGGCAAGACGTATGCCGGCCAGTACGGCTCGACCGACCAGAGCGAGCGCATCAAGCTCGGCGACACCTACTTCCACAACGGCCCGATCGGCCTGTCCGCGACGTCAACTGCGGGCGTGGACACGGGCTTCAACCGGGAACCGGAAGGCACACTCAACTCCATGACCCGGGACGGAAAGGCGTACTACTATCTCACCGACGCCCTCGGCTCCGTCGTCGCCACCGCGGACGAATCCGGCGCGAAGGCGAACTCGTACTCCTACAGCCCTCGCGGCGTCACCCGCGCCGCCAGCAGCGAGAAGGCCGCCCAGCCCTACCGGTTCGCCGGCGGCTATCAGGACGTCACCGGCATGTACCACTTCTCCGCCCGCTACTACGACCCCAACATCGGCCGCTTCACCCAGCGTGATCCCTCAGGCCAGGAGAAGAACCCTTACCTCTACGCCGAAGGTGACCCCGTCAACCGCATCGACCCCAGCGGGCTGTTCAGCCTGTCGGATGTCACTGAAACCATCGGTTCAGCTCTTGGGGGTGCCGTGGGCGTAGCGGCCACCGCTGCCATCTGCACCGCAGCTACTCCTGCCTGCATTGCCGGCGGCCTAGTGATGGCCGGCCTGGGGAGTGGGTCCGGAGGCGCCATCGGATCAGCTCTCGGGGGCGGAAGCCCTGCCGACCGTAAAGATGCCTTCCTGGGAGGCGTTCTGGGTGGAATCCTGCCCTTCTAACCTGATGTCACCTTTCACCTCGGTCACCACCTGACCTGACACGCACTGTGCGGTGGACAATTTTCGATTGTCCACCGCACAGCGTCACATACCGGTAAGGAGCGAGCTGAGCATGAAAGAGTCCTCGAACTGGAGCGCCCGCCGGCGCAGTGCCGCCATCACTGCTGCTATAGGCGCAGTGGTTGCTGCGGTATCACGTGTGGGCAGCTCCGGCGTCGACTGGACCGTCCCGCTGTCGGCCTTAATTGGCGCCGCAGCTGGCGCAGTCATGGGCTTTCTGTGGCCTCAGCTCTGGCCTGCGCGGCGTAAGTAGCCGCAGGCACTCGCCCACCTGAACTTCGAACCAAACAACCTCAGCGGGAGAGAAGGCTCTTCAGGCTGCATGGAGTGGCTCCGACGGCCGAGTGTTTCTGCGGTGAGTCTTTCCCCGCTGGGCTGAGACTCAGACTGTCATGTCCAGCGCATGCCGATGGCGGAGAGTTGCTCGATGCGTTCTGGTGTCAGGGTCGCGGCCCGGCTGCGCTGATTCCCGATCCAGGCGCCCAGCTTGTGTTCCCGCTCCTCCTGGTCCTCGCCGACGATCCGCTCGACCCACTTCCTCGGGACCTGAAGGTGGCCTTCACGCTCGTAGTACTGTTTGGCGGCCTGGTAGTTGAGCGCCCATTTGTCGGCCTGAGTGCGGCGTGGTTTCGGCTTCTCGTCGTCGGTGGCGGGCTGGATGCCGAGGATGTGTTCGCACATCCACTGCTGCACGGTTGTGAGCTGGTCCCAGCCGAGCCGCACCGACTGCACCCACCGCCCCAGATCCTCGCCCTGGCGCAAGACCTCGCCCGCCGTGGTGGGCAGGGCTTCACCGGCGTCCAAATGCCGGCGGACGAGGTGGAAGCAGCGCTGCCAGGTGACCGGCCAGCTCGGGCACCAGGACGCGTCGATTTCTTCCAGCTGCTCGCGCCGCATCTCCGACAGCGCCCCGGCCGCCGACAGGACAGGCAGGCCCTCGGCACGCCGCTGCTCGTTCTCGGTGGTCTTCCGGGCGGCGGCCCGCGCGTTCTTCAGGAAGATTCCCACCTTCGCACCCTGGTAGGTGGCGTCCAGCGGCGCCAGGAGGTGGCCGTGTTCGGCGGCCCACCCGCGCGCGGCGGACAGGCCCTCTTCCCAGGCGACGTCGAAGTGGCTCCAGATCATGCCCAGCTTCTCCAGCTGAGCGATGCGGTCCTCGTCCATGTCGCCGCGGGCGTAGAACCTCCTGGCGTCAGCGGTCCACTGCCCGAGCGGGAACCTGGCGAGCGAGGCCGGCCACCTCTCGGCTTCCGCCGCCTGGTCGTCGACGGCAGGCACGCGGTAGGTGAACGGCACCTTCAAGTCGCCGTGCAGCCGGTTGTAGATGACGGCGGCCTCCACGCCGCGCCGCCAGTGTTCGTGCTCCGGGTTGAGGACCCGCAGGTTGATGAACGCGGCCAGTTGCGCCGGGTCGCGGGGTGTGGAGAACTTCAGCAGGGCCTTGGCGGGGCCGCTGACGCCTCCGGAGCCCTGGCCGCTCCCGCCCGCGCTCTTCCCACTGTCGTCCTTGCTGACGGGCTTGTACCGGCTCGGGGCCTGCTGCTCCGCGAGGTTCTCCACGATCCTGGCGTCGTGCGCCCGCAGCGCCTCCAGGAGCTTGGCGAGCCCGCCGTACGCCCGGGACGTGAGCATGTTGTCCGGCGTCTCGCCCGGCCCGAGCAGTACCGGCACCACCAGGCTTGCCACCTTGCCCTCGCCGGGCTGCATCCGCAGCGCCCGGCCCACCGCCTGGACCAGGTCCGGCATGGAGCCCCGCACATCTGCCCAGTACACGGAGTCGCAGTGCTTGGTGTCGACGCCCTCGCCCAGGACCTTCACCGAGCACAGGAAGCACTTCTCCACGACCGTGCCATCCGTGGCGATCCCGTCGGCGAACTCGCCCAGCAGGCGCCGCCGGTGCAGGGGTTTGTGCTCACCGCACAGCCAGTGCGCCCAGATCGTCCTGGGGTACAGCTCGGGGTCGGATGCGTGCAGCTGCGCGGCGACGTCGGGGAGGCTGGCCGCGAAGGCTTCGGCTTCCTTCACTATGTGGTGGAAGACGAGCGTGCGGCGGAAGCCTTCCTCAGCGGACGCTTTCACCAGGGCGGTCTGCAGAGCGGCGAGCCGGGCCCCGCGCACCTTGGCCGAGCGGGCTTCGGCGCCCAGGAGCTGCGCGGCCTGGAGCGCGGTGTCGGTGACGTCCACGCATACGACTTGGTAGGGGGCACAGATTCCGCGGTCGATGGCCTCCGAGAGCGTCAGGGTGAACGCTCTGCTGCCGAAGGGACCGTTGGGGTCGTCGTCCATGCTTGCGACCAGCTCGCCGGGTGCGCCGGCCTCGTCCTCGTCCCCGAGCTGCCACAGCCGGGGTGTGGCCGTCATGTAGAGGCGACGCAGCGACGGGATCCGGGTGTTGTCGTGGACGACGGCCCACGGCTTCCCGATCCGGCCGGAAACCCTGTGGGCTTCGTCCACGACGATCAGGTCCCAAGCCGACAAACCCGCAGCGTGCGCCCGCTCCAGCGTGCCCAGACCAAGCGACGCGTAGGTGGCGTACACCGTCACCTTGTCCAGACCGCGCGTCCATTCCACCAGCTCGTCCACGTCCGTGGTGTTGGGGAAGCTCACCTCCTCACCCCGCAGCGAGGACACTCCGATCATCGGCCCCCGGCGGCCCCCCTCACGCCACGCGGTCTCGGTCTGGGCGAGCAGATCCAGCGAGGGCACGAGCACCAGCACACGGCCCGCATGGAGCTCCTCGGCGCTGCGGACTGCGACCCGGGTCTTCCCGGATCCCGTCGCCATGATCACCTGTGTTCGAAGCCCTCGCTCGGGCACAAGTGATCGTGCAGGCAATTCGAGGGCACGCAGGACCGCGTCAATGGCTTCTCGCTGGGCCGCCTCGCGCTGGTCAGCGCGGCCTGTGATGGACATGCTTCGCCTACCTTCTGCTAGGGGCGGTCGGCTCAAGAGGAGCCGTGTGGGCTGCGGTTGGACTGAAGGGGCCGACTGATCACTCGGCCCATCGTGGTCAACGGCATGGCTGTGGGATGGATCTAGATAATCCTTCGGAGCAGAGTCATGCAGGCTAACCCTGATTCCAGAGTCTATCTGAGCCTTAGAATGATGCACAACACCTCATCATGGGCGGTCTGTTTTCTGGGAAATAGCCCGGGCACTCGGAGAAGCGTGAATCGCGACGCGGTCATTCAAGCCGCCTCTGACGGCGACAGCAGCCCTGTCCTCATCCCGGTCCTGTGTCTCTTCCTGATCGTGGGGCTGATGCAGGTAATACGCCCCCAACTGCTCTGGAGGATGAATAGAAACTTGCAGAGAGGGTGGGTGAAGGATCCGGATGCGACCGAACCCACTGGCAAGGGATACGCGATGACGCGAGCGACCGGGGTGCTCGTCCTGGGAATCGTCACATGGATGCTGGTGCAGCAGATCTGACCGCCACGCGCCATTACCGTCGGGCCGTCAGGCCCGTGGAGCGCCCCGTTTCCTGACGCTCCTGCTCTCGGTTGCTGCCGGCCCGCGGTGGCGCCGGTAGTCCGTGGAGCTCTGCGCCATCGTGCCTGAATAGATCCCATGACGTGCGGCCAGAACACCAGCTGGGCACTTTGGATGACGGATGCCTCGTTGCAGGGGGTAGGCGGTAGGCATGGACGGCAAACGAGCCCGTCAAGACCAGCACAGCGAACAGCAGGCCCGTACCCGTAGGGCCGTGGGGACCTGGCGGTGGGTCAGATGGCTGGCCTTGTTCCTCAGCATTAGCTGGGCGGTCGGCTGGGTGAGGGCCCTCGTCAGGGGTGAGCAGGGATGGGATCTGTGGTGGCCGCTGGCGAGCACGGTCATCTGGGCAGCGGTGACGGTGCGGGGCTTTGCGGCCTGCCACCAGGTGAAAACGACCACCCGCCGCCCGTAGCCAGCCCGGCCCGCGCGAGCGGGCCTTGACGGCCCTGAAGGCGAAGCCGGAAGGGCCGTTGGGTGGGGAGCGAAGCATCCCCCACCGGGCCGGAGCGCAGCGAAGGCCCCCACTTCGGGAGCGCAGCGGACGAAGTGCCATCTGCCTTGCGCAGCAAGGCAGATGGGTATGGGGCGCAGCCCCATACCCACGCTCCCGCGGAGCGGGAGCGCAACACCCGGGCGCAGCCCGGGTGTTCGCTTGCATATCGCGCAGCGATATGTTACCCGCTCCGCGGGACGCCGCGAAGTACGA
>NZ_JBFALJ010000050.1:0-28122 GCF_040660195.1 Streptomyces sp. NPDC050147 | reverse complement strand
CCATGGGCGAACAAGGGCGCGACCAACTCCGGCCCGCACATATAGGCGTCGAGGTTCCGCCCGGGGCGGCCCGTGGCCAGCGCGTGATACCCGGGTCCGCAGCGGGCTGGTGGCGCGCGGTGCCTACGAGGCCGCGCGCATGGAGTCCGGCGAGTCGGTCCTGGTCACGGCGGGGGCGAGCGCAGTTGGCACGCTCGCCCTCCAGTACGCCAAGGCCGGAGGGGCAGCACGCGTCGTCGCCGCCGTCAGCAGCGCCCACAAGGCTGACTTTGTCCGAGGGCTGGGCGCCGACGAGGTCGTCCTGTACGAGGACGTCGACTGGGGTGCTCCGTACGACGTGATTCTCGACGGCGTCGGCGGTGACCTGCTCTGCCCCGCCGTACGGGCCCTGGCGATGGGCGGCCGACTGGTGGCCTTCAGCTCCGGCGGCGGCACGGTGGAAGCGTACGAACTCCTGGTCCGCGGCGCCTCGATGATCGGCTTCCAGATGCGGGCCATCGCTGTTGGCAAGCCTGAACTCTATGACCGCTGGCTGCGCGAGCTCTGGCAGATGCGCGACGCCGGCACCCTGCGCGCCGCCGTGCACGAGGAGATCCCCCTCGGCGAAGCTGTCCGAGCCCACACGCTCATCGAGCGGCGCCGTAACCTCGGCAAGGTCGTCCTTGTCCCCTAAACCGTCGTCTCTCGCGGGTCGGGGGCAGCCGTCTCCGGCTTGCCAGCTCGCTTGAACAATCCCATGCGGCGAAGTCTGCCAGGGCGGTTCCCGGCCGATGGCCCCGGCCTCGGATCGGGCGCCGTGCATCAACCGAGGAACTGGGGAATTACGTGACGTTTACCTTGGGGGATTACGTGGTTCAGTCCGCGATCCCGTGAATCCCCAGGTCAGGCTCGCAGGAGGATTTCGCAGGAGGCGGAACGAGGCTCGGCCGTACATGGCTCGCTTGATCGTCTTGATGCGGTTGACGTTCCCTTCGACGATGCCCGAGCTCCATGGGAGCGTGAGGCCGGCGGTGACGGCGTCGAGGTCGAGGCAGAGGCTCTGCGCGAAGGAGAGCATGGGTCCTGGTGCGTCGCGTTCGACCTCGCGCACCCAGGCCAATAGCTGGTGCCCGCGGCGGCGTTGGAGCAGGTCGTGGAAGGTGCGGGCGAGGTCGCAGGCTCGGGCGATGTCGGGGCAGGCCAGCTGTGCGGCCAGGAGCTGGTCGTCCTCCGCGGGCTTCAGCGTGCTGCGGGGCAGCATGATCCACGTGGTGATCTTCCGAGAGATGGGGGTGGCACCGCGAGTGGGTTCGATGGTGCCGGTCTTGAGGCCGGCGACGTAGTGGCGCACGGGCAGGTCGCTGCCCGGGTGGCCACGCTCGCGGATCTCCCGGAAGAGGTCAGTCGGGCTGGTCACGCCGTCGGTGAACCGCTCGGTCAGGTAGGCGGTGTACGGCTCCAACACCCCCTTGCGGCGGCCGCGCCGGGCCGAGGCCAGCAGCTCGTCGAGGCCGGTGTCGCGGAAGTGGCGAACGGCCTTTCGGTCCAGGCAGGCGCCGGGCGATCGCGGAGATGGAGTGCCCCTCCTCGAGACCGGCAGTGAGGAAGGCCGTCAACTGGTGCAGGAAACCGGCCTCGCCGTCCACCGGGCACCACACCGGCGACGTGACCGGGTGCCCCAGGGGTCCTCCCTCCGTGGCCTGTGCCGGTGTGGTAACCGCGGCGCTCGCCGCCCCTGCACCGACGAGCGGCAAGCGGCAAGCATGAACTCCGAGTCGGCTGGCCTGAAATGGACGGCCTTTTCCGGTTGGCGCTATTCGTCCTCTGCGAGCCGCGCTCCGGGCGCTACCGTCCCAGGAGATCGGACAGCAGCCGCATGTAGCCGAGAGGGGAAAGCACACCATGAGCGACGCGACCTTCCACCCCGGAACACCAGAGGCCACGATCCGTCGCAACCAGGCCTGGACGTCAGGAAACGGGCGGGCGATCCTGCGCCTCCAGGAGGACGGCAACTTCGTCCTCTACAGGGAATCGGTCTCCAAGCCGGTGTGGGCGTCCAACACGGCAGGCGAATCGGCCGCCTACGCCGTCATGCAGGAGGACGGCAATCTCGTTGTCTACACGGAGAATGACAAGCCCCTCTGGGCCTCGGACACCAACGGGCGTAGCGGTGCCCACCTGGCCGTCCAGGACGACGGCAACGTCGTCATTTACCACCGGGGCAAGCCGATCTGGGCGACCAACACTGGCGACTGACTGACGAACGGCGCCGCGCGAGCTCGAAGGGCTCTGGTGCCGTGGGGCCGGGGCGCCGAAGCAACTGCTACACCGCCATAGGCAGGTCGTTCGTCTGTGGCAGTTGCCGGTCTATGGCGGCCGCTGCCCGCGGCACTTCGACGGCCTGGTCGAGGACCGGGTTGGGGTCTCCGGCGCGGCACACGGCGAACACCCGGCGTACGTGCGTGGGGTGGGCGAGCCGGATGACATGGACGTCCTCGCCCTTGCGCGGGGCGAGTTCGGGTACGACCGCTGTGGATGACGCCGGTGTAGAGACCAGGGGTCGGGGCTGCGCAGCCGACCAGGGGCCTCGGGGAGTTGTTGGAGGAGTGGAAGCAGGACTGGCGTGACAGGGCGGACACGGCGGGCGTCTGTAAATACGGCGGCGGCTGACGCGCGAGCCCGGCCGGTACCGCAACGGAGGAGGCGCCATCGCTGCGGTACCGGCCGTGCCTACGGGGCCGACCCCACACCGGAGTCGGTGGCCAAAGCCCAGCCAGCCGCGTCATCAATGTGTCAGAACGACACAGCTAGGGCGTTTCTGATGGCTCTTGAACGGTGTCGTGGAGCCAGATGACGACTGCTGCGACGGCCAGGGTGCCGTTGAAGATGTAGTCGCGCTTGTCGTAGCGGCTGGCGACCGCACGGAACTGTTTCCACTTGCTGACGCACCGTTCGGCGGCACTGCGGCGGCGGTACTGGCCTGTGTCGAAGGCCGGTGGCCGACCGCCGCTGCGGCCTCGCCGCCTGCGCTTGGCCTTCTGGCCCTCGGGTTGGGCGATGGTCACCTTGATGTGCCGTCTGCGTAGGTAGGCGCGGGTGTCGCGGCTGGAGTAGGCCTTGTCGCCGCGGAGCCGGTCCGGGCAGGTGCGCGGGGCCGTCCCGGCCCGCGCTGGGGGATCTGCAGACACTTCAGCACGGGCACGAGCATGGGGTTGTCGCCCCGCTGGCCCGGCGAGGTCTGCCAGACCAACGGGCGGGCCCGGTCATCGGCCAGGAAGTGGACCTTGTTGGTCAGTCCGCCCCGGGAACGTCCCAGGGCCTCGCGTCCATCAGCCTCCACACGCATCCCGCCCCCTTTTGCGGGAAGTCACCTGGCGGCCGGCGCCGAGCCCCGGCTGCATGCTGATGAGCGCGGCAGGAGGTGGAGTCGATGTTCACCGCCCACTCGGCCTCCTTCGCCGCGGACCGGGCCAGCGCCCCGTCCGGGCCGTCCGTGACGGCGACCCGAATCCGTCCTGGGCGACAAGGCATACGACTCGAAGGCCGTGCGCCGTGAGCTGCGCCGCCGCCGGATCCTGCCGGTGATCTCCCGCAAGGGCGCCTCGAACATCAAGGGTCTGGGCAAACTCCGCTACGTCGTCGAGCAGACCTTCGCCCTGCTCCACCAGTTCAAACGCCTGGCCGTGCGCTGGGAAAAGCGCGTCGAACTCCACGACGCCTTCGCCTCGTTGGCCTGCACCCCTCATCTGCTGGCGGCGGCTCAAGAAGACCGGATCGTGATCGCTTTACGAGCTCGAAGGCACGGAGCCCGTTCAAACGCCGGGCGGGGTTTTGCCCACCTTGCGGGGGAATCCGGGCGCTTCGGCCCCGGCGGCCGTGGTGGCCGCTCCAGGATGAGGCGGGTGACACCGCCCACAGCCGATTCCTCCGCTTCCTCGGCCACCGACACCACCGACGCCACCGACCCCGCCTCCTCCGCCGTCCCCCCGCAGCAGGTCGGCCTCCGTGACGACGCGCGTTTCGAGGACATCGCGGAGGCCACCTGGTGGCAGATGGCCGCCAGGCTGCCCCGCACACTCGCCGCCGCCGCTCGGCTCGGCTGGGCCGCCGACCGTCCCGCGATGCTCTTGCTGGCCTGCTGCCAGCTGACCGTCGTCGCCGCGTCGGCCGTCGCGCTGGCCGCTCTCCCGGGCGCGCTGGCCCAGTTGTTCCAGGGCGGTCAGGTGGGCGACCGGGTGGCGGCGGCCGCACCCGCGCTGGTCGTGGTCGCCGCCGCCGCGGGGGTGCGCGCCGGTGCCGACGCGCTCTCGGTCTACGCCTCCGCGCGTCTCGCGCCCGAGGTCGCCGCCGAGGCCGACCTCCAGATCCTCGCGGCCGCGCCGCGGGTGGAGTTGGAGGCGTACGACAGTCCGGGGTTCGCCGACCGGCTCCAGGCCGCGGGGCGCGGGGCGGAGGCGACCGAGAATCTGATCGGCGACGCCCAGTCGTTGGTCTCCGCGCTCGGCCAACTCGTCGCCGCCGCCTCGGTCCTGGCCCTGCTCCACCCCGTACTGCTGCCGCTGCTCCTGCTCGCCGTGGTGCCCAAGGGCGCCGCGGCCGTCACCACCGCGCGCATCCAGCACCGCGCCGACCACCAGAACATCGCGGACGGCCATCTGCGCTATCTGCTGCGGCACTACGCCACACACCAGCGCACCGCGGCCGAGGTCCGGGCCACCACCATGGCCGCGTTCCTGACCACCTGGTACCAGGAGATCACCGACCGGATCAAGGCCACGCACCGCCGGGCCGCCCCGCGCGTGCTGCGGGTCACCCTGCTTGGCGCCGGGCTCAGCGGCCTCATGCTCGCGGCGACCTGGGCCGCCCTGGGCTGGCTGGCCGCGAGCGGGCGGCTGGATCTTGCGCTCGCGGCCACGGCCGTGATCGCCGTTCGTACGTCCACGGGCGCGCTGACGTCGCTGGTCCTGGCCGCCGCCCGGCTGTTCCGCACCAGCCTGTACCTGGAGGACTGGCAGGCGTTCCTGCAGCGGGCCGCGGCGCTGCGGGCCGTCCGCGGATGCCTGCCGGTCCCGGCCGACGCGCCCGCCGAGATCCGCGCGGAGAACGTGAGTTACACCTATCCCGGCGCCGCGCAGCCGGCTCTCGAGGGCGTCAGCCTCACCCTGCGGCGCGGCGAACTCATCGCGCTGGTGGGCGAGAACGGGTCGGGCAAGACCACGCTGTCCGCTCTGCTCACCGGGCTCCGTGTCGCGTCCGCCGGGACGGTGAGCTGGGACGGGATCGACCTGGCCGAGGCCGACCCGCAGAGCGTTTGGGCGAAGGTCGGCCTGGTGCCCCAGGACTACACCCGCTGGCCGATGGACCTGCGTGCCAACATCCACCTCGGCCAGCCACGCTCGGAGAACGACGCGCTGCTCCTGGACGCCGCGCGGGCGGCCGGCGCGGACAGTGTCATCGCGAACGTCCCGCACGGCCTGGACACCCTGGTCGCGGGTTCGCACTGGGGCGGCACCGATCTCTCCGGCGGGCAGTGGCAACGTATCGCCGTCGCGCGGGCCTTCTACCGCAATGCCGCCATGCTCATGCTGGACGAACCGACATCGGCGATGGACCCCCGAGCCGAGTACCTGGTGATCCGCCGCTTCAAGAAGCTCGCCGCGGGCAAGACCGCCGTCTTCGTCACCCAGGGCCTGGAGAACGCCCGGATCGCGGACCGCATCGTCGTACTCGACCGGGGCCGGGTCCGTGAAGAGGGCGACTTCCGGGCCCTGATGGCGCGCGAGGGGCTCTTCGCGGAGCTGTACCGGCTGGCTCAGGACCGCTGATCGTCCCGTACGCCAGGCACCACCATCATGCGGTGGTACGCGGCTGCCTGGTGCGGCTCGCCCACCGGGAGCCCGTCGACCTCTACCCAGGCGTGCGCGCGGAACGGCGCCGTGCGCACCCCTGTGCACCAGTCCGGCCAGAGCCCGCGCATCCGGCACAGCAGCGCGGTGGCCACGGAACGTTGCAGGCAGCCCTCCCCTGCGCAGCGCGCGCTGACCGAGACGACCGCCTGGCGCGCGGCGAGGGCCTGTTCCGCGGTGGCGGGGGCGGCCCCGCGACGGACCGCGGACAGGACGCGCCGGACGCGGTGCGGCTTGAGGGTGACGATCAGCCGGGCGGCGGCCGTGGCGAGTAGGACGGGGGGACGGCGACGCAGGGGCAGGCGGTCGTGGGTCGCGGGCACCATCGGCTGGCTCACGCGGGCACCACCAGACGGGCCGCGAGCAGTTCGTCCGTGATCGAGGCCGTGTCGGCCACGGCGCGCTCCGCGGTGAGCCGGGGGTGGGCGGCACGCAACGCGCGGGCTGTGTCCGGTGGTCCGCCGCCGTCGATCAGGGTGCGCAGGACGAGCGCCGCGGTGCGGTTGAGCTGCCAGTAGCGGCCGGTGGCTTCGTCGAGCAGCACCATCCCGTCCGGTGTGTCCGTCGTACAGACTCCCGGTCGCAAGGTGAGGTTCACGGTGCTCCTTCGGTGATGGCTGTGACGGAGGGGATCCAGATCTCGGCGCCCAGGCTGGAGCTGAGGGAGCGCAGCCCTTCCGGGCTGGGGTGCACTGCGAGCAGGGCCGCGCGGATCGCGGCGTCGTCGATCAGTCCGGCGCGGCCGAGCCACGAGCCGTCGAAGAGCTCGACGAGGCCGGCGCGGCTGTGGTGCAGGGCGGCGTGGAAGTCGGTGCTGTACTCCCCTTTGGTGTTCCGGCGCAGGACGTCGTCGGGCACGATGCCGCGCACCGCTTCCGCGAGCACCGGTTTGTACCGGCCGGGCGTGCTGCGCTCGGCCACGCGGATGGCCAGGGCCGCCTCGATCACCCGGTCGTCGAGGTAGGGCGCGGCCTGCTCCAGGCCTTGCCGGGAGGTCACCTGGTCCAGTTGGCGCAGGCCGCGCCCGCCGGTCCGTACGCAGGCGAGCGCCGTGTGCTGGCCGCGCTCGGCGGCGAGGGGTTCGGCAGTTGCGGCGGCTTCCCGGAGCAGGCTCCGCACGGCTTCGGCCGCGTCCCGGGTGGCCCAGGGCGGCATGCGCAGGTCCGCGCCCCACGCCATTGAGGGGGCCAGGCGGGCCAGGGCCGGCGACGGCTTCTGCGGGGCGGTGAGGCCGTCCGCCCATGCGGTCAGCCACTGGCCGAAGGTCCTGCGGTCCGCGAGTTGCCGCAGCAGTTGCCCCAGTGGCCAGTGCTGGGAGGCGCGTTGGGTACGGATACGGGAGTACGCCGCCAGGGGGTCGCGTCGGACGTAGTCGTGCAGGTGCGGCGGGAACGTGCTGAACAGTTCGTCACCGCCGACGCCCATCAGGTGCAGCCGCGATCCCCTGCCGGTCATGAGGCGGCACTGCTCCGCCATCCTGGCGCCGTCGCGCACCCACGGTCCCGGCTCGTCGGTGGGCACCGCGTCGCCGGTGAGAGCCGTCAAGCCGCTGTACCAGCGCGGCGATTGGTCGTGGGCGGGCGTGATGTGCTCGATGTCGGGGAGCGCCGCGGTGGCCCGCGCGGCCCAGGTGGCGTCGTCGTTCTCCGGGTCGATGCTCTGCCAGCGCATCGTGACCAGCTTCGCTCCAGCCGGGCGGGCGGGCTCCTGCTCGCGGGCGGCCAGGAAGCACAGGCTGGTGGAATCAAGGCCTCCCGTGAGGTCCGCGCTCACCGTGCCCCCGCCGGCCGTGCAGGCGTCCACCGCCGCGGTCATCGCCGCGCGCACCGCGGGCACGCCTTCCCGCCAGGGGAGGCGCGGCTCCGGCGGGGTCCACCACGGCTGTGTGCGGGCCCGCCCTTCGGCGTCGATCAGCAGCGAGTCGCAGGACGGCAGGGCCTGCACACCCTGCCACACACAGAGGTCGTCCAGCGGGTAGGAAAGCGGGGAGGAGAGCAGATGGGCGGCGAGAAGACGTTCGTCGGGGGCCGCTCCGATCGCGGCGGCGAGCCGGTCCGAACGGTCGGCGGCCACCGTCACCCCGCCCACACGCGCGTGGAAAAGCCGCCGCACTCCGGACACGCTCCCCCTGGCGCGGACCGAACCGTCGACGGAGGCGAGGAGATGGAAGCTGCCGGTCAGGCCGTGGGCGATCCGCTCCACGTCCGCGATGTCCCGCAACCGCCCCGCCCGCATGGACAGTTCGTCCACGGTGACCGGGCAGCGCCCAACCACCGCGACTCGCCGCGCCCCCGCGGCTCCCACCGTCACCCGTCCGTCCGGCCAACCGCCGAGCAGCCACGGTCGGCCGGAATGGTGGGTGAGGGCCTTGGTGGCCCAGGGGCGCAGGAGCCGCGCAGCGGCCACGCCCGATTCACCGTCCGGAAGGACGGTGAACCATACGTCACCGCTCATGGCACTTCACCTGTCTTGTGGTGTCCGTCCCGGGCTCAGTTGGGGCCGAGGTACCACTCGTAGGGCGGGAAGCCGCCTTCGAAGAAAGCGCCCAGGGCCTCGCCACGGGTCAGCTCGGCGAAGTCACCGACTTCCACCATGGCCGGCGGTTCGTACACCTCGTACTCATCCATGAAGGTTCTCCTCTGCTTTCGCTGACGGAGCGGGAACCGCACCGGAGCAGTAATTGCCCCAGGCATTTCAGACCCATGCGGGCAGCGGCCGGCTGCCACCTGATGGAGTGGAACGGGAGGATTCCAGCCTGCAGAAGAGGCCCGGATCGACGGCATGTGCGCCGTGCACGCCCGGTGCGGAGCTCCGTGCCTTCGAGCTCGTAAAGCGATCATGATCCGGTCTTCTTGAGCCGCCGCCAGCAGACGAGGATGCAGGCCAACGAGACGAAGGCGTCGTGGAGTTCGACGCGCTTTTCCCAGCGCACGGCCAGGCGTTTGAACTGGTGGAGCAGGGCGAAGGTCTGCTCGACGACGTAGCGGAGTTTGCCCAGACCCTTGATGTTCGAGGCGCCCTTGCGGGAGATCACCGGCAGGATCCGGCGGCGGCGCAGCTCACGGCGCACGGCCTTCGAGTCGTATGCCTTGTCGCCCAGGACGGATTCGGGTCGCCGTCACGGACGGCCCGGACGTCCAGCCACCGACGGGATGATAGCCCGACGAACATGCTGCCGCCCGGACAGACGGTGCCGCCCAGCTGACCCTGGCGGCACCGTCGCTACGAAGGCTCTCCCCTCCCCGGTGAATGGAGCCCTGTGCGTTCTTTTCCCTCACGCCCATCGGGTGTGGTCTCAAAGGGGGCCTCGATTGGGTGAGGTTTCCTTCGGATGGCGCCTCGCGGATCGCCGATCTGGAATGGTCGGATGTCGCTACGACGCGGCCCCCGTGGAAGGGCGTTCGGGGGCGCTGGAAGGGCCTGCACGGCACTGACACCGTGATGCTCAACAAGGCCTGCCTAGGAGCGGGAAAGCCGTATGGAGGCACCTCGTCCCGGCGCATGATCGCCGCACACGAGCGCGGTCACGCCCTGGGGTTCTGCCACCAAAACCCCGCAACCTACCGGTCGTTGATGGCTCCGAACACCTCTCCTCCAGCTGAAAGCACAGCGTGTCGGGTCATTTGAGTTGCAGGGAGCGCTTGTTCGTGAGCACTGCTTCCTGGGAGAGCACACGAATCCGCGAGTGCTGAGCACTGCCTGATCCGGCGGATCATGAGCAGACAGGAGCGTCGGCCCGGAACTGACGGTCACTGGT
Organism: Streptomyces sp. NPDC050147; assembly: GCF_040660195.1. Taxonomy (NCBI): domain Bacteria; kingdom Bacillati; phylum Actinomycetota; class Actinomycetes; order Kitasatosporales; family Streptomycetaceae; genus Streptomyces; species Streptomyces sp. NPDC050147. The sequence continues at coordinate 18,480 of NZ_JBFALJ010000050.1, read as the reverse complement.
AGTAGCGGACCCTGTGGATCGCTGCTGGGTGACATGCGGCAGTGGGCATGGTGAGTTCGCCCTCTCGAAGGGGGCTCGGGAGCGGGCTGGTAGTTCAATGGTGGTGGCCGCGAACGTCGATTTTGATATTCGGCGGTCACCGGCCTACAGAGGGCAGCGCGCCACGGATGCTTGAGACCCGTATGGTCCAGCCATCCGCACCAGTTGCTCAGTTCGGGGGCGGAATGCGGATCCACTTCTCAGCCAGGCGGCCTGGCCGAATCCGGCCGCAGTCCGGGGCGTGCTGTGAAGCGGGGTGAGGCCGCCCTGGCGGGGCTCGGCAGGCCGGGTGTGTCGATGCGTTACGTGCTGAGCGTAGAGTCCTGGCCGCTCGTGGTCGGGTGGACGGCGTACCAGGCGTCCCAAATCTCGCCGAGGAGCCTGCCACGCGGTGGTACGTCCACGTCCTGTTCGCGGGCCCAGGCCCGTACTTCCGCCACGCTGGGCTTGATGAGCAATGGTCGGTGAGTTCGCGGTCTCGTCCACACCTCGTAGAACCCAGATTTCTGGGCCCGCCGCACCGCCCGGGCCGAGCACCCTCGCGGTAGCCGTGCACCGCGGCGGCCACCGTCCTGGGCGTCCAGTAGGTGTAGCCGTAACCGCCCTTGGCGCGCTGATCGGCCAGCAAGCAGGTGAAGTATCTGTGGCCCGGCGTGATGCGCGGTTGCTCCGGCAGCACCACGTTCGTCCACGACGAAAGCCGCAGGCCCGTGCCGTAGAGGCCGTCTAAGAAGGCGGCATCACGCTGGTCGTTGCGGCCCAGCCACCGCCAGTCGCCCGACCGTCCAGTCCACGTCCGTGAACGCCCAGGTCCCGTCAGCGTCGGATCGCGGCCGGGTCCAACTCCCGGGCGGGCGACAACACTCGCGGCAAGCCCACCTCATCTGAACGGAGGTCCTGCTGCCCAGCTGTGCGGCGACCGGGTGCGGCTCATCGGCGTCTGGCTTGCCGCATACTCCTCGGCCCTCACCGCCCCAGGCCCTGATCCACCGGACAGGCCCCGCCCCATCCGCTACGGTCCTGCCGTGGACCCATTGATCACCGAAGACCCGTCTCATATAGGACCGTACCGCCTGATCGCCCGCCTCGGCGCGGGCGGCATGGGACTGGTCTACCTGGGGCGCTCGGATGTCGGCCGGACCGTCGCCGTGAAGGTCGTCCAGACCGAGTACGCGAAGGACCCCGAATTCCGGCGCCGGTTCGCCCACGAGGTCGCGGCCGCACGGCGGGTCGGCGGGGCCTGGACGGCGGCCGTGCTCGACGCCGACACCGACGCCCAGGTGCCGTGGGTGGCCACGCAGTACGTCGCCGGGCCGTCGCTGCAGGACGTGGTGGCACGGGACTTCGGGCCGCTTCCGGAGTCCTCGATACGTTCCCTCGCGGGCGGACTGGCACGGGCGTTGACCGACATCCATGCGGCGGGGCTGATTCACCGCGACCTCAAGCCGGGCAACGTCCTGGTCACGGTGGACGGGCCGCGAGTCATCGACTTCGGCATCGCGCGGGCGCTGGAGACCCTGGCCGAGGGCGCCATGACCAGGACCGGCGCAGTGATCGGATCGCCCGGCTTCATGTCGCCGGAGCAGGTGCGAGGGCTGCGGCTCACTCCGGCCTCCGACATCTTCTGTCTGGGTTCCGTCCTCGCGTACGCCGCCACCGGCCGCTCTCCCTTCGGGACGGTGGACAGCGGCCTGCACGCGCTGATGTTCCGGGTGGCGACAGAAGAACCAGACCTCGACGGCATACCGGAGCCCGTCCTCGGGCTCGTACGGGAGTGCCTGCAGAAGGAACCCGGCGCGCGGCCCACCGCCCAGGACGTCATGGCTCGCACCGCCACGGATCCTGACGAGCCGTGGCTCCCGGAGAGGGTGCTCAGTCAACTGGGCCGCCACTCCGCACAGTTGCTGGACTACGCCCCCGACCAGGCCCACGAGCCGACAGCCGTCTCCGGCCCGGCTGCTCCGGTTCCGCCCCCCGCACCGGCCGAGGCACCGGCTGCCACGCCCACGTATCCGAGTCCTCAACCCGCCTGGCAGGCCCCCACACAAGCGGCCACGCATGCGCCCCCACCGCCGGCCGCACCCGCCCTGCACAACGCACCCACCAGCGCGGCCCACAACTCTCCGGCCCCAACCGGGTCGCGTCGGCGCCGCATTGTCGTGGCCGCATCGGCCGCCACCGCCTTCGTCGTATTCGTGGGCGGGCTCTTTGTGATCCGCCCCTGGGACCCCGGAACCTCGAAGAGCGGCGGTGGCGGTGGCGAGAAGAGCAAGACCAGCACCCTGCCCGCGAAGTTCGCCGGCACCTGGCAGAGCGCGTTCAAGGGCGACACGTCCGTCCCGGCCCATCTCGTCCGCCTCAAAGTCACCAAGGGCGGGCGCGGCGACAAGGTCGCCGAGTACTCCCAGCGGTTCGGTGGCCACGTGTGCGTCTACAGCAGCCGCCTCACCTCCGTGTCGGGCAGCGCGACGGTCAAGGTGGGCAAGGGCACTCTGGAGCGCGTCGAGCCGAAGACCGCCGACGAGTTGTGCGACGAGGAGCGGCCCGCGATGACCCTCAAGAACCCGCTCGACGACACTTTTGAGCTGGTGACGGATGAGGCGTCCTCCATGATTGTCACGAAGGACCGGCTGAGCGATCCGGGCACCAAGGTGCTCGAGCCCTTCCGTGGCACCTGGAGCGGTGACCTCGGCATGCAATTCGACTCGGGGGCCGAGTACGAGTTGGACCTCGACGTGACGATCGTCGGGCCGGGGGAACAGGGCGTGGTCTTCCGCAGCAAGGAGGAAGGCAAGACCTGCCACTACGTCACCGAGCCGTTCTCCCTCACGGACGACGACGGGGTACACACGCTGCACACCACCCCAGCGACACTCAGTGAGGACGCCAAGTCCGAGAAAGGCTGCCCCGACGGCGGCCCGCTCCTGGACCTCCAACTCAACAACGTCGGCGTAGAGATCGACAGCATCTTCGTGCACATGCTCCGCCCGCTCTACGGGGACTCAGGGACGCGCTCTGGCTCGCTGTTCAAGCCAACCGACTGATCCGCCGAACCGCCAATGTGCCGCTGGCGATCGCCCATTCCCCATCTCCGTTCAGAGCCCATCGACTAGGGTCCTGCCGTGGACCCACTGATCACCGAAGACCCGAGTCACATAGGCCCGTACCGCCTCATCGCCCGCCTCGGCGCGGGCGGCATGGGACTGGTCTACCTGGGGCGCTCGGACGTAGGCCGGACCGTCGCGGTCAAGGTCGTGCAGACCGAGTACGCCAAGGACCCCGAATTCCGGCGCCGGTTCACCCACGAGGTGGCCGCCGCACGGCGGGTCGGCGGGGCCTGGACGGCGGCCGTGCTCGACGCCGACACCGACGCCCAGGTGCCGTGGGTGGCCACGCAGTACGTCGCCGGGCCGTCCCTCCAGGACGTGGTGGCGCGGGACTTCGGCCCGCTTCCGGAGAATTCGGTACGCGCCCTCGCGGGCGGACTGGCACGGGCGCTGACCGACATCCATACGGCGAGCCTGATCCACCGTGACCTCAAACCGGGCAACGTCCTGATCACCATCGACGGGCCCCGCGTCATTGACTTCGGCATCGCACGGGCCCTGGAAACCATCGCCGAGGGGGCGATGACGCGCACCGGCGCGGTCATCGGATCGCCCGGCTTCATGTCTCCGGAACAGGTACGGGGGCAGCGCCTCACCTCCGCCTCCGACATCTTCTGCCTCGGCTCGGTCCTCGCCTACGCCGCCACCGGACGCTCTCCCTTCGGGACCGTGGACAGCGGGCTGCACGCGCTGATGTTCCGGGTCGCGGAGGAAGAACCCGACCTCAGCGGCGTACCGGAGTCCCTGCTCGGACTCGTACAGCAGTGCCTGCAGAAGGACCCGGCCCTCCGGCCCACCCCCCAGGACATCGCCGCCCGCACCACCACGGACCCCGACGAGCCGTGGCTGCCGGGGAGGGTGCTCAGTCAACTGGGCCGCCAGTCCGCCCAGTTGCTGGACTTCGCACCAGGCCAGGTACCGGAGCCTGCAGTCGCCCCCGGCCCAATTGCTCCCCCGGCTCCGTACCCCACGCCGACTGCCACGCCCACGTACGAGACCCCTGCGGGCCCACCCCCTCAACCCGCCTGGCAGACACCCACACAGGCGCCGCCGCCGAGCCCGCCCGCCCTGCACGACGCACCCACCAGCCCGGCCTACGCCCCCTCGGCGCCAACTGGGTGGCACCGACGCCGCATTGTCGTGGCCGCATCGGCCGCCACCGCCCTCGCCGTACTCGCGGGCGGGCTCTTCGTGATCCGCCCCTGGGACACCGGAACCTCGAACAGCGGCGATGGCGGCGGCGGAGGCGAGAAGAAGTCCAACATCGTGCCCGCCGAGCTCCTCGGTACCTGGACCGGCCCGTTCGTCGGCGACGCCTCGAACGCGCCGCCCCATGTCCGCCTGAAAATCACCAAGGGCGGACGCGGCGACAGAGTCGTCGAGTACTCCCAGTTGCTCGATGGCCACGTGTGCGTCTACAGCAGCCGCCTCACCTCCGTGTCCCATACGGCCGCGTCGATCGAGATGGCCGCAGGCACCCTGGAGCGCACCGAGCCGAAGGCCGCCGCCGCGGACTGCGCCAAGCGGCAGCCCGGAATGACCCTCCTGAGCCTCAGCGACACCATCGAGATGACATCGGGCGAGGCGGGCGACGTGGCCTTCAAGAAGGATCCGCTGTCCGATCCGGACAGCAGGCTGATAGATCCCTTCGGGGGCCAACGGAGCCCCAAGCCCGTCCAGATCACCCATTACCAAGCGTTCGACATGAACCTCTCCGGCCCCGAAAAAGACGGCATAGGCATCCGCACCAAGGAGTACGGCAAGACCTGCCACTACGTCACCGAAGCGTTCTCCCTCGTGGAGAAGTACGTCGGCGGTGACAAGACCGAGAGACTCCTCGAGACGACGCTGTTCACCGCCCCGTCGAGACTACGGGCGGACGACGCCGGGTCCGATCCCGGCTGCCGCAAGGACGGTCCGGTCCTGGAGATCACCCACCTCCCCGGTGTCGATGGCAAGTACGTCAGCGCGGATGTGTACAACTCGCCCGAAGGGGAGGCACTGGAGACGGATGTCAGGTTGGACCGCACCGACTGACCACCCTGACCACCCCCCGCAGACCGGCGCGGAATACCCCCTCCCCGCACTGTGAACTGCTCGCCGTCGAAGCGGACCCCCAGCCCAGGCGCCACCGGCGTCGTCCATGCGTTCATGCGTTCCTCCGCAGGACCGATTCTCCCGACAGCGGCCGCAACAGATCGATAGTCAGCCGCCCGGACCACAGCAGCGCCAGCAGCGGCGGCCGGGCCGTCTCCCGAGGCCGATCACCCGCCAGCCGCCGTTCGACCAGGCCCAGTTCCTCACCATCCACCACATGCTGCCAGGCCCGCTCCACCTCGTTCTCGGGCACGACACCGGGGCGCCGGTAGGCCGCCAGGAACCGTACGTTCTCCAACACGACCCGATCCGCTCCGGACCAGATCTCGTACTCCCGGCCATGACCGCGAACCAGCTCGCCCGGCCAAGCGAGGGCTTCCGCGATCTTCGGGTCTTGCAGTCGTTGTGCGGGTTTGACGTTGACCACCCGCGCCACACGTGTGTGTGAGCAGCAGAAAGTCCGGGACATGGTGCTACACCCGGTCATCGCCCCGAGCCGTAAGGCGGCACGGCTGAGCGAAAATCCCCGCACCTCGGGATCGAAGTCGGCCAGCAGCAACCGGGCCGGCTCGAGCCGACTCTCATAGACCACGTGCCCGCCCGTGGTTGCGGACGCGTACGTGCCTGAGTGATGCGACATCCCGTGGACTGAGCGGACATCTCGCCCAAGGCTTCGACTCCACGAAATCCGTCGCCCGCAGCCGGCATACCGGGACTTCTCGTACCGAGCCGTCCTCATGCCGGATCGCCGCTGTGGGAATCCTTACTGTACGACGGGTGCTGCTCGATGTCGGCACTGCCATGCCGGAACCGTACGAGGACCAGACAGCGCGAAGAGAGAACGACCGCTACTGAACGTAGGCATTGTCAATGGGATCGCGGAATTGCTAATCCGTTGCCACGCATTCGCCTTCGGGGTCAGCGAAGTTGCGGATCCTACATGCGTGGGGTATCGCTGGTGTGGTTGAGGAGTTGGTGGATGAGCTGTTCGGTTTCGATTTCCATGGGCAGTCCCAGTGACCGGTTGACCTGGTCCAGGCGTGAGACGGCGGCGTTGAGCCCGCTGCGGTTCCCGGCAGCTGCCTCGATCTGGAACAAGTCGCGGTAAAGGATCTCAGCAGAGGTGTCGACCTCGAGACCGGTGGCGACAGCTCGGCGGGCCAGGGTGAGGTCATGGTGGGAGCCGGGGGCCAGGCGGTAGGTGGCCACGGTGTGCGCGATGCTCACGATACGCATCGCCATCTCCTGCTGCAAAGGTTCGCTCCAGGGCAGCGGCTGCGCACCGAAAGGCCGTCCGCGAACCTGGTCCAGGGCCTTCTCCAGTTGAGCGAGCCCATCAAAACCGTGTGGCAGGGCGGCTTCGACGGACTCCTGAAAGCGGTGCCAGTCACAGCAGATCTTCTCCGACAGCACGTAGGGGTCGGACTTGATGGCGCGGCGCGGCACGTAGGAGGCGCCGTCCTCGTCCTTGCCCAGGCTGCGCCGCAGCCCACCCATCCGTGCGTTGAGGGTGTCGGTCGACCAGGGGCTGGCCGGGTCCATGTCCGCGCACAGGCTGTCGGCACTGCGGCCTGGCTTCAGGTGCAGCAGTGCGGCCAGTTGAGCCTCGCGGGTGCCGTGCCGGGATGTTGTGACACCGGAGATGGTGACCGGCCCCAGAACCCGGATGAAGGGTACGCCGGGGTCAGCGTGTACGGCGGTGCCGCGTGGGGCCGCGTCATGAGGACCGGGCCCTGATGCGGCGGCCTCCTCGGGAGCATCCTCCGGCCGGGCAAGGGAGCCAGGACCGCCTGCTTCTTCACCGCCGCCGGGCGCGGCCGGGCGCACCGCCTCGGGGGCAGCCGCAGGGACCGGCAGGCTGACGGCGGCGGGGGAGGGGGAAGCCGCCAGCAGTGCGGGGAAGACGCCCAGGCCCTCACCGCCCTCCGGAGGGCTCTGCCCGCCGTCGCTTCCAGGAGCTGGTTCGGCGACTGGGGCACTGTGGGTGGGCCCAGGGACGCAGACGGCTTCGCCGGCTTCATCCACCTGACGGGCGGCGGCCGCGTCCCGGGCCGCATGTGAGGTCTGGGATTCGGAAGGCACATGCCTCCAGGCGCCATCAGCGGGGTGGGCGTTCTGGCCGGAGACGGCCAGCGCGGCGGTGATCTCATCGATGGCTTGGCGTTGAAGGCGCTGCAGGGTGATGTCGGTGCCCAGGATGTCGATGCGCTGCGGCCCGCTGTTGGCCGCGTCGATCACCTCGGTGTGCTCGAACAGCAAGTTGGCGGACGATGCCGGTGCGATCAGTGCCGTCTTCATGACGCCGGAGGCCTTGTCGAGGGTTTCGGCGATCTGCCAGGCACTGTCCGCGGTGAGCTGGGACGCGCACAGGATGAGGTAGGGGGCGCGGGTCTGGGTCGGCTCCTGGTGTGCCTCCAGGAGGCGTTCGGCGAAGTCCCGTGCGGCGTGGGCGCTTTCGCGCATGTACGCGATCTGGGATGTCGGCAGGAGATGGTTCAGACCCTCCCCGAAGCCGGCCACGACGACTTCCACGTCCGTGGCCCACGGGCTCATGCCCAGCTCCAACGCCATCGAGGACAGGACCTCCTCGAGAGGCTCCTGCTCGCCGCCCAGGAGGAGCACGCCGGCGTGCGGCAGATTCAGCAGCACCAGGTGACCCGCCTCGTCGGCGCCGATCGTGACCAGCCCCGGATAGGGGGCATCCACCTGCTCCGCATCATGCTCCTTGAGCAGTTCGGCGCCGTCATCACAGACCCACCAGCCGCCTTCACTCGAGGTGAACGGAGGGGCGGGGGCGGCCTGCAGGTCCTCGGGCAGGACCTGGACGCTGCGGTCGGTGATGCGCGCGCCGCGCAGCGCGGGCAGCGCCTGGCCGTCGCGGGCGACCTGGTGGGCCAGCGTGCGCAGGGCCCGGTCCAGCCGCAGAGGGCCCGCGCGTTCGGCGGCTTGGGCCATCTGCGCCTCGGCCGAGGAGACATCGGCGGGCATGGCGATGAGCTCGCCGGGTTTGGCTCTGCGGCGTTGCAGGATGCGGCGGATGGCCAGGGCCAGCGTCACTGCGGCCGCCAACGAGGCCAGCACTCCGACGGTGCGGGGGGTGTTCAGCGCATACGGCGACTCGTCGGCAGGGGCCGGTGTCGAGGCGGGGGTGGAGGGTGTGGGGGAGCGGGGAGGGGCCGATGAGGTATCGGGGTCACGGTCGGAGGGCGGCTTTGACGGCTTGGCTGTCTGGTCCGGGGTCGGGGAGGGGGTGGGCTTGGCCGGCTCGGTGGGCTTGTCGGCACCGCCCGCAGCCCCGCCGCCGTCCCTCTCACCGTCCTTCTGCCCGCCCTGGTCCTGGCCGGTGTCTTCCCGGGGAACGTCCTTCTCGTCATCGGACGTGTCCCCGGGGGCGTGGGACCCCTCCTCCTGGTGCGGGTCGGCGGGGGCATCGGCCGCAGGGATGGTGATGTGCTGGCCGGGGAAGATCAGGTCGGGGTTGCTCACCCGAGGCGTATCGCCCGGCTGGTCCTTGTTCTTGCTCGCCTCATACAACTGGGGCCAGCGCGCGGCGTCACCGGTCTCGTCCTTGGCGATGGAGGACAGGGACTCACCGGCCCGCACGGTGTGCGCGCGCTCATCGCGCGGCTCGACGTCATCGGCTGTACTGATTGGCTGTTCGCTGGCGGCGAGTTGCAGCTGTGGCGCGGACAGCGCCGATGTATCCGAACCGGGCTGGGTCTGCACCACCCGGGCATCGGCGGGAAGCCGCACCGACAGCCCGGCGGGCAACAGCGCGGTGTCGGGCAGATGCGGGTTGAGGGTACGGATCTCCTGGGCGCGGGAGCCCGAGCCGAGGAACTGCACGGCCAGGTCCCATACGGTTTCACCGGTCTCACCCACCACATGCACCGGCCCGGCAGTGGTATCCGGGGCAGAGGAGACCGCACGGGCAGCGTTATCGGCCTCGCCCGCCTCGTCGGCGTGCACGGCGGGCTGGAGGGGTGCGGTGGCGGCGAGCGCCGGTGAGGGTGCGGCCATGGCGGTCCCGGCGGGCAGCACCAGCAGCCCGCCCAGCAGGAACCCGGCCAGCCGCTGTGGCGCTCCCAGCACGCGACGGCGACGGCGACGGCGACGGCGTCGGCTCGGGCGGCGGCGCCGCAGCAGCTGCGGGAGCTCGGCCAGAACACCCAGCGCGAACCAGACCCACAACGCCCACGCGACCACGGTCAGCACGGTGAACAACACGCCGCCGTCGTCGGGTGCCAGCAGAGCGTCGGTGATGTCCGTTCCGCTGGGTACACCGCCCGGCAGAGTGCCGGCTTTGGCCAGCACCCCGGGCACTCCCACCAGGAGCAACAGGAGCGCGGCGAGGCTTCCTGCCGCACGCACCAGACGCACGGCAAGAGCAGGGCGGCTGGGGGAGTGCGGCATCTTTTAGGCTCCGGGGTCGGTGCGTTCGAGCGTGACGTCGGCGTGCGCGGTGACCTGCATGCTGGAGTAGCCGAACCCGCCCAGCAGCAGCGTCTGGTAGGTGTCGTTCACGGTGATGCCGATGCTCTGCCCGTCCTGCGCGACCGTCACCGTGCCCTGGACTTTGGCGTCGGCCAGGAAGGCCTGCGCGGCAGCGACCGCCTTTTGCGGGTCGGCACGGGTGCCCTCACCGAGGATGGCGTCGGGACCGCTGATCTCCTGCCCGGCGCTGCGGGCCGCCTCGGCGGCGATGTCCTCGGCATCCGCGGACGCCATGAGCAGGCGGCCACCGTCGACGAGCAGCGCCAGCAGGCCGATCATGAGGATGGCAAAGCCGAGGAAGTACAGCGTCACCGAACCCCGCTCCCTCTCCGCGCGGCAGTGCAAACCCAGGGCGCAGGCCAGACGCTCTCTTGGGCTCACGGGCCGCCCCCGTCGCCGGTGCGGTCGACGTACTGGTCCACGGCGCTGTGCCGGGTTGCCGTGAGGGTCTTGGTTCCCGGCAGGCCGGGAACCGCGAGCTGGGCCAGCGGGATCGTGCAGTCCACACGGACCGTGACAGAGCCCGGCTGACCCGGATCCGCGGGGAAGCCGCTGGTGTCCACCACGATGGCCGAGCTCGCGCAGGTGCGCTGCGCCTGCCCCAAGGAGTGCAATGCGGCCTGGCGGCCGCGGGTTTGCGCCGTGTCGGGGTCATCGGACTCGCTGGCTGCGCGGGCGGCGGCCGCGGCCGCGTTCGCGGCGGTGCTGTCGCCCAGTCCGGCCAGCCCGAACGCGGCGATGATGCCCAGGATCGGCACCAGCACGGTCAGACACAAGATGGCTTCCAGTGTGTAGGAGCCCCGGTCGCCGCCCATGTGCGTGGCCCGGGCGGTGACGACGTCCCGCCTACGGCGAGCGAGATGGTGCTGGCCGGGGCCGGCCTGAGTCGTTTCCGTATTCACTGGTTCTTCTCCACGGTGTCCTCGGCACTGCGCTCCACCCGCAGGTCCCATGGCAGGAAGTTCATGACGCGGCCGGTCACCGTCACCCGCACCCGCTCGCCCGTCGATCCCGCGGTGCTGACCTGTGCCTGCTGCACCACGCCGACCTGGCCGAGCCATAGCTGGGCACGCGCCGCGCCCGCCCCGGGGGAGGACTCGAACTCGGCACCCGTCTGCGCGCCCTTACGAGCCGCGGTATGGGCGGCCGTGCTGGCCAGGAAGAACACCCCCAACTGCAGGACGAGCAGGGAGATGAACAACAGCATGGGCGCAATGATCAGGAACTCCAGGGTGGCGATTCCGCTGTCACGGCGCCCGGAGCGTGCGACCTGTATCCGGTGTCGCCACCACCGCTCGATGGCCTGTCTCATGCGCCGACGGCGGCCTTGAACCGGTCGATCAGCGTGGTGGAGGTGTCCTTGAAGACGGTGCCGAACGCAACGGCCACGCCCAGCACGACTGCCCCCAGGATCAGCTTCTCCAGGGTCTCCATCCCGGCATCACGCCGGTGACCGGACACGTTCTCCACGCGCGTCAGCCACGCGGTGTGCAGCCGCACGGCGGCCCGGTCGAGCACGTTGAACCTCATCACGTGTGTCCCCTCATTTCCATCACGCCCCATAGCGCCACGGTTGTTGATCGTCAGATGTTGGTCAGAGCGCTGAAGGCCGGGTAGGCGAACATCACCAGCACGACGGTGAACAGCACCGTGCCGGGCACCACCAGGCGCTCGGAGGCCGAGTTGGCTTCGGCCTCCCGGTCGGTCAGCAGCCGCTGGCGCAGCAGCAGAGCCTGGGTGGCCAGCGTCTTTTGGATCGAAGCGCCCGCTCCCGCCAACGAAAACGTCTCTGCAGGCGCGGCGAGTTCGGGAATGTCGAGCTGCTCCCCGAGCTGTTTGAGGGCCTCCCACTGCGGGATGCCGGCCAGTTCGGCGCGTTTGAGGGCGACACTGATCCGGGTCAGGATCCAGTGGTCGCCGACCTCGGCGGTGCGCTGCACCGCCGCCTCCGGCCCCACGTTCGCACCCCGCTCCAGCTGCGCACGCTCCAGGAAGGAAGCGATGGCATAGCGGACCTCCAGCCGCGCCGCCTTCGCCTGACGGCGCACCGTGGCATCCGCGTCGAACCAGATGAAAGACGCGAAGGCGAGCGAGGCCAGCAGCGGCGGTGCCCACGACAGTCGCAGCAGCACGCCGCCGACCTGCACCATGACCAGGGCCAGCAGCGAGCCGAGGACCTTCGTGCCGACGTGGTGGGCCACCGACTTGTTCAGCAGCTCCAAATCGGCGCGCGGCACGGCCAGCCGGTGCCCGTGAGAGGCCAGGATCTGCTCCCCGGCCCGCTCCCACACCGACCCCTTCGGCCGGCGACGAAGCGCACCCCCGGAGGCGGAGGCGGTGCTGGTGGTGGGGCCAGCTGCCGGGGTGGTGTTCTCCAGGCGGTCCAGGACCGCGTCCATGTCGGGGCGCGAGGGCAAGAATTCGCGCACCAGCAGGAAGAGTCCACCGCCGACCACCGCACCGCATGCAAGTGCTCCAGGCGAGATCACGACACAGCCCCCTTCGCCTTCTGCTTCGTCTCCCTCGCAGCCGCCCCCTCGGCGCTGGGCGTCCTTTCGCCGACACCGACGGCCGTCGGCAGCGCGGCCAGCAGCCGCGGCGCCGGCCGCGCCCGGGCGAGCCTGCGCATCCCCATCAGCGCGCCGGCGAACATCGCCCCCAGGACCAGCATCACCAACTGCCCTGAGGCGGTGCGGTAGATCTCCCCCCAGGACGGGTTGGTGAGGATGTACGCGGCGATTGCCAGCGAAATGATCGATACCCAGCGGGTGCCGGTGCGGACCTGGGCGCGCTTGGCGTCCAGGCTGCGCAGCGAGATCGCTTCCTGTTCGGTGAGGCTGGCCATGGACTGCAGGGCCCGGCTCAAACCGGGCCCGTGGTCCTGGGCGTGGGTGAGGAAGAGCATGACGGCGTTGTCGACGGCGCCGTCGGCGAAGGCGTCGGCGAACTGGCGGTAGGCCATCGAGGGGTTGGCGCCCACCCGTAGGCGTGCGGCCAGCAGCCGCACCTGCGGACGGATCACCTGAGGAGCACGGGTGGCGGAGGCGGTGATCGCGCTGTCCAGGGTGCCACCGGACTCGTGCACCCCGGCCAGCTGCTGCATCCACTCCGCCAGCGCCTCCAGGCGCACGATCTGCCGACTGCTGGTCCCGGCCGGATTCCAGATCCACGGAATCCCCAGCACCGCCACCCCTGCCAGCAGCCCGTGCACGGGGCGGGCCCAGATCAGCCAGGATCCCACCGTGCCCAGAGCCGCGGCGAGGACGATGAAGCGGTAGCGGCGTGCCCAGGCGTCGGGGAGCTCGGCCCTTGCGGCCTGCCACCGCACGACCCAGCGTGAGGGCGGCCGGCCTGCTGCCACGGGCACCTGGGTGGCGCCGCGCACGCCCACGAGCAGCCCGCCTATGATCAGCGCGCCGCACAGCGCGGCGAGCAGACTCCACTGATCGCTGCTCATGCCGCGCTCTCCTTTCCGCCGACCAGGCCCAGCGGCGTAGGCCAGGCCCCGTACGGGGGCACGGTCAGCCAGCGCCGGTCGAAGCCGGCCAGGCCTTCCAGCTCGCCGATGCAGGACGGCGCCAGCTGCGGCACGCCGCGTGGATCGCAGCCGGCAGGGGCGAAGATCTCCTGGATGGAGGGGTGGCCGCCTTCGCCGGGCTGGACCTCCAGAACGTGGGAGATGAACCGGTGGCGGCGCCCGCCGATCCGTGTCTGGTTGATCTGCTTGAGGTAGACGATGAAATTGATGCCGGTCCCGACGAGTTCGTGGACGTCGTCGCGGTGCATGCCTTGGCAGAGGGTGACCAGACGAGGAAGGACAAGGCTGGGGTAGGCGGCGTGCACCGTGCACATGGAACCGGCACCGCCCGCGCTCATCGCCTGCAGCATCGCGATGGCTTCCCGGTCGCGGACCTCACCGACGATCACGCGGGTAGAGAGCATGCGCAGGGTGTGCGGGAACATGTCCTCCACGGTGATCTGCCCGACCGGATGTCCCTCGACGAGCTCGCCGTTGGATTCGCGCGACTCCATGGCCAAAAACTGGGCGCCCTGGTCGTAGTGGTCCAGGAACAACTCGCGGTCCGACTCCAGGGTGACGACCCGTTCCTCCGCGGGGATCTTCTTCGCCAGCGCGCGCAGCAGGGAGGTCTTGCCGGTGCCCACATCCCCGGCGATCAAAATGTTCTTCTTCGCCAGCACAAGAGAATGCAAGAACGCGGCCAGGGCCCCGGACAGGGAACCCCATGCTTGCATCTCCTCCAGGCTCGAGTTCAAAATCCGGTGTCGGCGAATGCCCAGGAAGGGCACGGGGGTCAGGACCGTGGCCTCGGCGCGCGAGCCGTCGGGCAGGCGGAAGCTCACCATCGGCGAGGAAGCCGACAACCTGCGTTCGCGGTGACCGGAGTTGGACGCCAACCGGTTGATCAGCGCGATCAGTTCGTCGTCGTTCTGCGCGATGGGCGCAACCTTCGCGGTGGGCCGGTTGACGTAGTCGACCTGCACGGCATCACCCAGCACGACGATGTTCTCCACATCCGGGTCATCCAGGTACTTCTGCAGCGGCCCGGCGTGAAACAGCGCGTCGTAGACGGCCTGGGAGAGTGCGGTCACCTGCACGGGTGTCAGTGCCTTGTTCCGGCGGGCCTGGTCCACGGCCCACCGTGACACCCGTTCGGCGACCAGGGAGCGGGCCCGCTCCCGGCGGGCGCTCTCGTTGGCCAGCGGCTCCTTCTCATCAGCCGCGACGATGTCATCGCTGACCGCATCACGCAGATCGGCAATATCCTGCGGCGACGCCGGCAGCGCCCCCTGCTCGCTGACCTCGACAGCCGCCGGAGACGTCAGCGCCGCCCCCGCCGGGCGCAGCGTGTGCGGCGCCGTGCCCAAAGCGCCCCAAGCGCCCGGAGCTGCGGGCCGCAGGGCCTGGCTCAGCACATCCTGCAACCGTGCGGGGGCCCCGTTCATGGCGGGCAGCTCGAACCGGTCAGTCACCGACCCTCACCCCCAGGCGCGGGTCCGGGGGCGGCATCGGAGGGGCCTGCCGGCTGGCGGCCAGCCGCTGCAGCACCCCGGCCACCACCGGTGAACTCACCGGCGCCGCAGGCATGTCCAGCGCACGACGCCGGGTATGGACCTCCACCCCGATGGCCTGCACCGCCTTACGGGCCTGCTTGATCAAACCGAGCTTCGCCAGCTTCACCGGGCGCTGCGCACCGTGCGTGAACAGCGCCCCCGCGGTCGCATCCCACGGCAGCATCTCCACCACCGGCACCCCGAACCGCCGCGCGATCGCATCGGTACGCAATCCGCCCGCCCCCGCCGACAGTTCCTGGATGACCAGCAGCCGCAGCGCATCCGCGCCGCTGCCCCGCCGCTCCAGCTCCCCCTGCAACACCCGGACCACCGGAAACGTCTGCGCCACCGATGTCAGCGAGTTGCGCACCACCAGCAACACCACATCGGCCCTCTGGGCCAGCACCGCGGGAAACAGACCCGGGTGCAACCCCTCGCCCTCGACCACGACCTGCCCGGCATCGACCACCACGTCATAACCGGCGTGCTGATCCATCGCCTGCAGCAGCAACGACAACGGCTCCCACGTTCCGGCCAGCGCGGCAGCCTGCGCCGGATCGGTCAGACCCGCCAGCAGCAGCCGATTGCCCTGCGCATCCAGCGGCCGCAGATGTGCCTCGAATGCCTCCGCCAGCTGGTTTTGCAGGTGCGCCTGGGCCAGATGCCACAGCCCCACCTCCCCGCCCCAGGCACCCTGCCGGTAGCCGGAACGGATCGACGCCTGCCTTGCCACAGCCTCCACCAGCAGCGACGGACGGGCACTGGACAGGGCCAGAGCCAGGCAGGACACGGTGACACCGCACCCGTGCCCGCCCGCCAACACCATCACGGACATCGCCCCTCAGCCCCCGGACTTCAGCACGATCGCCACCCGGCCCGCGCTCGCATCCGAGGCCACCACACCACTGTCCGCATCCGCCACGGCCACCTGCACGACGACGTCACCGCTGCTGGAGGGGGCACCCACCTTGACGACACGCCCCTGCACCTCGGCGAGTTCCGACTGCTCCTTGCCAACGACCTCACCCTCCTTGGGGCGGCTCACCAGGCTGACGGCGGCGCCGGGCCGCAGAGCGTCGACCGGAGCCATGCCCCGCTTCACCTCCACGGCGACCAGCGCCTCGCCCGGCTTGAGCCCGCCCTTGCCGGTGAGCTGACGGGAGGTCAGAAGCGAGCCCTCGGTGAGCGCGGCCGCGGCCCGCCGCCCGATGACCGTGTCCTTCTGCGTGACCGCCACCGGCTTGAGCCCGGCATCCGCCGACAGCGCGACCACCCGCAGATCCTCCGCCGTGATCTTCTGCCCGGCGGGCACGTCGCGGGCCAGCGCCAGCACATCGGAGCGCTCACCCGAAGCGTTCAGCAGACCGGCAAAGCCGATCGCACCGGCCAGCACCATCACGCCGCCGATCACCATGAACGAGCGGCGCCGCCTGCGCGGCGGCTCCGGATCGATGATGTCCAGCTCCGGACGCATCACGTCCCCAGCCGGCGGGGCGGGCACCGTCGTCCTGTTCTTCGTACTGCTCTTCAACACGCGCTTGCCATCCCGCCTAGTCGAGGACTCTCATCTCGCCCACGGACACCCCAAAGTCGCTCTCGCGCACCTCGGTGAACGCGCCCTCCTCACCGGCCCCGCCGGTGACTTGCCACTCCACAGCCCACGTCGCGGTCGCGGTTCCCCTAAAACGGCCGCCCGCACGGTCCTTGGACGAAGTCCGGTAGAAGTGGCCGCAGTCAGGCGACTTCGACATGCCGTAGGAGGCCTTGTACTTGGTGCCCGCACCCTGACAAGTGACCGTCTTCTCGTCACCCATCGACCAACGAATCGAGGACACCTTCGCGGTCGCAGACACGGTCACGTTTCCGGCTGTCGCAGTCGCTGTGTTGGGACCGAACGTTGTGGGGGAGGGGACCACCCACAGCCACATTGGCACCCCGACCGTGTACTTGCCCGCCGCGCGAGGGCTCCCGATGTCGGGGCCGGTCAAGTTCATTTTGTCCACGGCCTCTTAGGCCAAGACCTCGGGATCGACAGCCGGTGGTTCCTCTGCTGCCCAGAAAGGTATGGGGATGGCCCCGATACCCCCGTCTGCGGAGAACCGGCACTCGCGCTCGTAGACTGCTCCGTCGCTGTGGCCCTCCCACAGTGCACTGTCCTTGGGAGGCTGCGGGTCCATCTTCTTGACCGTGCAGGCCTGGCGCTCATCCTTCTTCTTGCCCTTCCCGCCCCTGCCCATGGCCGGTTGGGCAGGCAGACCAGCGCCCCCCTCCAGCTGACTGCCTTCCTGCCCGGCCTTGCACATGATCCAGGTGACCGCCCCGTTCACACATGATCCGCTCTCGGGAGGCGCGGCCTGTGCAGGCCTTGGTACGGCGAAGGCCAGTCCCACCAGCGACGCCGATGTGGCGAAGATTGTCAGCAGGCGCGCTGATGGGGCGTTAGCTCTAAGATTTTCCACTGCTTCCCCCACTTCTCGGCTTTGACGGTCGTGACATAGCGCGTCATGTTCCCCTCAGGGAGGGGAACGGGCTTGCCCGTCTTGCGGTAGAAGTACTTCCAGGTGGAGGTGTTGAGGCAGTCGGAGAGCTCGGCCCGGGGCACCTGGCGCTTCAGATCGGTGCTGGTGACCTTTGTCTTGTGGCCAGGCTTACCCTTGGCGAAGATGCCCTTCTTCTGCAGGCCCTCGACGTCGAGCCTGGCACGGGCGTAGGCACCTGCCGCAGCGTATTTCTTCAGATCCGTGCCTTTGAGGTCCGCCGCCGCATAGGCCTTGACCTGCTCTTCCCACATGCGCTCGTACACCTTCAGGACTGCCTGCTTGTCCTGGGCCAGAGGGCACGCGCTCTTGCTGGGGACTGACCCGGAGGCCTTGCTGGGAGGGGGAGAAGGCTTGTTGCTGTCTGTGTTGGCGTCGCCGACACTGCTGCACGCGGTGAGGACGATGGCGGCACACAGGGCGAGTAGTACCTCCGCCACCTGCGTTTTTTTCCTACTGCGAATGTCGGAATATGCACTCTGGCGTTCCGCTCGTGTCACTGTGTCTCCCAGCGCGGCGTGATGATGCGCCGGTCAACTCCCAGGTCTTGGAGCAAAGCGAGATGGGGAGCGCGCGGCTGGTACGAGCTGCGGTGATGGAGTTTGCGTAGCGGTCACACTACGACGCAGAAGGCCCACGGGGCACCCCGTTCCCTCCTGTCGTGTACGGCAGTTGATAGGTATTCGGTCACAACACGTCACCTGCACAGATGAGGTGAGGTGTTGTACCGACGGTCGTCGGCGTGCTGTGGGACGGTCAGTCGATGCAATGGCGAATCTTGGAATGAAGAGCGAATCCGGAGTCTAGTGCCCCGCTTGGCCAAGGCCGAGTGTCCTGGCGCGGGTGCGCAGCGACAGTGCAGCGCGGTGGTCAGCTACTGAACGCTCAGCGAGGTCGGAGACGGGCCAGGGTGTGTGCATCCCTGGTGCTTGAGCGCGCACCCACGTGATCGCGCTGGCAGGGAATGGAGTTGGCCGTTGTCCTTTGTGGAGGCACACTTCTGCCTGTTCAGGGGGAGGCCTACAGAGCGCGTTCGCAGGTTACTGACCTTGTTGGCGTGATGTCGCGAGGGCTGACAAGTCTTGGTTTTCGCAGTAGGCCGGTCATATGAGGTATCCGCAAGGGGGTGGGCT
>NZ_JBFALJ010000049.1:0-29455 GCF_040660195.1 Streptomyces sp. NPDC050147 | reverse complement strand
CGCCTCCAGGCCCGCTTCGGCCGCTCCTGGCGCCGCAAGGCCCCCGTCGAGTCCCTGATGCCGCTGCGCCTGGCGCGGTTCGGCGTACCGCTGGCGCAGACGGCTCCCGCGGGGCTCGCTGCGGCGGGCATCGAGCCCGCGCTGCTTCCGCCGGTGCCGGTGACGGTGGAGCCGCAGCAGCCGGAGCTGGTGGCGCCGCCCGCGCCGCGGCTGGAGGCGGAGTCGCAGCCGCAGGGCCAGCAGGGCCAGCAGGGCCAGCAGGGCCAAGCCCAGCAGGATCAGGCCGAGCAGGAGCAGCAGCCGGAGCCGGAGCCTGCGGCGGCGCATGTGAGCCCGTGGTTCGCGGCCCAGCAGCCTTCGTACCTTCCTGAAGAGCCGCACGACCAGTGGTACGCGGACCAGCAGGCGTACGCGGAGCAGCAGGCGTACGTCGAGCAGCAGGAGTACCTGGAGCGGCAGCAGGCGTACTTCGACGAGCAGGGCGGGGCCGCGGCTGCTCCCGACCCGGAGTTCCCGGTGCCCGCGGGGCCCGGCCGTACTCGCCCGCTCGGCGGTCAGCATCTGATTCCGGGCCCGCGCGAGGAGCAGCAGCCTGCCGAGGGCGATGTCCGTGAGGACGCGCCGGAGGAGCTGGGGCCGCTGCCCGATGCGTCCGGTCTGCCGGACGACGTCTCGCGCGACGACGCGTACTTCGCGGCGTTCCGCAAGTACGTGAGCGAGCTCGGCGACTATCCCAATGCCCGGCAGTTCGGCCTGTACTTGATGGACCTGTACGGCGTCACCGGCCAGGCGGGTGGCCCTCCGGCCGAGAGCACGCTGCGCCCGTACCTGCGTGACTTCCGCAGCCGCTACCAGGAGGAGCTGGACTCCGAGTACAGCGCGTAGCGGAGTCTCAACTTCTGCTGCGGGCGCGCTTCTTGCTGCTTTCGCCCCAGATGGCGAGGGCGGCGCCGACGAGGAGGAGGGCGACGTATCCGGGGGTGGGCACGTCCCACCACTTGTGGATGAGGCCCCACGACTCGTCCCCGAAGATGCGTCCGGCGGCGCCGAGGGCTCCCTGGATGCCGACGACCCACCCGACGATGGCGATGATTTCCTTCATGCCCCCACGATCGCCCGACCTGGGGCGGGGTTCGTCCTGCGGGGGAGTGATCTCCGGGTAGTCCGAAGGGTGCAGAGCCGCGGCCGCTTCCCCGTAGCGGCCCCTCACCGCCCTGCGCGGGGGCCCCGCGCCGCGAGCCCGACGCGCCCGCACGCGAAGGGGCGGCGCCCAAGTAGCTGGGCGCCGCCCCTTCCTCGTACCGCCAAGCGGTCAGCGCAAAGCCGCCCGCGTCCCGCGGCTACGCGCCCAGGAGCTTGCGGACCCGCTCCGCGCCCACGGCGAGCAGCAGCGTGGGGAGGCGGGGTCCCGTCTCCCGGGTCACCAGGAGGCGGTACAGGAGGGCGAAGAAGGACCGCTGCGCGACCTTGATCTCCGGCGGCAGTTCCTTCGCCGTCGCGTCCGCGGAGAACCCGGCCTGGACCTTCGGAACGCCGTACACCAGGTGCGTGAGGCCGTCGAGGGACCAGTGCGAGTCGAGGCCCTCAAGCAACAGCCTCAGCGACTCGCGGCCCTCCTCGTCCAGCGACGACAGCAGCTCCGTGTCCGGCTCCGCGCGCACGATCGTGCGCGCCTCGGCCGGGACCTGCGTAGTGATCCAGTTCTCGGCGCGGTCGAGGCGGGGCCGCGCCTCGTCCAGGGACGAGATCGGGTCCGAGGGGTCCAGGTCCCGCAGGATGCGCAGCGTCTGGTCCTCGGCGCCCGCCGTCACGTCCGCGACGGACGCGAGCGTCCGGTACGGCAGCGGACGGGGAGTCCGGGGCAGCTCGCCCGCGGCCGTACGCACCGCACGCGAGTGCGCGGCGGCGTCGGCGGGCAGCACGGAGCCGTCCGCGACCTTCGCGTCCAGCTTGTCCCACTCGTCGTAGAGCCGCTGGATCTCCTGGTCGAAGGCGATCTTGAAGGACTGGTTGGGCCTGCGCCGCGCGTACAGCCAGCGAAGGAGCGGCGCCTCCATGATCTTCAGCGCGTCGGCCGGGGTCGGCACGCCGCCCTTCGACGACGACATCTTCGCCATCCCGGAGATGCCGACGAACGCGTACATGGGACCGATCGGCTGCACGCCGTCGAAGATCTCGCGCACGATCTGCCCGCCGACCACGAAGGACGACCCGGGAGAGGAGTGGTCCACGCCGCTCGGCTCGAAGATCACGCCCTCGTACGCCCAGCGCATGGGCCAGTCGACCTTCCAGACCAGCTTGCCGCGGTTGAACTCGCTGAGCAGGACCGTCTCGGTGTGCCCGCAGTCCGCGCACACGTACGACAGCTCGGTGCTCTCGTCGTCGTACGACGTGACCGTGGTCAGGTCCTTCTCGCACGCGCCGCAGTACGGCTTGTACGGGAAGTACCCGCTGCCGCCGCCGCTGCCGTCGTCCTCGCTCGCGGCGCCGGACCCCTCGGCGGCCTCCAGCTCGGCCTCGTCGACCGGCTTCTGCGACTGCTTCTGGCCGCCCTTCCCGGGGGCCTTCTTGGTGCGGTACTGGTCGAGGATCGCGTCGATGTCACCGCGGTGCCTCATCGCGTGCAGGATCTGCTCGCGGTAGACGCCCGAGGTGTACTGCTCGGTCTGGCTGATCCCGTCGTACTCCACGCCCAGCTCGTCGAGCGCCTCGGTCATGGCCGCCTTGAAGTGCTCGGCCCAGTTCGCGTACGCGGAACCGGCCGGGGCGGGCACGGAGGTGAGGGGCTTGCCGATGTGCTGGGCCCAGGACTCGTCGATGCCGGGGACACCGGCCGGGACCTTGCGGTACCGGTCGTAGTCGTCCCAGGAGATGAGGTGGCGGACCTCGTGCCCGCGCCGCCGGATCTCGTCCGCGACGAGGTGCGGGGTCATGACCTCGCGGAGGTTGCCGAGGTGGATCGGCCCCGAGGGGGAGAGCCCGGAGGCGACGACGACCGGTTTGCCCGGGGCACGACGCTCCGACTCGGCGATGACCTCGTCCGCGTAGCGGGAGACCCAGTCGGTGGTATCGGTGCTCTGAGCCACGATCGGCACGCCTTTCTGCTTCAACTCTGCTTCTACGTGAGTACCGCTTGTCGCAGTCATTCTCCCAGGTCGACCCGTAACCGCGAAAACCGCTTTTCACCGCGTGGGATACTCGGTTTCCGTACCTACAGCAACCCAGACACCCGAGCAGAACGGCACCCATTCATGGCCTCGGTCACGTCCCTCACCGCCTTCGTCCACCAGCGCCTCGCGGACGCCCTCTCGGCTGCCCTGCCAGAGGCCGGCTCCGCCGACCCGCTGCTGCGACGAAGCGACCGGGCCGACTACCAGGCCAACGGGATCCTGGCCCTCGCCAAGAAGGCGAAGGCGAACCCGCGCGAGCTCGCGGCGAAGGTCGTGGACGCCCTCCCCGCGGACGACGACACGATCAAGGACGTCGAGGTCTCGGGCCCCGGGTTCCTGAACGTCACGGTCACCGACAAGGCGATCACCGAGAACCTCGCCGCGCGCGCCGCCGACGGCGAGCGCCTCGGCGTGCCGTTGGCCGAGCACGCGGGCACGACGGTGGTCGACTGGGCCCAGCCGAACGTGGCCAAGGAGATGCACGTCGGCCACCTCCGTAACTCGGTCATCGGCAATTCCGTCGTCAAGATCCTCGAGTTCACCGGCGAGAAGGTCGTCAGCCGTCACCACATCGGCGACTGGGGAACCCAGTTCGGCATGCTCGTGCAGTACCTGATCGAGCACCCGGACGCGCTGGGCCACCAGGCCGCCGACGGCACCGAGCAGGCGGGCGAGGAGGCGATGTCCGGCCTCAACCGCGTCTACAAGGAGTCGAAGGTGCTCTTCGACTCCGACGAGGAGTTCAAGACGCGGGCCCGGCGCCGGGTCGTGGACCTCCAGGCGGGCGACCCGGAGACCCTCGCGATCTGGCAGCGGTTCGTGGACGAGTCGAAGGTCTACTTCTACTCGGTCTTCAACAAGCTGGACGTGGAGATCCACGACGAGGACATCGTCGGCGAGTCCGGCTACAACGACATGCTGGCGGAGACCTGCCAGATGCTGGAGGAGTCCGGCGTCGCGGTCCGGTCGAACGGCGCGCTGTGTGTCTTCTTCGACGACGTGTTGGGCCCGGACGGCAACCCGTCCCCGCTGATCGTCCAGAAGTCCGACGGCGGCTTCGGGTACGCGGCGACGGACCTCTCCGCGATCCGCGACCGTGTCTTCAACGTGAAGGCCGACACGCTCCTGTACGTGGTGGACGCGCGGCAGTCCCTGCACTTCAAGATGGTCTTCGAGACGGCCCGCAGGGCGGGCTGGCTGACGGACGACGTCAAGGCCGTGCAGCTCGGTTTCGGCACGGTCCTCGGCAAGGACGGCAAGCCGTTCAAGACCCGTGAGGGCGAGACCGTACGCCTCATCGACCTCCTCGACGAGGCGATCGACCGGGCGTCCGCCATCGTCCGCGAGAAGGCCCAGGACCTCTCCGAGGAGGAGATCGCCGAGCGCGGCGCCCAGGTGGGCATCGGCGCGGTGAAGTACGCGGACCTGTCGACGTCGGCGGTGCGTGACTACAAGTTCGACCTGGACCAGATGGTGTCCCTGAACGGCGACACGAGCGTGTACCTCCAGTATGCGTACGCCCGTATCCAGTCGATCCTGCGCAAGGCGGACGACGTCTCTCCCAAGGCCCACCCGGAGCTGGAACTGGCCGACGCGGAGCGGGCGTTGGGTCTGCACCTCGACCAGTTCGCCGAGACGGTGGCGGAGGTGGCGCAGGAGTACGCGCCGCACAAACTGGCCGCTTACCTCTACCAACTGGCGTCGCTCTACACGACGTTCTACGACAAGTGCCCGGTCATCAAGCCGAAGCCGCCGCGGGATGTCGCGGAGAACCGCCTGTTCCTGTGCGACATCACGGCCCGCACCCTGCACCAGGGGATGGCGCTCCTCGGCATCAGGACGCCTGAGCGCCTCTAACCCCGAAGCGCGCCGCCAAGTCTGCGCAGTCCCTCGGCGATCTCGTCGGGGGTCTGCGTGACGAAGCACATCCGCAGGGTGGCCGGATCGGGCGCCCCGGCGTAGAACGGCGCCCCGGGAACGTACGCCACGTCGTGTTGGACGACCTCCGGGAGCAGCGCGGCGGTGTCGTACCCGTCGGGCAGCTTGGCCCAGACGAACATGCCGCCCTCCGGCCGGAGCCAGGTGGACCCTTCGGGCAACGCGTCCCCGATCCCCGCGAGCATGGCGTCCCGGTGCACGCGGTACTCCCCCGCGACACGGGCCACGTGCGCGTCGAGGTCGTTGTCCGCCAAGTAACGTGCCGCGGCGAGCTGATTGACGGTCGGCGTGTGCAGATCGGCGGCCTGCTTGGCGATGGCGCAGGCCCGCAGGAGCGCGGCGGGCCCGCGCAGCCAGCCGAGCCGCAGGCCCGGCGCCATGACCTTGGAGAAGCTGCCGAGCAGGATGGTGCGGTCCTGCGCGCCCGGGTACGAGGCGATCCACGGCACGCGCTCGCCCTCGAAGCGCAGCTCTCCGTACGGGTCGTCCTCCACGATCCACAGTCCGCGCCGCTCGGCGACGCCGGCGATCGCGGCTCGGCGCCCGGCGGGCAGGGTGCGGCCGGTGGGGTTCTGGAAGGTGGGGACGGTGTAGAGCAGCTTGGGCCGGTGGAGCGCGACGAGTTCGTCGAGGGCGTCCGGGTCGATCCCGGCCTCGTCGCACGGTACGGGCACGACATGCGCGCCCGCGAAGCCGAAGGCCTGAAGTGCGGCCAGATAACAGGGGCTTTCGACGAGGATGACCTCGCCGGGCTCGATGAGGGCCGTGGCCAGCAGCGAGAGCGCCTGCTGCGATCCGGTGGTGATGACGATGTCGTCGGCGTCGGTCGCGAGGCCGCGCACGGAGAAGCGTCCGGCGATGGCGGACCGCAGGACGGGCTCGCCCTCGGTCGTGGCGTACTGGAGGGCACGCTCGGGCTGCTCGGTGAGCACGGCGTGGAAAGCGGCGGTGATGCCGCCCTTGTCGAAGAGCCCGGGGGCGGGGAGTCCGCCCGCGAAGTTGATGACCTCGGGCCGCGCCGTCACGGCCAGGATGTCCCGTACCGGAGAGCCCCCGACGGTGGCGACACGGGCCGCGAACTCGGGTACGGGAGCCGGTCCTCGGCTCCCCTTCTCGTCGTGGCCGGTGGGGGCCTGGGCGTCGGTGACGGTCATCTGCGGCTCCTTTGTTTTCCGGCAGCGTAAGGACCTGCGTGGCGTTTACAAGCACCATTCCGCGATACGGACGCCGACCGTACGTGAACACCTCTGCCCCTCGGCGGGGCCCCTAGGCCGGCGGGTCCGTCACGTCGTCATCGTCGCGATTGGTCTTCGTCCACTTCTTGCTGTTGAGCGAGAACCCGTAGACGGGACGGCCCTTGTCGCCGCTGGTGGCGAACGGCTTGCCCGTGTCGTCGATGCGCACAGTGCCGTGCCGGGAGCCGCTCGACCACTCCAGCTCCAAGTACCAGCGTACGTAACGGGTGTTGGCGGTCGCGTTGATGAAGAACGCCTCGGGGTCGCTGGCGCTCACCTTGTAAGGGAAGCCGCTGTGCCCTCCCAGCGGGGTCGGGCGCGGCACCGACGCGTCCAGATTGACGGAGAAGGAGTGCTGGGGCACATTGCCGCCGCAGCCGACGCCGAGGTAGCCCATCTTGTAGTTGGTCCACGCGAGCGGTGCGCTCGTCCCGGCGACGCGGACATTCAGGGACTCCAGGACGACGGTTTCCTCGCCCGTGCCCTGGACGGTCAGCTTCACGGTCTGGTCCCGTGCGGACACCGCGCCGTTCGCGGCCACCCAGCCGGCGGCGTCCTGCTCGTTGGGGGGTGGGGAGAGGGCCGCGGGGTCCTTGTTCACGAGGTAGGGGTGACCGCAGGGGTCCTCCCAGTGCTGCGCCTGGGTGGACACGGTCACCGGAACACCACCCTGTCCGCCGCTGTCACCGCCCCCACCGCCACCGGGCGCCCCGGACCTGCCACCGTCGCCTTTGCCCTCACCCTCACCCTTCGGCTTCTCGGAGCCCGTCGCCGTCGGCTCCTTGCCCGGCTTGCCTTTCCCGGACTCCTTCCCGGAAGGCGAGGCGGACCCGGTGCCGTCCGGACCCGGCTCCCGCTCGCCGTGCGGGCTGGGCGAGGCGACGGAGGCGCGGTCACGGTCACCCCCGCCGGACGCGGCCTGCACGGCGACGACGGTGGCACCAAGCGCGAGAACAACACCGACGGCGACAAACACCCGCCCCCGAGACAGCCGCTTCCCCGCACCCTTCCCCCTCCCGGGGGCGGGGCCGATCACGATGCCGGGGGTCTGGTCGTCGTTCTGCTCGACACCGGCCTGCTCGGTGTCGGCTTCGGACACCGCGACCGAGGCGGACACATCCCGGAGAGGCGGCGGTTCCTTCCGATCACCTCTCGACGCGTCGGCCAGGATCCACCGCCGGTGGAGCTCGACCATCTCCTCCCGCGAGGCCCTGCACACCCGGGCGAACCGCTCCAGCGGAGCGAACTCCGTCGGTACGGCCGACCCCTGCACATACCGGTGCAGCGTCGACGTCGACACATGCAACCGCTTGGCCAGCGCCCCGTAACTGAGCCCCGACCTCTCCTTCAGTTCCCGCAGCAACTCCGCGAGATCGCCCGCCCCCACGCTTACTCCATCCCATACATCCGTTCCAGGGAACGGAGTTTCCGCAGATCACAGCAGTACGAGCGTCCCAGCGTCCCCCACTGCCGTCCCGGCCTGGCCACCGGGACAGAACCCCGCACAAGCTCTGGGCCATACAAGCACGCCGCGTCCAGCAGCCCATCGGCGCGGCACACGTCCCGCACATCACACCGAAAGAGACCAGCCATGCGATTCAGCACCAAGACCGCCACCGTTGCCGCCGCTTTCACCGCCGTCCTCTCGCTCACCGCACTCGGCAGCGCGGCCTCGGCCGCCACGCCGGCCGCCAAGTCGACGCCGGTCACCTGCACCGCCGCCACCACGAAGGTCACCGTGCAGCAGGTCGACCGCCCGCTCAACCACCTGCTCCTGAAGGCCAAGAACACGGGCACCAAGACTTGCTACGCGTACGGCGCCCCGTACCTCCGCTTCGACGAGGGCCAGGCCGCCACCCCGTGGCTCGACGCGAGCAAGCCGCAGGCGGTCGTCACCCTCAAGCCCGGCCAGTCGGCGTACGCGGCCATCGCCACGTCCTCCCCCGAGGGCTCGGAAGGCTCCCAGGCACACGAGCTGGAGGTCCACTTCTCCAACCGCGCGATGAACGGCAGCGTGGGCGACCCGGCAGCGGCGGAGCTCCCGCAGGGCGGGGTCTACGTGGACAGCTCGGCGTTCGTCACGTACTGGCAGACGTCGGCGTCGGACGCACTGGTGTGGTGACGGGTCCACCCAACAGACAGTAGGCGTGGTACTTCTGGGTGGGTGGCTGATCGAGCCTCCATCCCATGCGGACATGCGCGAGTCCGGTGGGGGCTGACTTTCGTGGGCTGATGCCCGAACGGCCCCAGATTTACCAACTCGCCTAGAGCCTCAACCACCCAACCCGACCCACCGGTTAGCCCACCCCACCATCACTCTCACCCCCCGCCTCGCCCCCCGCACGAAAGACAGCAGCAACAGGGGGGCGGGTGGGGGAGGTGGGTGGAGTGGCAGGTGGTTGGGGGCTGGGACGTGAGTTGCGGGGGTGGCATGTGTTGCACCCCCTGGGACGGAATGCAAAAAACTCCCACCACACAACACGAAGCCAACACGAAGCCCCAGGTCAGAGCGGGTGCGGGGAGTAACTGGGCGGGACTTTTCTGCAGCTGACAGCCCTACCCCCCTCGTACTCCCGCAACTCGTGGTCTATTCCGCCTCCCGCGCCTCTCCCGCACCTGTTCCGCCCCCTCGCCGCCCACGCTGGACTCGCCCCCTCGTTCCCCCTCACCGCTCTTGCTGTTGCTGCGTCTTTTGGGTGCCAACGCCAAGGGGTGCCGGCGAGCTGTGCCTCCACCCTTGTGCTGCCACGTCTTCGCACTTCGCTTCTGCCGGTTTTCAATTCGTGGCCCCGTTCGCGCATCAGCCCACGAAAGCCAGCCCCCACCGGACTCGCGCATGCCCGCATGGGATGGAGGCTCGCTCAGCCACCCACTCACAGCGACCACGCAAATGCATTAATCCCCCAGCCGACCAACCAGCCAAGCCAACCAACCGCTCACTGACCAGAAGGTAAGTACCCCACTAAATAGTCCGTACTTGTCCTCACCACAGGGCCCCGCAAGGATCAAAGGCGTACCCAGCAGCACCGCAACGCCCCCAAAGGAGCCCCCGTGTCCACCACCAGCACCACCACCACCCCCGTATCCATCCTCGGCCTAGGCCTCATGGGCACCGCCCTCGCCTCCGCCCTGATCAAGGCGGGCCACCCCACCACCGTGTGGAACCGCACCGCCGCCAAGACGGGCCCCCTCGCGGCCCTGGGCGCCACCCCCGCCGACACGGCCGGAGGCGCCATCGAGGCCTCGCCCCTCGTCATCGTCTGCCTCACGACCAACGACAACGTACGTACCCTCCTCGCGCCGGAAACAGCAGCGCTCGCCGGCCGCACCCTCGTGAACCTCACGAACGGAACGCCTTCCCAGGCCCGGGAGTTGGCCTCATGGGCCGAGGCGCACGGCATCGCGTACATCGACGGCGGCATCATGGCCGTACCCCAGATGATCGCGACGCCCGGCGCGTACATCCTCTACAGCGGCACCGACGAGAACGCCTTCGAGACGCACCGCCCCACGTTGCAAGCCCTCGCCGACACCAAGTGGGTCGGCAAGGACCCGGGCGCGGCAGCCCTCTACGACCTTTCCCTGCTCACAGGGATGTACGGCATGGTGATGGGCGTGGTCCAGGCATACGCGCTGATCGGCACCGGTGGTGTCCCCGCACGGGAGTTCGCCCCGCTGCTAAGAGAGTGGGTCAACGCCATGACGGACGGCCTGGTGCCCGGCATGGCCGAGGCGCTGGACTCCGGGCAGCACCTCACGGACGTCTCGTCCCTGGAGATCAACCAGGCCGCGCTCCCCAACTTCCTTGCCGCTTACGCCGAGGCGGGAGTCAGCGACGAACTCTTCAAGCCGCTCCAGGGCCTCCTGGACCGCTCGATCACCGCCGGCCACTCGGCGGACGGCCTCTCCCGTCTGGCCACCCTGCTCAAGCAGAGCTAAGGCACGAGCAATGCACGGAGCTCACGAGCAATGCACGGAGCTAAGAAACAGAGCTAAGGCACAAGCACAACCTTCCCCGTAGTCTCCCGCCGCTCCATGGCCGCATGCGCCAGCGCCGCCTCCGCCAGTGGGAAGGTCTGCACCGTCGACACCAACTCGCCCTTGGCGGCCGCCTCCAGGGCCCGTCGCTCGCGGTCGGGGCCGTCCTCGGGCCGCGTGATGAGCTGCATCAGCGCGTTGGTGACGGTGATGCCCCGTTCCCGCACGACCCCCGCGTCCGGCTCGAACTCTTCCTGCGAGGACCAGCCGATGACCACGTACCGCCCACCATCACCGATGAGTCCGAACGCGGCGGCGGACTTCTCGCCGCCCACCCCGTCGAGTACGACACTCACCTCACGCCCGTCGAGACGCTCGCGCACGACGTCCGCCCAGCCGGGCTCGTTGTAGTCGACGGCGAGATCGGCGCCGAGCCCCCAGACGGCCTCGACCTTGTCGGTCCCGCCGGCGGCCCCGATCACGACCGCCCCCACGGACAACGCGTACTGCACCACGAGTCGCCCGACGCCACCGGCGGCCGACGTCACCAACACCACGTCCTTGGAGGTGAGTTGAGCGGCGTCCAACAGCCCCATGGTCGTCGCCCCGGTCACCACCATGGTCACGGCGGCCTCGAACCCGAGCCCGTCCGGCACCTCGTGCAACTGCGCCAGCTCGGTCACCGCCAGTTCGGCGTACCCGCCGGGCGCGCTGCGCGGGGTCACGACGGCCCGCCCCAGCCACGCGGTGTCCACGCCGGGGCCCACCGCGTCGACGATCCCGGCGACTTCCCCGCCGAAGACGGACGGCAGCTCGGGCAGCGGCGGCGCCATGTCGCTCGCGTCCCCGCGCCGCATGACGGTCTCTACGTGGTGAACTCCCGCCGCGCGTACGGCGATCCGCACCTGGCCCGGCCCCGCGACGGGGTCGGGCAAGGTCTCGTACGTCAGATTCTCGGCGGGCCCGAACTCGTGCAGCACAACGGCGCGCATACGTCCTCCTCAGAACGTCGACCGTCACCGACAGCACGTCGGTGGAACGTCGATGCACACCACTCTGCAACCTCAACCAAAGTTGAGGTCAAGCCGGGACTCAAGGTCGAGCCACGAGGGCCAAGTGCGTGCTCAGAGCCTCCGCGCCACCTCGGTGGCCCAGTACGTGAGGATCATGTTCGCGCCCGCGCGCTTGATGCCGGTGAGCGACTCCATGATCGCCTGGTCCCGGTCGATCCAGCCCCGCTCGGCAGCGGCCTCGACCATCGCGTACTCGCCACTGATCTGGTACGCCGCGACCGGCACCTCGACCGCCTCGGCGACCTTCGCCAGGATGTCCAGGTAGGGCCCCGCGGGCTTCACCATGACCATGTCGGCGCCCTCTTCGAGGTCGAGCGCCAGCTCGCGCAGGGACTCGCGGGCGTTGGCCGGGTCCTGCTGGTACGTCTTGCGGTCGCCCTTCAGGGACGAGCCGACGGCCTCACGGAAGGGGCCGAAGAACGCGGACGAGTACTTGACGGTGTAGGCGAGGACGGAGACGTCCTCGTGGCCCACCTGGTCCAACGCATCGCGGACGACGCCGATCTGACCGTCCATCATGCCGCTCGGCCCCACCACGTGGGCGCCCGCGTCGGCCTGGACCTGCGCCATCTCCGCGTACCGCTCAAGGGTGGCGTCGTTGTCGACGCGCCCCTCGGCGTCGAGGACACCGCAGTGACCGTGGTCGGTGAACTCGTCGAGGCACAGGTCCGACATGACGATGAGGTCGTCGCCGACCTCGGCGCGTACGTCGCGCAGGGCGACCTGCAAAATCCCGTCCGGGTCGGTGCCGACGGTCCCGGCGGCGTCCTTCTTGGACTCCTCCGGCACGCCGAAGAGCATGATCCCGGAGACCCCGGCCTCCAGCGCCTCGACGGCGGCCTTCTTCAGGCTGTCGCGGGTGTGCTGGACGACGCCGGGCATCGCGCCGATCTCCACGGGGGCGCTGATCCCCTCGCGCACGAACGCGGGGAGGATCAGGTCGGCCGGGTGCAGCCGCGTCTCCGCGACCATGCGCCGCATGGCGGGAGTGGTCCGAAGACGCCGGGGCCGGGCTCCGGGAAACGATCCGTACTTGGTCACTGTCTCTCTCACCTCACGCGATTTTTGGGTCCCCGGCCCCGCACCCAACCTCAAACGCCGGACAGGCTGGATATCCAGCCTGTCCGGCGTTTGAGGACGAACTCGGCGAAGCCGGTGATTAACGGTACGCCTGAGCCTCAGGGCGCTGTACGCCGCCTACGGGAACCAGGCCGACGCTCGCTGGGCCGGGTGACGGGGTCCCCGGCCTCAAGAGCAGCCACCCGACGCCGGGTCCCGAACTCCGCGAGCGCCTCGGCCAGCTTGTGCACGGAAGGCTCGGGAGCCATCACATCCACCCGGAGCCCGTGCTCCTCCGCGGTCTTGGCGGTGGCGGGGCCGATGCACGCGATGACGGTCACGTTGTGCGGCTTGCCGGCGATGCCGACGAGGTTCCGCACGGTCGACGAGGACGTGAAGAGCACGGCGTCGAAACCGCCGCCCTTGATCGCCTCGCGCGTGTCCGCCGGGGGCGGCGACGCGCGCACCGTCCGGTAGGCGGTCACGTCGTCGACCTCCCACCCGAGATCGATGAGCCCGGCGACCAGCGTCTCCGTGGCGATGTCGGCGCGCGGCAGGAAGACACGGTCGATCGGGTCGAAGACCGGGTCGTACGGAGGCCAGTCCTCCAACAGACCGGCAGCCGACTGCTCGCCCGAAGGAACCAGATCGGGCTTCACACCAAAAGCGACCAGCGCCGCAGCGGTCTGCTCGCCCACCGCCGCGACCTTGATCCCGGCGAAGGCGCGCGCGTCGAGCCCGTACTCCTCGAACTTCTCGCGCACCGCCTTGACGGCGTTCACGCTCGTGAAAGCGATCCACTCGTAGCGGCCCGTGACGAGCCCCTTGACCGCGCGCTCCATCTGCTGCGGCGTACGCGGCGGCTCGACGGCGATGGTCGGCACCTCGTGCGGCACCGCGCCGTAGGACCGCAGCTGGTCGGAGAGCGAGGCCGCCTGCTCCTTCGTACGCGGGACGAGCACGCGCCACCCGAAGAGCGGCTTCGACTCGAACCACGACAGCTGGTCGCGCTGGGCGGCGGCGGACCGCTCGCCGACCACGGCTATGACGGGCTGGCCTCCGTCGGGCGAGGGCAGCACCTTCGCCTGCTTGAGGACCTGCGCGATGGTGCCGAGAGTCGCCTGCCAGGTGCGCTGACGCGTCGTCGTCCCGGCGACGGTCACCGTCATCGGGGTGTCCGGCTTGCGCCCGGACGAGACGAGTTCACCGGCGGCGGCGGCCACGGAGTCCAGGGAGGTCGACACGACCACGGTCCCGTCGGACGCCCCCACCTCGCTCCAGCAGCGGTCGGAGGCGGTGCGCGCGTCGACGAAACGTACGTCCGTGCCCTGCGCGTCGCGCAGCGGAACACCCGCGTAGGCGGGCACACCGACCGCCGCAGCGATGCCGGGCACGACTTCGAAGGAGATGCCTTCGGCGGCGCAGGCAAGCATCTCCTCGGCCGCGTACGTGTCGAGGCCGACGTCGCCGCTCACGGCACGCACGACCCGCTTGCCGCCCCTCGCTGCCTCCATGACAAGATTGGTGGCGGCTCGCAAAGACGATGCTTCCGCGATCGCTGACGCGTCGTCAACTGCCCCTGGCTGAGGTGTGTCCACACCTCCCCTGGCATGCGCGCGAACGACGTCGAGCACATCCGGCTCGGCGATCAGTACGTCCGCTCGGGCCAGCGCCTCTACGGCGCGTAGCGTAAGTAGTCCCGGATCTCCGGGTCCGGCACCCAGGAAGGTGACGTGCCCGTGTGCGGGAAGGCCGGCAAGGTTCGAGGTGGGGCTCAAAGTGCTCGCTCCCCCATCAGACCGGCCGCGCCCTTGGCAAGCATCTCGGCAGCGAGTTCGCGGCCGAGCGCCATGGCTTGGTCATGCGTCTCGGGCACGGGACCGGTGGTGGACAGCTGCACCAGCGTCGAGCCGTCGGTTGCCCCGACGACGCCACGCAGGCGCATTTCCTTGACAATCTGCCCGTCGGCCAGCAAGTCGGCCAACGCACCCACAGGTGCGCTGCAACCGGCTTCCAGGGCGGCGAGCAGGGATCGCTCGGCGGTCACGGCGGCCCGGGTGTACGGGTCGTCGAGCTCGGCGAGCGCGGCGGTCAGCGACGCGTTGGACGCGGCACATTCGATCGCCAGTGCCCCCTGGCCGGGGGCGGGCAGAACTGTGTCGACCGACAGGAAGTCGGTCACCTCGTCGATCCTGCCGACGCGGTTGAGCCCGGCGGCGGCGAGCACGACGGCGTCGAGCTCCCCCTTGTGCACGAACCCGATGCGGGTGTCGATGTTCCCGCGGATCGGCACGGTCTCTATGGCGAGTCCGTGGTTGCGGGCGTAGGCGTTGAGCTGCGCCATGCGGCGGGGCGAGCCGGTGCCGATGCGCGCGCCGCTCGGCAGCTCCTCGAAGGTCAGCCCGTCACGCGCGATGAGCACGTCGCGGGGGTCCTCGCGCAGCGGCACGGCGGCCAGGGCCAGGTCGTCCGGCTGCGCGGTCGGCAGGTCCTTCAGCGAGTGGACGGCGAAGTCGACCTCGCCGCCGAGCAGCGCGTCACGCAGGGCGGTCACGAAGACGCCGGTGCCGCCGATCTGTGCCAGGTGCTCGCGGGACGTGTCGCCGTACGTCGTGATCTCCACGAGCTCCACGGGACGGCCGGTCAACTGGCTCACTGTGTCGGCCACTTGCCCGGACTGGGCCATGGCCAGCTTGCTGCGCCGTGTCCCGAGCCTCAGTGCCCTCTCGGTCATGCCCGGCCTCGATTCGGATCTGTTTGCTGTGCGTTCTGGTCGTTGGGGTCATTGCGCCGGTCGGCCCTGCTGACGGCGGCCACCGTCTGCGGGTCGAGGTCGAAGAGCGTGCGCAGCGCGTCCGCGTACCCGGCGCCGCCGGGCTCGCCGGCCAACTGCTTGACCCGCACGGTGGGTGCGTGGAGCAGCTTGTCGACGACGCGGCGGACGGTCTGCGTGATCTCCGCGCGCTCCTTCTCGGGGAGTCCGGGGAGCCGTCCGTCGAGCCGCGCGATCTCGTTGGCGACGACGTCGGCGGCCATGGTGCGCAGGGCGACCACGGTTGGCGTGATGTGCGCGGCCCGCTGCGCGGCGCCGAAGGCGGCGACCTCGTCGGAGACGATCGCGCGGACCCGCTCCACGTCCTCGGCCATCGGGGCGTCGGCGGACGCCTCGGCGAGCGACTCGATGTCGACGAGGCGTACGCCGTCGATGCGGTGTACGGCACCGTCGATGTCGCGGGGCATGGCGAGGTCGAGCAGAGCGAGCAGGACGTTGCCGGTCTCGACGATCGAGGGGCCGCGGCGGCGCTCGGGCACGCGACCCGTGGCGGTCACGGCCGCGGCGAGCGCGGTGATCGTGTCGGCCTCGCTCTGCGGGTCGTCGCGGCGCTCGGCGGGTGCGTTGTCCACCCAGGCGGCGTGCTGCTCGAGCGTCGCGGCGTCCATCCCGGCGACGGCGTCCTCGCCCATGACGGAGAACCCGACTCCGCGGGGCACGGCCGCTCCGTCACCGGAGAGCCCGAGCGGGCAGGCGTCGTCGGTGTCGGCGCCGTGCGGTGCGGAGGGGGCCGAAGGCGCGGGCACGCGCGGCGTGCCCACCGTGACGGGCGCGCCCGTACGGTCGGCGACCCCCGCCGCGACGGCCTCGGCCGTCAGCACGAGTCCGGTCGCGCCGGTGCACGAGACGGCGACATCTGCACGTGTCAGTTCGGCCGCCACCTGGTCCATCGGCACGGCGCGCGCGACGGTGCCCGTGCCGCCCTCCGCGAGGCTGCGTCCATATTGCTCTCCGAGCAGGGCTGCCAGGCGGTGCGCCCTGTCGAGGGTGCGGTTGGCGACGACGATCTCGTGGACCCCGGCGCGCGCGAGCGTGGCCGCGGCGAGCGAGGACATGGAGCCGGCGCCGATGACCAGGGCGCGCTTGCCCTTGGCCCAGGTCTCGACCGGCTCGCGCCCGGCGAGCTGTTCGAGGCCGAAGGTCACGAGCGACTGGCCGGCCCGGTCGATGCCGGTCTCCGAGTGCGCGCGCTTGCCGACCCGCAGGGCCTGCTGGAAGAGGTCGTTGAGGAGGCGCCCGGCGGTGTGCAGCTCCTGGGAGCGCGCGAGGGCGTCCTTGATCTGGCCGAGGATCTGCCCCTCGCCGACGACCATCGAGTCCAGGCCGCAGGCCACCGAGAACAGGTGGTGGACGGCTCGGTCCTCGTAGTGGACGTACAGGTAAGGGGTGAGCTCCTCGAGGCCCACGCCGCTGTGCTGGGCGAGCAGCGTGGACAGCTCGGCGACGCCCGCGTGGAACTTGTCCACGTCGGCGTAGAGCTCGATGCGGTTGCAGGTGGCGAGCACGGCCGCTTCGGCGGCGGGCTCGGCGGCGAGCGTGTCGTGCAGGAGCTTGGCCTGCGCGTCCACGTTGAGCGCGGCCCGCTCAAGGACGCTCACCGGAGCGCTGCGGTGGCTCAGGCCCACGACGAGGAGGCTCATGCCGGCATCACGGCGGGGACGTCCCCGTCGGGTCCTTTGCGCTGCTGCTTGGCGGCTGCGGGCGGTGCGACGCCGTCGGCCGCCGCTTCCTCACCGGCCTTGCGCTGCTCGTGGAAGGCGAGGATCTGCAGCTCGATGGAGAGGTCCACCTTGCGTACGTCGACGCCGTCGGGCACGGAGAGAACGGTGGGCGCGAAGTTCAGGATCGAGGTCACACCGGCGGCGACGAGCCGCTCGCAGACCTGCTGGGCGGCGCCCGCCGGGGTGGAGATGACGCCGATGGAGACGCCGTTGTCGCTGATGATCTTCTCGAGGTCGTCCGTGTGCTGCACCGGCATGCCCGCGACGGGCGTGCCCGCCATGGCCGGGTCGGCGTCGATCAGCGCGGCGACACGGAAGCCTCGCGAGGCGAACCCGCCGTAATTGGCGAGCGCCGCACCGAGGTTACCGATGCCGACGATCACGACGGGCCAGTCCTGGGTCAGGCCGAGCTCGCGTGAGATCTGGTAGACGAGGTACTCGACGTCGTAGCCGACGCCGCGCGTCCCGTAGGAACCGAGGTAGGAGAAGTCCTTGCGCAGCTTCGCGGAGTTGACCCCCGCGGCGGCCGCGAGCTCCTCGGAGGAGACCGTGGGCACCGAGCGCTCCGACAGTGCGGTGAGAGCGCGGAGGTACAGCGGAAGCCTGGCGACGGTGGCCTCGGGAATCCCTCGGCTGCGGGTCGCCGGTCGGTGAGTTCGGCCAGTTGCCACGGTGCTCCTGCGGGTAGAGCGGGGCTGCAGGCGGTCACACGTCCCCAGACCGCCCCGTCGAATGCAGGTTATGTCTTTGTGAACGCGTGCACAAAGATGGTGTCCGATTTGCCCGGCCAAAGTGACCGGGGTCACGCGCCCCTGGCGCACTTCTCTGGAACCGGCGCACAGAACGCGGCGTTGCTCATTTGATGGGGGCAAAACCGCACACTCTCCTCACGATCATCGCCCCCGAGACCAAACCGCCCACGATCCTAAGGGACCAATCGGACCGTTTGGACTCGTCGGTCAGTGACGATTCGGTCTACGGGGCGAGCTCGCGGCGCAGTCGATCTTCGTTCACGCGCCAGAAGGTGTGCTGTTCACCGTCGACCAGGACCACCGGAATCTGTTCCCAGTAGGCCCGGTTGAGCTCTTCGTCCTCGGTGATGTCCTTCTTCTCCCATACGACTCCAAGATCGCCGCACACCTTCTCGATCACCAGCTGTGCTTCATCGCACAGATGGCACCCGGGCTTTCCGATCAAGGTGACCGTCCGGTCCCCGGGCTTCTTCTTCTCCGTACGGCGAAAAATCGGGCTCATGACCCCATTCTCGCCCCGCCGACGCGCCGCGCGGGCCGTCTCTTCGGGCGCCTCTTTAACGGTGCGGTCGCGCAGAGTTCACAGCACCGAATCCTGCCGACTCCGGAACGACCGAACGAACTAGCTATGCTCACGACATGGCCGCTCTCGGATGGCTCACCCCCCGTAGGCGCTCCGCCACCGCGCGGAGCGTGCTGGCAGGCGAGGCCTCGGCTGAGGCAGCGCGCAAGACCTCCCAGGAGCTGGAGGCGCTCGACGATCTCGTCGCGGCCGCCTCGCCGGAGGAACCCGAGGAGCCGGAGTTCCCGGTCTTCGGCGACGACAAGGCCGCCGCCTTCTTCGATCTCGACAACACCGTCATGCAGGGCGCCGCGATCTTCCACTTCGGCCGCGGCCTCTACAAGCGGAAGTTCTTCGAGCGCCAGGAGCTGGCCCGATTCGCCTGGCAGCAGGCGTGGTTCAGGCTCGCGGGCGTCGAGGACCCCGAGCACATGCAGGACGCCCGCGACAGCGCCCTGTCCATCGTCAAGGGCCACCGCGTCGCCGAGCTGATGTCCATCGGCGAGGAGATCTACGACGAGTACATGGCCGAGCGCATCTGGCCCGGCACCCGCGCCCTGGCGCAGGCCCACCTCGACGCGGGCCAGAAGGTCTGGCTGGTCACGGCCGCACCGGTGGAGACGGCGACGATCATCGCCCGCCGCCTCGGCCTGACCGGCGCCCTCGGTACGGTCGCCGAGTCCGTGGACGGCGTCTATACGGGAAAGCTCGTCGGCGAGCCCCTGCACGGCCCCGCGAAGGCGGAGGCGGTGCGCGCGCTCGCGTCCGCCGAGGGCCTGGACCTGGCCCGCTGCGCGGCGTACAGCGATTCGCACAACGACATCCCGATGCTCTCGCTCGTCGGGCACCCGTACGCGATCAATCCCGACGCCAAGCTGCGCAAGCACGCGCGTGAGCGGGACTGGCGTCTGCGCGACTACCGCACCGGCCGCAAGGCCGCCAAGGTCGGCATCCCGGCCGCCGCGGGCGTCGGCGCCATCGCGGGCGGCACGGCCGCCGCGATCGCCCTGCACCGCCGCCGCCACTGAACAATCTCTCGGTCATACCCCGCCCGGGCTCCCGCCAGTCACGCCGGTAGCACTCGGCCACAACACGCCCTGTGCTTAGACGGAATGTGACCTATTCCGATCAACAACCGTTCACCGTGTGCTACTTGAACGGGCATAGACCGGTAAGAGAAGCGACGTAATCGGTGATTTGAGCAACTGGGTGTAGTGCCGCCTGTACGAAGCGTTATTCTCCTCAGACGCATTACGGACCCCACACGTCGCTACGACGGGTGAACGGTTCCGCACTGCACGTGATGGAAGCTCTGCCTCTGGGAGTCCCGTGTACCCACACGTCGGGGTTGACGCCTCGGGCCTGGCTACGCTGCGCGCAACGGTCGCCGACCGCTTGCGCGGCTTCGTCCCCACCGCGTACGCCGGCCCCGCCGTCCCCGCATTTGCCGTCCCCACACCCGCCGGGCCGCTCTACGCCCTGGCGGACAGCGGCGCGGCAGTCAGCAGACGAGCCCGTTCTGCCTCTGCCACCTCAGCCCCCACCCACCGCCGTCCCGCCGCGGACAGCGACAGCGCCCGCATGATGGATCTCGTCGAACGCGCCCAAGCGGGCGAGTCCGACGCCTTCGGCCGTCTCTACGACCAGTACAGCGACACGGTCTACCGCTACATCTACTACCGCGTCGGCGGCAAGGCGACCGCCGAGGACCTCACCAGCGAGACCTTTCTGCGCGCCCTGCGCCGCATCAGCACGTTCACCTGGCAGGGCCGTGACTTCGGCGCCTGGCTCGTCACCATCGCTCGCAATCTGGTCGCCGACCACTTCAAATCGAGCCGATTCCGCCTCGAAGTGACCACAGGCGAAATGCTCGACGCCAATGAGGTCGAGCGCAGCCCCGAGGACTCCGTCCTGGAGTCCCTCTCCAACGCCGCACTGCTGGACGCCGTGCGCCGCCTCAACCCCCAGCAGCAGGAGTGCGTGACCCTGCGCTTCCTGCAAGGCCTCTCGGTCGCCGAGACCGCTCGGGTGATGGGCAAGAACGAGGGTGCGATCAAGACCCTCCAGTACCGCGCCGTCCGCACGCTGGCCCGGCTGCTCCCCGACGACGTGCGCTGACGCCGCGCGCCGTCGGTAGCCGTCCGTAGCCGTCTGTCGCCGTGCGGAGCGCTCAACTCACGCTCCGTGGCGGCCAGATGGCCATCACGGAATTTGAGCGGTCCGATCATCCTCCGTCCGTAACCCAAGTGCCGCGACGCTCGTTGTGCGGGATGCAGGCTCCCTGTGGTTGCTCGCTGACCACCTCCGCTCACTCAATCGTGTGGAAGTGCTCAGGTCGTGCAACCCTCAGGACCCCCTGGGGAGTCGACCGTCATGACGAGAGGAGGTGCCGCCAGTGATCGCGAACGTATCGGCACACCGGCGGGCGAACGCCTTCGCCCTGGCCCTGGAAGAGCAATCCGACCAGGGCCCGGCGGCCGAGCAGTCCGAAGGTTCCGTCACGCCCGATTCCAGGCCGTCCGAAGCGACGGCCCAGGACGGGATGTTGACCCTGGTGACCGGCCTCGGCGAACTGCCGAAGCCAGAGCTGGATCCCGAGGTCAAAGTGGTCCAGCGGGCCCAGCTCGTAGCCGCCATGGAGGCCATGCTCCTTGAGGGCACGGCCGCGGGCGGTGGGACCATCGGCACCTCGGTGCCCGAACAGCGCTCCCGCAAGGGCGCCCACCGGGCCACGGGACTACGCAAACTGAAGCCGCGCTCCCGGCTTTCGCAAGGCATCGCCGCGGGCGGGCTCACCGTCGGCGTGGCCGCCGGGGCGTTCAGCGGGGTGGCCGCGGCCAGCTCCGACGCACTGCCGGGCGATTCGCTGTACGGCTTGAAGCGCGGCATGGAAGACCTCAAGCTCGGCATGGCCGACGGCGACAGCGACAAGGGCGGGGTCTATCTCGACCACGCCTCGACGCGGCTGAACGAAGCCCGTCGGCTGATGGAGCGCGGCCGCAGCGGCGACCTCGACCACGAGTCCCTCGGCGAGGTCAGGCGCGCCCTTTCGGGCATGCGGCACGACGCCACGGAAGGCCACCGCCTGCTCCACCAGGCGTACGAGAGGGACGGCTCGCTCGGTCACATCCAGACCCTGTCCGCCTTCACCGAGTCGCACCGCAGGACCTGGAGCGACCTGCAGAGCAGGCTGCCGGTCCAGCTCGGCGACGTGGGCGACCAGGTCAGCTCGGTCTTCGACGCGATGGACCAGGAAGTGGAACCCCTCCGCTCCCTCTTCCCCCGCACCCCGGACACGAGCGACACCCCCGGGCAGCCGAGCCGGCGGGACTCCTCCGGGTCTTCGACTCCGGACAGCCCCTCGGCCCCGGATTCGTCCCCGAGGGACGGCGCGAGTTCCGACAAGCGCGAGCCCCGCCCGTCGACACCGGACAAGAGCGAGGACGAGGGCTTGCTGGGCGGCAACACGGGCGGTCTGCTGGACCCGCCGAAGTCCGACACGGCCCCGAGCAGCCCGTCGAACGGCAAATCCTCCGCCAAGGAGACCCCGTCGGCCAAGCCGGACGTCACGGTCCCCCCGATCCTGCCGGGCCTGCTGCCGGGCCTGGGGATCAACGAAGAGGACGCCAAGTAGAAGTAGCGGTACGCAGTGAAGAGGGGCCGGATCCTGAAGGATCCGGCCCCTCTTCATGCTTCGGAAACCCTGGTGCCTCAGCTGTCCGGACACCCCTGGTGCCTCAGAAGAACACCGACCGCCGTTGCACCAGCAGCTTGTACAACGTGTGCTGGATCTGCTCCCGGACCTGATCGGTCAGGTTGAACATCAGCATCGGGTCCTCGGCCGCCTCCGGCGGATACCCGTCCGTCGGGATCGGCTCCCCGAACTGGATCGTCCACTTCGTCGGCAGCGGCAGCGCCCCCAGCGGCCCGAGCCACGGGAACGTGGGCGTGATCGGGAAGTAGGGGAACCCGAGCACCCTCGCCAACGTCTTCGCGTTGCCGATCATCGGGTAGATCTCCTCCGCCCCCACGATCGAGCAGGGAACGATCGGCGTTCCGGCCCGCAGCGCGGTGGAGACGAAGCCGCCCCGCCCGAACCGCTGCAGCTTGTAGCGCTCGCTGAACGGTTTCCCGATGCCCTTGAACCCCTCCGGCATCACCCCGACCAGCTCACCCCGCTCGAGCAGCCGCTCGGCGTCCTCGGCGCACGCCAAGGTGTGCCCCGCCTTGCGCGCCAGTTCGTTGACCACCGGCAGCATGAAGACGAGGTCCGCGGCGAGCAGCCGCAGATGCCGCCCCGCGGGGTGGTTGTCGTGCACGGCGACCTGCATCATCAGGCCGTCCAGCGGCAGTGTCCCCGAATGGTTGGCGACGATCAGGGCCCCGCCCTCCGAGGGGATGTTCTCGATGCCCTTCACCTCGACGCGGAAGTACCTCTCGTAGAGCGGCCGCACCAGGGACATCAGAACCTGATCGGTGAGCTCCTCGTCGTAACCGAAGTCGTCGACCTCGTACTCACCCGTGAGCCGCCGGCGCAGAAACGCGAGGCCACCCGCGATACGCCGCTCCAGGCCCCCGCCACCGCCGCGCGGCTCCGGTTCGGCCCCGGCCCCGACCCTCGGCCCTGGAGCCTCCTGACGCGAGGGCTCCGGCTCGGCCCGCTCCACCTGCGGCTCTCCGTCCTGCCGGCCCGGCATGGCCGTGACCTCACGCACGGCTGCCGGATCGTTCTTGCGCCGGACCGTGCCTCTGCGCCGGGGCGGGCGCTGCGCACCCGCGCGCGACCGGTCGTCGTCGAACGGAATGACCTTGGCGTCCGCCATCGTTGACGCTCTCCTCAGTTGGCGCTCTGGTTGCCCGCGAAG
Source organism: Streptomyces sp. NPDC050147 (assembly GCF_040660195.1). NCBI lineage: Bacteria > Bacillati > Actinomycetota > Actinomycetes > Kitasatosporales > Streptomycetaceae > Streptomyces > Streptomyces sp. NPDC050147. The sequence goes on along the minus strand of NZ_JBFALJ010000049.1, from coordinate 6,269 downwards.
GGCAGCGTGGCGATCCGGTCGATGGCCCCCGCGACGGCCTGCGGCGGCAGAAGTCCCGGACCCCGACTGCGTACAAAATCCGCGAAGGTTTCCGCGGTCGTGTACTTGGGGCTGAAGCCCAGTGTCTCGCGCATCTGCCGGGTGGCCACGACCCGGCCGTGGGTGAGCAGCCTGATCTGCTCGGGCGAGAAGTCCGTCATGCCGAGCGTCCGCAGCGCCTGGCCGATCCAGGTGACCGCGGGCATGAACACCGGCAGCGTCGGACGCCCCAGGCGCCGCGAGCACTGCGAGAGCAGGAGCAGCCCGTCACCGGCGATGTTGAACGTGCCGCTGTTGAGCGTCCCGCGCGCCGGTTCGCGTGAGCCGAGGCGCAGGACCTCGATCGCGTCGTCCTCGTGCACGAACTGCAGCCGCGGGTCGTAGCCGAAGACGGTCGGCAGCACCGGCAGCGAGAAGTACTCGGCGAGCGGGGAGTCCGCGGCAGGGCCCAGGATGTTCGCGAAACGCAGCACGCAGACCGCGACATCCGGCCGCCGGCGCGCGAATCCGCGTACGTATCCCTCGACCTCGACGGTGTCCTTGGCGAAGCCACCGCTCGGCAGCGACTTCGGCGGCGTCGTCTCGGTGAAGACCGCGGGGTCGCGCGGCGCGGAGCCGTACACATTGGTGCTCGACTTCACCACCAACCGCTTGACCGTCGGCGACTTCTGGCAGGCGCCGAGCAGCTGCATGGTGCCGATGACGTTCGTTTCCTTGAGCGAGCCGCGGTTGCCGCCTGCCAGCGCGGTGCCCGTGACGTCCATGTGCACGACCGTGTCGACGGAGTACTCGGCGAGCACCTTGGTGATCGCGGGCTGCCGGATGTCGGCCTGGACGAAGTCGGCGCCGCCCAGGTGGTGCTCGGGAGGCACCGCGTCCACGGCGACCACCCGGTCGACCTCAGGGTCCCGGAGCACGCGTCGGACGAACCGCCCGCCCAGTTGACGGGCCACCCCGGTCACCAGCACGACCTTGCCCAAGATCAGCGCCTGCCTTCCCCAGCCCTCGAAGTCCTGCCGCGCCCCATCATCCCTCTCCGGCACACGCTAGCGGGTCGATGTTGCGCTGTGATGACCGCCCGCTGCAGCAAGTGACGACAGCCACAAGGTAACCGTACGGACCTGGCCCTCTACCCAGACCAGGACGTACGCGGCGTCGGGACGCACATCCTGCCCAGGGCCTACGTTCGAAACAAGCCCCCGAGCGGCCCGTCGAAGCCCGAAAACCGGCCGGAAGACGCCCGGGGCGGGTCCCCCCGAAGCCGCCGGGGAAACGCCCGCGAAGCCGCCGGAGCCGGACGCCGCAGCGGAAAGCCCGGCGCGGAGGCCGGCGCCGGAGCCCGAAGCCGGGGCCCGGGAAACGCCGAAGCCCTCCCGTCGGATGACGGGAGGGCTTCGATACGCGCAGTACAGCTGTCGCTTACTTCTTGTTGCGACGCTGAACGCGAGTGCGCTTCAGCAGCTTGCGGTGCTTCTTCTTGGCCATCCGCTTACGCCGCTTCTTGATAACAGAGCCCACGACTACCCTCGCTCACTTCTCTTCACTCGGTGCGGGGCAGCAGACTGGGCCCACACGACCTACGTCGGCCTAGCCTACCTGCCCCCGGGTGAGGGACGTAATCGAGGGGGGATCGATCGGCTCCGATCAGCCCGCCTCGACCCCTACATAGGACTCGCGGAGGTACTCGTGAACCGCCTGCTCCGGGACCCGGAAGGACCTTCCGACCCGAATGGCGGGCAGATGACCGCTGTGCACCAAGCGGTACACGGTCATCTTGGACACTCGCATCACCGAGGCGACTTCCGCCACGGTCAGAAACTGAACCTCGTTCAGCGGCCTCTGGTTCTCAGCCATGACACCCCACCTGAACCTTCCGCACATGACGGGCACCGGCTTCCCCTTCCGGTGACTCTTCGTCGCTGCGCGCTCACTCACCAGACTAGGGGCGGATGATGCGAGTGGGGAAGAGGAGTAGCGATCGGCCGCCTACTGTGACAGACACGCTCGATTGAGTACATAGCGAGTAAGCGGTCGGTAGTAATCAGACCGCACAGCGTCATCAAGCGGAACGACGACGGACACCTGCCCCTCGGCCTCTCCGACGAACAGCGCGGGATCGTCCGTATCCGCCAGACCGATCGCCTCAAACCCCAGCTGACCTGCTCCGCAGACCCATCCGTGGTCGCCGATGACGAGCCCGGGAAGCGGTCCGTCAGCCTCCGCCGCAGCCGCGAGAGCGGCTCGAACCGGGAGCGGGGAGTGGGTATGTGCGCCGGGCTCACTCCCGGTGGGACGCGCGCCGGGTTCCCGCACCAGCGCGACTCCTTGTACGTAGTCAAGGTTGTACGTGCGTAGGCCGAACCGGGTCGTTATGTCGACACTGTTGCCCTGCGCGGGGGTGAGGACGGTGCACCCGGCCGCCGACAAAGCGTCCGCCAGGGCGGCGTAGAAACCGAGGAGACGGTGCGGATGTCCCGTCCCGAAGAGCACGGGAAGCCGCCCCCGCACCGCCTCGGCGAGCCTCTCGGCGAAGGCGTCGAGCGCGACCAGCGTCCGATCCGGGTCGATGACGTCGACCCCCGAGGTGTGCCGCGGGTCGGCGGACACCCCGCACTTGTCCGCCATGAGCCCCAACAGGTCGCCGGGTCCCCAGCTCCACTCGGGGTCGAGGCCGAGCAGTATCCGCGGATCCCGGGCCGCGAAGAGCCGATAGCTCCGCAGGCTCTCCTCCCGCGTGGTGGCCACGGGCCCGGCCAGTCGGGCGGCCAACAGATGCGCGCGCAACGCTCCGGTGCTCAACACGCTGTGAGCGTCCCGCAGAGAACGCCCCGGCACCCTCAAAACCCCGAAAATCCCCCACAGTCGGGCTAACCCCTCAACAACCCGACCGAACCCTCCCCACCGACCCCACCTCACCGATCCCGCGATCCCGGCCACGGCTATGGGCCACCCCGCCCAGCAGGGCCGGCGCCCAAGGCCACCCCTCCCCCTGCCTCTTCCCCCTACGGCAACAACCCCCGCAAGGGAAACGCCGAACGGCGAGCAGCAAGCACGGCCTGGTCAAGCCGGTCCGCAGGGTCGTACCCCTCGGACCACTCGGCCCAGGAGACAGGCCACCGCCCATCCGTCATCCGCGCAGGCGCCAACTGCCGCGTACGCGCGAAGACTTCCTGCCGCCAGGCCTCAGGAATCACCGCCGAGGGCAGCACCTCGCGCCCCGCGGCAATGGCGGTCAGATGGGTCCAGGACCGAGGCACCACATCCACCACGGCGTACCCGCCCCCACCCAGAGCCACCCAACGCCCCTCGGCGTACGAGTGCGCCAGCTCATGGCAGGCCACCTGCACGGCCCGCTGCGCATCGAGCGACACGGCAAGATGAGCCAGCGGATCTTCGAAGTGGGTGTCAGCCCCGTGCTGGGTCACAAGCACCTGCGGCCGGAATTCCGCCAACAGCTCCGGCACCACAGCGTGGAACGCCCGCACCCACCCCGCGTCCCCCGTCCCCGCGGGCAGCGCGACATTGACGGCCGACCCCTCCGCCACGGAGGCCGCACCCGTCTCCTCGGGCCACCCCGTCTGGGGAAACAGCGTCCGGGGATGCTCGTGCATCGAGACTGTCAGAACCCGCGGATCGTCCCAGAAGGACGCCTGCACCCCGTCCCCGTGGTGCACGTCCACATCCACGTACGCCACTCGCTCGGCACCCAGTTCGAGAAGCCGCGCGATGGCCAACGAGGCGTCGTTGTAGATACAGAACCCCGAGGCCGACCCCGGCATCGCATGATGCAGCCCACCGGCGAAGTTCACGGCGTGCAGCGCTTCCCCGCGCCACACCGCCTCGGCCGCACCCACCGACTGCCCCGCGATCAACGCCGACGCCTCGTGCATCCCCGCGAAGGCGGGATCATCCGCGGTCCCGAGGCCATAGCTGCCGTCCGCCGACGCCGGATCGGCGGACGCGGCCTTGACCGCCTCCACATAGTCCTCGCGATGCACGAGCCGCAACGTCGAGTCACCGGCGCGCTTGGCCGCGACCACTTCCAGATCACGGTCGAGCCCGAAGGCGCCGACCAGGCTTCGGGTCAGCGCGAGCCGGACCGGGTCCATGGGGTGCTCAGGACCGAAGTCATAGCCCGTTACTGCCTCGTCCCACATCAGCTGTGCGTGGCCGCTCATGCCCGTCACCGTATCGGTCCGCTCCGGGGGCGAAAGACCGGGCGTACAACAAGGTCACGAGCACCAACACCAGGGGAACGAGCATCGCCCCGCGGTAGTTCCAGGCGTCCCCCAGCGCACCCACCAGCGGTGACCCGATCAGGAACCCCACGTAGTTGAAGACGTTGAGCCGCGCGACAGCGGCGTCCGACGCCCCCGGGAAGAGCCGCCCCGCCGCGGCGAAGGTCTGCGGAACGATCACGCACAGCCCGAGCCCGAGCACCGTGAAGCCAAGGATCCCGACCCACGCCCCGGGCGCCACCGCCACGATGGCGAAACCGAGAGCACCCACCACCGCCCCGCCCCGCACCACCGCCACGGCCCCGAACCGCCGCACTCCCAGATCCCCGAGGCCCCGGCCCAGCAGCGTCATGACCATGTAGACGTTGTAGGGGACGGTCGAGACCTCCTCCGAACTCCCCAGCACGTCCTGCAGATACTTCGCACTCCAGTTGGAGACGGTCGAATCCCCGATGTACGCGAAGGTCATCACCAGACAGAGCGGCAGGAGCAGCTTGAAGACGACGGGCCCGCCCCTCCCCTCCCCGGCAGCACCGGCAGCAACCCCGGCACCCGCACCCCCACGGTCGGCATCGACGTACCACCGACTCCCCACGAGCGCCCCCGGCAACAGCACCACGACCACCGGCAGATACGAGACGAAGAGCGACAGATCCCAGTGGGCCCCCGCCCACGCGATCGACGCCCCCGCGATCCCGCCCAGGCTGTACGCCGCGTGGAACCCCAGCATGATGCTGCGCCCGTACGCCCGCTGCAGACTCACCCCGAGCATGTTCATGGACGCGTCCAGCGCCCCCACCGAGAGCCCGAACGCCCCCAGCGCAACGGCCACTTGCCACAGGGCGTCACCAGCACCGACCCCGAGCAGCGCCAGGAGCACCATGGGCTGCGCCCACCGCAGCACACGGCTGGGCGGCACCCGCTTGACCAGCCATTCCGTGCCGACGCTCCCGACCCCCGCGAGGATCGGCACAGCGGCGAGGAACACCGGCAGCAGGCCGTCGGATATCCCGTACTGATCCTGAATGGCGGGGATGCGCGTCACCAGCAGCGCGAAAGTGACGCCCTGCACCAGGAAGCTGAACGCCAAAGAGGCCCTGCCGCGCCGCAGCTCGTCTGTCATGGCTGCTGAGCGTAGGACCCCTGACTACCAGTGGGTAGATAGATCACCCACCCAATTCCCCGCACCTCACCGCCTGAGCGCGGCGACCTCCTCGCTCACCCTCATACGAGCAGATCAGCCAAGTCCCGCATGGTGCCGAAGAGTTCGGTGGCCCCCGCAAGCCGCTCGGCCGGCGTCATGGCGGTGAACCCGTAGACATCCATCCCGGCCGCCACAGCGGCCTCCACTCCCAACGGACTGTCCTCGATCACCACGCACTTCTCAGGCGTCACTCCCATCCGCTCGGCGGCGTACAGAAAGAGATCCGGCGCCGGCTTCCCCCGCCCCACATCCTCGGAGCTGAAGATCCGCCCGTCGTCGAACCACCGGTCGAGCCCGGTCCGCCGATGTCCCACCCGGATACGCTCATGACTCCCGGACGAGGCGAGGCAGTACGGCACTCCGCCCGCCACCAGTTTCTCCAGTACGTCGACGGCCCCCGGAACAGGCTCCAGCTCCCGCTCGAAGGCGGCGAACACACGAGCGTGGAAGGCCACGTCGAAATCCGCGGGCAGCCGCTGCCCACTGCGCTCAAGAACGAGGTCGTGTACGCGATGGACGGCGGCCCCCATGTAGTCACGCAGGGAGTCCTCATACGTGGTGGGGTGGCCGAGCTCGGTCAGATAGGCGGCCAGGATGGTGTTGGAGAGCGGCTCGCTGTCCACGAGAACACCGTCATTGTCGAAGATGACCAAGTCGTGTCGCATAACTCGACCCTAAACGCAGAAAAGGCCGTCGGTTGGGGGTCTGGAACGCAGAAAACCCCCGCACCCAGAGGGTGCGGGGGTTTCCCGTCAATAATAGTTCGGCGGCGTCCTACTCTCCCACAG
>NZ_JBFALJ010000048.1:0-29937 GCF_040660195.1 Streptomyces sp. NPDC050147 | reverse complement strand
AACGCCCGGTTACATTCCGAACCCGGAAGCTAAGCCTCACAGCGCCGATGGTACTGCAGGGGGGACCCTGTGGGAGAGTAGGACGCCGCCGAACTCAATTTATAGCCGTGGTCCCTGGACAATTAGTCCAGGGACCACGGCTTTTTGTGTTTCCAGGGCCTTTCAATCCTCGGGTCACCCCTCTGCACCGCCGGCTGACAACTGACGGTAAGGTCAGGGGGCATCATCGGCTCGTTTCCCACAGGAGGCCCCCGGGTGGAGGTCCAGGAAACTCGCGTTCAGACGGACCGAGTCCTCACCATCCCGAACATCCTCAGCATGGCGCGCCTCGTCGGCGTACCCCTCTTCCTGTGGTTGATCCTCAGGCCGGAGTTCGGCGGTCCCAAGAGTGACCACTGGGCGCTGCTGGTGCTGATGCTGAGCGGTATCAGCGACTATCTCGACGGCAAGCTGGCCCGCCGCTGGAACCAGATCAGCAACCTCGGGCGGCTGCTCGACCCGGCCGCCGACCGGCTCTACATCCTGTCGACCTTGGTAGGACTCACCTGGCGGGAGATTCTTCCGCTCTGGCTGACCGCGGCGCTGCTACTGCGTGAGCTGATGCTGCTGGTGATGGTCTGGATCCTCAGGCGTCACGGCTATCCGCCGCCCCAGGTGAACTTCCTCGGCAAGGCCGCCACCTTCAACCTGATGTACGCCTTTCCACTACTGCTCCTCAGTGATGGAAGTGGCTGGATGAGCACTCTCGCTGCTATTTTCGGATGGGCGTTCGCAGGATGGGGTACAAGTCTGTACTGGTGGGCAGGGATCCTCTACGTGGTCCAGGTCCGCCGCCTTGTCCGTGCAGACACCACGGCCGATTGAGCTAGCTGATTTGGCAGCCGTAGAGGCTTGCAGTCCCGTAGGCAAGCTTTACGGGCCTATTTGGGCTGGCTAAGTCGGCTAGATCGTCGTCTATTGAGGAGGACGCTTCCGACATGAAGGCCGTCGTAATGGCCGGAGGCGAAGGCACGCGCCTTCGCCCTATGACCTCGAGCATGCCCAAGCCGCTTCTTCCTGTGGCCAACAGGCCCATCATGGAGCATGTGCTGCGGCTGCTCAAGAGGCATGGGCTCACCGAGACCGTAGTGACAGTCCAGTTCCTGGCCTCCCTGGTCAAGAATTACTTCGGCGATGGTGAAGAGCTTGGGATGGAGCTCACCTATGCCAATGAGGAGAAGCCACTCGGCACTGCCGGGAGTGTGAAGAACGCCGAGGAAGCATTGAAGGACGATGCGTTCCTCGTGATCTCCGGTGATGCGCTGACTGATTTCGATCTCACCGAGCTCATCAACTTCCACAAGGAGAAGGGCGCGCTTGTCACCGTCTGTCTGACGCGCGTCCCCAATCCGCTGGAATTCGGCATCACCATCGTGGACGAGGAAGGAAAGGTCGAGCGCTTCCTGGAGAAGCCGACCTGGGGCCAGGTCTTCTCCGACACGGTGAACACGGGCATCTACGTCATGGAGCCCGAGGTCTTCGACTACGTCGACGCCGATGTGTCGGTGGACTGGTCCGGCGACGTCTTCCCGCAGCTCATGAAGGAAGGCAAGCCCATCTATGGGTACATCGCCGAGGGCTACTGGGAAGACGTCGGCACGCACGAGAGCTACGTCAAGGCGCAGGCCGACGTGCTGGAACGCAAGGTCGACGTCGCGCTCGACGGCTTCGAGATCTCGCCCGGTGTGTGGGTTGCCGAAGGCGCCGAGGTCCACCCCGACGCCACGCTGCGCGGACCGCTCTACATCGGTGACTATGCCAAGGTCGAGGCGGGCGCCGAGATTCGTGAGCACACGGTGCTGGGATCGAACGTCGTGGTGAAGGCCGGGGCCTTCCTGCACAAGGCCGTCGTGCACGACAACGTCTACATCGGCCAGCACAGCAACCTGCGAGGCTGTGTCGTCGGGAGGAACACCGACATCATGCGGGCCTCCCGCATCGAGGACGGTGCCGTCATCGGCGACGAGTGTCTCGTCGGTGAGGAATCGATTATCCAGGGCAATGTCCGGGTGTACCCGTTCAAGACGATCGAGGCCGGCGCGTTCGTCAACACCTCTGTCATCTGGGAGTCCCGGGGCCAGGCCCATCTCTTCGGCGCGCGCGGCGTCTCCGGGATTCTGAACGTGGAGATCACGCCGGAGCTGGCGGTGCGGCTGGCGGGGGCCTACGCCACGACCCTCAAGAAGGGATCGACGGTCACCACGGCCCGTGACCACTCCCGAGGCGCCCGAGCGTTGAAGCGAGCGGTGATCTCGGCCCTGCAGGCCAGCGCCATCGACGTACGGGACCTGGAGAATGTACCGCTGCCCGTGGCGCGGCAGCAGACGGCTCGGGGCAGTGCCGGCGGGATCATGATCCGGACGACGCCGGGGGTTCCGGACTCCGTCGACATCATGTTCTTCGACGCGCGAGGTGCCGACCTTTCGCAGGGGAGTCAGCGGAAGCTGGACCGGGTGTACGCGCGCCAGGAATACCGGCGGGCCTTCCCCGGGGAGATCGGGGACCTGCACTTCCCGTCCAGTGTCTTCGACTCCTACACCGGTTCGTTGCTGCGTAATGTCGACACCACAGGTGTGGCCGAGTCGAACCTGAAGGTCGTCGTGGACGCCTCGAACGGAAGCGCGGGCCTTGTGCTGCCGAGCCTTCTGGGGCGGCTTGGCGTCGACGCGTTGACCATCAACCCGGGGCTCGACGAGTCGCGTCCGACCGAGACGTACGAAGCACGCAGGTCGGGCCTCGTGCGTCTTGGCGAGATCGTGGCGTCGTCGCGCGCCGACTTCGGTGTGCGCTTCGACCCGGTCGGTGAGCGGCTTTCGCTCGTCGACGAGAAGGGGCGGATCATCGAGGACGACCGGGCGCTTCTCGTCATGCTCGACCTGGTCGCCGCGGAACGCCGCAGCGGTCGGGTCGCGCTGCCCGTCACGACGACGCGCATCGGCGAACAGGTGGCCGCGTACCACGGGACGCAGGTCGACTGGACGACCACGTCGCCCGACGACCTGACGCGCGTGGGGCGTGACGAGTCGACCATCTTCGGTGGAGACGGCCGAGCCGGTTTCATCATCCCCGAGTTCAGCAGCGTCTTCGACGGTACGGCGGCCTTCGTGCGGCTGATCGGTCTCGTGGCGCGTACGCAGCTCACGCTGAGCCAGATCGACGCGCGTATCCCGCGCGCCCATGTGCTGCGGCGTGACCTCGCGACGCCCTGGGCGGTGAAGGGGCTCGTGATGCGGACCGTGGTGGAGGCGGCGGGAGAGCGTTCGGTGGACACCACCGATGGCGTGCGCGTCGTGGAGTCGGACGGGCGCTGGGCGCTGGTACTGCCCGACCCCGCGGAGGCCGTCACTCATCTGTGGGCGGAAGGACCCGACGACGCGTCCGCTCAGGCGCTGCTCGACGAGTGGTCCGCCGTGGTGGACAGCGCAGGCCGCTGACCGGCGGCACGGGCCGGACGGCACCCTTGAGGGGTGCCGTCCGGCACGCTGGTGGGGCCATTCGGAGGTAGCGCCCGCGACGTGCGACGATGTGCGGCATGCCGCAGCAGCCCCCCGTTCGGAGCACTCCCTCGCGCCCCCGGCGCCCGGATGCCTCCATGTCGCTGCTGACCACGGTCATGGACCACAGTCTGGACGAGGGTTACGCCGAGGCGGCGGCCCGCAAGAAGGCCAAAGGCGCCGGTGGTGTGCCCCGTCCGCTGCGGGCGAAGCTCGGCCTGGCCCTCGGTCTCGTGCTCGCGGCCCTCGTGGTGACGGTGGGTGCCGCGCAGGCGCGGATAGCGGCTCCGGTCGTCGCCAAGGAGCGCGTGGAGCTCATCGACCGGATCGAGTCGGCGACTTCGGACGCCGACGAGCTCGAAGGGGACGTCGAGACGCTCCGTGACGACGTGGACGAGCGGCAGCGTGAGGCGCTGAAGAAACACGGGGGCAGCCAGGGCGAGTTGGTGTCCCTGCTCTCCGGTGCGACCAAGGCCCATGGGCCCGGTGTGAAGCTTGTGGTGGACGACGCCAAGGAAGCCGACCAGGGCGGGGGCGGTCCGCGCGAGAGCGCGGGGTTCTCCGACACCGGACGAGTGCGCGACCGCGACATGCAACGGGTCGTCAACGGCCTGTGGCAGTCCGGCGCGGAGGCGATCGCCATCAACGACCAGCGGCTGACGGCGCTGTCGGCGATCAGGGCCGCGGGTGACGCGATACTGGTCGACAACAAGCCGCTGGTGCCGCCGTATACGGTGCTTGCCGTGGGCGACGGGCAGCGCTTGAGCACGAGATTCCAGAACAGTCGCGACGGTCAGTATCTGCACGCTCTGCAGGAGAACTTCGGCGTCCGGACCAGCATTTCCGTCCAGGATGATGTCCGACTGCCGGCAGCACCGAGTGTGACCGTACGTACAGCAGAGCCGAAGGCAGGAAAGGGCACATCGTGATCGCCGTACTGGGCCTCGTCGTGGGAGTCGTGGCCGGATTGTTGGTCCGGCCCGAGGTTCCGGCCGTGGTCGAGCCGTACCTTCCGATCGCCGTGGTGGCGGCCCTCGACGCGGTGTTCGGAGGCCTGCGCGCGATGCTCGACGGCATCTTCGACGACAAGGTCTTCGTGGTGTCGTTCCTCTCGAACGTGGTCGTGGCCGCCCTGATCGTGTTCCTCGGCGACAAGTTGGGCGTGGGCGCTCAGCTCTCCACCGGTGTCGTGGTGGTGCTCGGCATCCGGATCTTCTCCAACGCCGCCGCCATCCGCCGACACATCTTCAGGGCGTGACGCGGATGGGTACGGAGAAGACGCCCGGGGGCGACAACCGCAGTGGGGAACTTCCCGCTGAGGTGCACGGCGTGCCCGCCGAGCCCGAGGAGGGCACGGCACCCGGACAGGGCGAGCAGCAGGACAAGCAGCAGGGCGAGCCGCAGGACACCGCGCAGGACGGGAAGTCCTCGCTCAGCGGCCGTCAGCGGCTGGCCCAGGGGCTGTGGCCGCCTCGCGTCACCCGCCCGCAACTCATCGTGGCCCTGTTGCTGTTCGTGCTGGGGCTCGGTCTCGCGATCCAGGTGCGCTCCAACAACGACAGCAGCGCGCTGCGCGGGGCACGTCAGGAAGATCTCGTACGCATCCTCGATGAACTCGATGACCGTACACAGCGTCTGGAAGGTGAGAAGCAGCGTCTCGAGGACCAGCGCACCGGGCTTGAGAACAGCTCGGACCAGGCCGAGGAGGCCCGCAAGCAGACTGTCGAGAAGGAGCGTCAACTCGGCATTCTGGCGGGCACCGTGGCGGCGCAGGGTCCTGGTATCACGCTGACCATCGATGACAAGAAGGGGGCGGTTCAGGCGGACATGCTGCTTGACGCCATCCAGGAGTTGCGTGCCGCGGGTGCCGAGGCCATCCAGATCAATGATGTACGCGTAGTGGCCAACACCTATCTGTCGGATACGGACAGTCGTGGTGTCCGGGTGGACGGCCGCAAGGTCGGCAAGCCCTACCGGTTCAAGGTGATCGGCAAGCCGCAGGATCTTGAGCCGGCGCTGAACATCCCAGGTGGAGTGGTGCAGACTCTGGAGAAGGAGCAGGCCACCGTCACCGTGACGCGAGCGGAGAAGATCGTCGTGGACGCCTTGCGAGCGGCGAAGCGGCCTGACTACGCTCGGTCGTCGTCCCAGTGAGGCGGGGCTGCATGGGGGCCGCTGTTCAAGGGCATGAGGTTGCGGGGGGTCGGCGCACCGTAAGCGTGGTGCGTGGTGGAAACTGTTTGGTGGATACGGACGTTGTGAGGATGTCTGTGCTGCCGATGTACGCCGGTGTGTGCAATCAGGGTTCGTCCTGCCCCACGGGCGGGTCTGTTTCGGTCAAGGGGAATCGCCCGTGAAGTTGTTTGCGAAGTTGTTCGGCAAGAGCGCACGTGAGGACAGTGGCAATCCCGCCACCGCCCGGCACCGTGCCCCGCGCCATGGAGATGCCGAGGAGCAGGGCGCCGAGCGCCCGATGTTCCGTGACCAGGTCGGTGGGCCAGGCGGTGACATTTCGGGCGCGCAGGGCGCGTCGTCTGTTGACCCTGCCGGTCCGGGCCGCATAGGTTTCGGAGAACCGTCAACCTCAAGTGCGGGTGGAGGGTTTACCCCTGATCCGTACGCATCGAATGCCCGCGCGGGGCAGCCGCGGCAGGAGGATCCGTCCATGGCCCTGGTGTGTACGAGGTGCGGGAACCGCAACGCGGAGGCGAGCCGGTTCTGCTCCAACTGCGGTGCGCCGCTGCGGGCCGGGGCCACGCCGGAGCGTCCGTCCGAGACGACCTCGACGATCTCCATCTCGGGCCTGGAGGCCTACGACGCGGAGGTGACGGGGCAGACCGCCTCGCCCGCCCTCTCGCCGGAGGCCCAGGCCGCCGTTGACGCACTGCCGCTCGGCTCCGCGCTCCTCGTGGTGCGCCGTGGGCCGAACTCGGGCAGCCGCTTCCTCCTGGACGGCGACCTGACCACGGCCGGACGTCACCCGCAGAGCGACATCTTCCTGGACGACGTGACCGTCTCGCGCCGTCACGTGGAGTTCCGACGCCTCGGGGACGGTTCCTTCACCGTCGCCGATGTGGGCAGCCTCAACGGCACGTACGTCAACAGGGAGCGCATCGACTCGGTCGCGCTGTCGAACGGCGACGAGGTGCAGATCGGCAAGTACCGGCTGGTCTTCTACGCGAGCCAGCGGGGCATCGGCATCTGATCTTCAGGAAGGTCCATGCTTCAAACACCGAGGGGCGGTGCCGGGAACGGCACCGCCTCCGAGGACCGTCGGCTGATGAGCATCGGCGCGGTGCTGAACGCGCTGCGTGACGAGTTTCCCGAGGTCACGATCTCCAAGATCCGTTTCCTGGAGTCGGAAGGGCTCATCGAGCCGGAACGCACTCCGTCGGGCTACCGCAAGTTCAGCCCCCAGGACGTCGAGCGGCTCGGTCACGTCCTGAGGATGCAGCGTGACCACTATCTGCCGCTCAAGGTGATCAGGGAGCACCTGGACGCCCTGGAGCGCGGAGAGCGGGTCTCTGTGCCCTCTCCGGGGCAGCCGCGTGACCCCGGTGACGCCTGGGGCGTGGGTGACGCCGGGGAGCCCACTGCCGCCCGTGTGGGCCGTGCGGAGCTGCTTGCCGCCGCCGAGATCGACGCTGAGCAGCTCGCGGACTGGGAGACGTACGGGCTCATCGTGCCGTTGCCGGACGGTGGTTATGACGCGGAGGCCGTGACGGTCGCCGCGCTCGTGCTCGAACTCGGGCGATTCGGCATCGAACCCAGGCATCTGCGTGCCGTGAAGTCGGCGGCCGAACGTGAGGCCGGTCTGGTCGACCAGGTCGTCGCGCCGCTGCGCCGGCACCGCAATCCGCAGACCAGAGCCCATGCGGAAGCCCGTACGAAGGAACTCGCCGGGCTGACCGGAAAGCTGCATTCTGCACTGGTGCAGACCGCGCTCGGGGTCCGCTTGCCCTGACTCGGGGGGTGCCCGACTACCCAAACCGGCCGGGCACGTCCTAGGGTTGCTGTGTGAACGAGCTCGACGTCGTAGGTGTCCGGGTGGAAATGCCCTCCAACCAACCGATCGTGCTCCTGCGTGAAGTGGGAGGCGATCGCTACCTCCCCATCTGGATCGGACCAGGGGAGGCGACCGCGATCGCCTTCGCACAGCAGGGGATGGCGCCCGCGCGGCCGCTGACCCACGACCTGTTCAAGGACGTGCTGGAGGCGGTGGGTCAGGAGCTCACCGAGGTGCGCATCACAGATCTCCGAGAAGGTGTCTTCTACGCGGAGCTGGTCTTCTCCAGTGGAGTCGAGGTGAGCGCCCGCCCGTCCGACGCCATAGCGCTAGCGCTCCGTACGGGGACGCCGATCTACGGCAGCGACGGTGTCCTCGACGACGCGGGCATCGCCATTCCGGACGAGCAGGAGGACGAGGTGGAGAAGTTCCGCGAGTTCCTCGACCAGATCTCTCCCGAGGACTTCGGTACCAACAGCCAGTAGGCCGTCGCTCACCGGGGCTCCGGCGGGCCATTCGGCTAGCCTTTCCCGGCGGTGCGGTACAGCAAACCACTCTTAGGGTGATTATCACTCGGCGTGCCGAGTGTGGCGATCGTTGACGAGCCCCTGGTGACTGCCTACCGTCGTGAAGGCAGGTCAAGGACGGAGGTCGGCGTGAGAAGCAGCGGCGACGGTACGGCGATGGGTGGGCCGTATCCGCTTCACAGCAGCACGGCCGGTCACTCTCCGCAGAGGCCGATGGTGGTTCAGGGGAGCGTTCAGGGGAGCGGGGACGCCACGTCCGGACAGTCCGAACAGGAACAGATCGGTTACCGGGGGCCGACCGCGTGCGCGGCCGCCGGCATCACCTACCGACAGCTCGACTACTGGGCCCGTACGGGCCTGGTCGAGCCCAGCGTGCGGTCCGCGGGCGGTTCGGGGACCCAGCGGCTCTACAGCTTCCGGGACGTCGTCGTCCTGAAGATCGTGAAGCGGTTCCTCGACACGGGTGTGTCCCTGCAGAACATCCGGACCACGGTCCAGCATCTGCGTGACCGCGGTTTCCGGGACCTGGAGCGGATGACGCTCATGAGCGACGGCGCGACGGTCTACGAGTGCACGTCGCCCGACGAGGTCCACGACCTGCTCCAGGGCGGCCAGGGGGTCTTCGGGATCGCCGTGGGCGTCGTGTGGCGGGACGTGGAAGCGGCGCTTTCGCAGCTGCACGGGGAGCGGATCGACACCGGAGAGACGCTGGTGCGGCAGAACCCCGCCGACGAGCTCGCGAGGCGGCGCAACAGGGCCGTGTGAAGCGGCGTTGTCAGTGGCGTAGGGCAGCATCAGAGATGTGAGAACCGCGCCCACGATCCTGCATCTCGACATGGATGCCTTCTACGCGTCTGCCGAGCAAGCCGCGAAGCCGAGTCTGCGCGGGAAAGCCGTCATCGTGGGCGGGCTCGGGCCGCGAGGCGTGGTGGCCACGGCCTCGTACGAGGCGCGGAAGTTCGGTGTGCACTCGGCGATGCCCATGGGGCAGGCGCGGCGCCTGGCGCCCAATGCCGCCTATCTGGTGCCCCGCTTCGGGCTCTACCGAGAGATCAGCGACCAGGTGATGTCGCTGCTGCGGGAGCTGTCGCCGCTGGTGGAGCCGCTCAGCCTGGACGAGGCCTTCGTCGACCTGGAGGCGGGCGGCGTGGCCGACGACCAGGCGTCCGCGCTGGATGTGGGCGAGCGGTTGCGGGCCGACATCAAGGCGG
Source organism: Streptomyces sp. NPDC050147 (assembly GCF_040660195.1). NCBI lineage: Bacteria > Bacillati > Actinomycetota > Actinomycetes > Kitasatosporales > Streptomycetaceae > Streptomyces > Streptomyces sp. NPDC050147. The sequence continues at coordinate 20,660 of NZ_JBFALJ010000048.1, read as the reverse complement.
TGACGGGGCTCGCGGGGTCGGTCGGGCTCGCTGCGTCCAAGATGCTGGCGAAGATCGCTTCGGAGGAGGCCAAGCCCGACGGGCTGCGGCTGATAGTGCCGGGCACCGAGCGGGGCCTGCTCGCGCCGATGTCGGTGCGGACCCTGCCGGGCGTCGGTCCCGCCACCGGGGACCATCTGCGGCGGGGCGGGATCACGACCGTGGGGGAGATCGCGGAGGCGGGCGAGGACGAGCTCGTACGACTGCTCGGGAAGTCGCACGGGAGCGCGCTGTACGCGATGGCGCTGGCGCGGGACGAGCGGCCCGTGGTGGCGGAGCGGGAGTCCAAGTCGGTCAGCGTGGAGGACACCTACGACGTGGATATCCATGACCGGGTGCGGGTCAGGGGCGAGGTCACGCGGCTCGCCGACCGGTGCGTGGAGCGGCTGCGCGCGGCGGGGCACTCGGGGCGGACCATCGTCCTGAAGGTGCGGCGGTTCGACTTCTCGACGCTGACGCGCTCCGAGACGCTGCGCGGGCCGACGGACGACCCCGGAGTGGTCCGTGAGGCCGCCGCGCGTCTTCTCGAGTCCGTGGACACCACCGGGGGCGTGCGGCTCCTCGGGGTGGGCGTCACGGGGCTCGCCGACTACACGCAGGAGGACCTCTTCGCGCAGGCACAGGCCCAGGCGCAGGCCGAGGCCCGGGCCGAGGCGGCGGAGGCTCTGGAGACGCAGCAGAAGGCGGAGGAGGAGGGCGCCGGGGATGCAGGGGCGGAACCCGTGGTCGAGACGGTGGCGGAGCCGGTCGTTCCGGCCGAGCGACGGTGGGCCGCCGGGCACGACGTGCGGCATGCCGAGTATGGGCACGGGTGGGTGCAGGGCAGCGGCCTGGGGCGGGTGACGGTTCGCTTCGAGACGCCGGAGTCCTCGACGCCGGGGCGAGTGCGGACGTTCCGTACGGATGATCCGGCGCTCGAGCCCGCGGAGCCCTTGCCTCTGGTGGCGTCGCCTGAGGCGCTGGAGCCGCGGTGACGCCGGTGGCTCCCCCGAAGGGGCCACTTGGGGGCCGGGCGGGCGTCAGGGGCTGTCCCGGCCCGCGATGTTGCCGAAGTCCTTGTCCGGCGGCGGTGGCGGGGGAGGCGGGGGCGCGATGTCCAGGCCGTAATGGTGGTAGAGCTGCAGTTCCTGTTCGGGGGAGAGGTGGCGGCCCACGCCGAAATCGGGGGCGTCCTTGATCAGTGAGCGTTCGAAGGGGATGCGCAGGGTGCCGTCGCTCCTGAGCTCACTCGGTTCCAGGGGGACGAACGTGTCCCTGCTGAACAGACCCGTGCGTATGGCCGCCCACTCCGGGGCGCCCGTCGCGTCGTCGAGATAGACCTCGTCGATCGTGCCGATCTTGGCCCCGTTCCGGTCGAACGCCTTCCGGCCGATCAAGTGGCGCGGATCGATGTCGGTCTGCACGGGCCCTCCAACTGGTCGAGGCGTGTCGAAGTGGGGCGTAACTCATCCTCGTTCGTTCGCAATCACTACGAAAGAGCACTTCGGGGCAGGTGGCCACTCGAGGGAACGGTCACGGTCCGCGCTGGTAGGCTGGCGCTTGGCTGCTGACCCCGTGCGGGAGAGCTCTCCGGTGGAGACACCGGAGGCGCCGAAGGAGCAACTCCTCCCCGGAATCTCTCAGGCCCCTGTACCGCACGGACGAGGTCACTCTGGAAAGTAGGGCGGGCGTCGGGCGGGCACGTTCCGGTCCCCTTCCTCACCGACGGTGAAAGCCGGTACGACGCCTCTCGCGGGGCGTGGACCGGTGAAACTCTCAGGTTGAGATGACAGAGGGGGAGGCCGTCCGGGTACCCGCGCCGTGGTGCCCCTCGCAGGTCGCGTCAGACCAGGAGGCCTCCGCAATGACCGCCACCCCTCGTATCCCGCTCTCACAGCTCGAACAGGGCATCCCCTTCGAGCAGCGGCACATCGGTCCCGATGTGGAAGCACGGGCCAAGATGCTCGCGCAGGTCGGGTACGGCTCGCTCGACGAGCTCACCGCGGCCGCCGTGCCGGATGTGATCAAGAACGCCGAGGCGCTGAACCTTCCGGGGGCACGCACCGAGGCCGAGGTGCTCGCCGAACTGCGTTCCCTCGCGGACCGCAACCAGGTCCTCGATTCCATGATCGGGCTCGGTTACTACGGGACCTTCACCCCGCCGGTGATCCTGCGGAACGTGATGGAGAACCCGGCGTGGTACACCGCTTACACGCCGTACCAGCCCGAGATCTCCCAGGGCCGCCTCGAGGCGCTGCTCAACTTCCAGACCGTCGTCGCCGAGCTGACCGGGCTGCCCACCTCCGGCGCCTCGCTGCTCGACGAGGGCACCGCCGCCGCCGAGGCCATGGCGCTCTCGCGGCGCATGGGCAAGGTCAAGGACGGTGTGTTCCTGGTCGACGCCGACGCGTTGCCGCAGACGATAGCCGTCATCCAGACCCGCGCCGAGCCGACGGGTGTGGACGTCGTCGTCGCCGATCTGAGCCAGGGCGTCCCGGCCGAGGTCGCCGAGCGCGGTGTCGTCGGCGTACTGATCCAGTACCCCGGCGCCTCCGGTGCCGTACGCGACATCAAGCCCCTCATCGAGCAGGCGCACGAACTCGGTGCCATCGTCTCCGTCGCCGCGGACCTGCTGGCCCTCACGCTGCTCACCTCGCCCGGTGAGCTCGGCGCCGACATCGCCGTCGGGACGACGCAGCGCTTCGGCGTCCCGATGGGCTTCGGCGGCCCGCACGCCGGTTACATGGCGGTGCGCGAGAAGTTCGCCCGCAGCCTGCCGGGGCGGCTCGTCGGCGTCTCCGTGGACGCGGACGGCAACAGGGCCTACCGGCTCGCGCTGCAGACCCGTGAGCAGCACATCCGCCGCGAGAAGGCCACCAGCAACATCTGTACCGCGCAGGTGCTGCTCGCCGTGATGGCCGGAATGTACGCGGTCTACCACGGACCCGAGGGTCTCAAGTCCATCGCACGGCGTACCCACCGCTACGCCACCGTGCTCGCCGCGGGGCTCACCGCGGGCGGGGTCGAGGTCGTGCACGGCGCGTACTTCGACACCCTCACCGTGCGGGTGCCCGGCAGGGCCGAGGCGCTCGTCGCCGCGGCCCGCGAGGGTGGCGTCAACATCCACCAGGTCGACGCCGATCATGTCTCCCTGGCCTGCGACGAGACCACCACGCGCAAGCAAGTGACCGCGATCTGGACCGCTTTCGGGGTTGAGGCCGACATCGAGGCGCTCGACGCGGAGACCGAGGACTCGCTTCCGGCGGAGCTGTCGCGCGACGACGAGTACCTGACGCACCCCGTCTTCCACCAGTACCGCTCCGAGACCGCCATGCTGCGCTACCTGCGCAAGCTGGCCGACCGCGACTACGCGCTCGACCGCGGCATGATCCCGCTGGGCTCCTGCACCATGAAGCTCAACGCGACCACCGAGATGGAGCCGGTCACCTGGCCCGAGTTCGGCCAGCTGCACCCCTTCGCGCCCGCCCAGCAGGCGCAGGGCTATCTGACGCTCATCCGTGAGCTGGAGGAGCGGCTCGCCGAGGTCACCGGGTACGACAAGGTCTCCCTGCAGCCCAACGCCGGTTCGCAGGGTGAGCTCGCCGGTCTGCTCGCGGTCCGTGGCTACCACCGCGCCAACGGCGACGAGCAGCGCACCGTCTGCCTCATCCCGTCGTCCGCGCACGGCACCAACGCCGCGAGCGCCGTGATGGCCGGCATGAAGGTCGTCGTCGTGAAGACCAGCGACGACGGCGAGATCGACGTCGAGGACCTGCGCGCCAAGATCGAGAAGCACCGCGACGAACTGTCCGTGCTCATGATCACGTACCCGTCCACGCACGGTGTGTTCGAGGAGCACGTCGCCGACATCTGCGCCCAGGTGCACGAGGCGGGCGGCCAGGTGTACGTCGACGGGGCGAACCTCAACGCCCTTGTGGGTCTCGCCCAGCCCGGCAAGTTCGGCGGCGACGTCTCGCACCTGAACCTGCACAAGACCTTCTGCATCCCGCACGGCGGCGGTGGCCCCGGCGTCGGTCCGGTCGGTGTGCGCGAGCACCTCGCGCCGTACCTGCCCAACCACCCGCTGCAGCCCGCCGCGGGCCCCGAGACGGGGGTCGGCCCGATCTCCGCCGCGCCGTGGGGCTCGGCCGGAATCCTGCCGATCTCCTGGGCGTACGTACGCCTCATGGGCGGCGAGGGCCTCAAGCGCGCCACGCAGGTCGCGGTGCTCTCCGCGAACTACATCGCCAAGCGCCTGGAGCCGCATTACCCCGTGCTCTACACCGGCCCCGGCGGGCTCGTCGCGCACGAGTGCATCATCGATCTGCGGCCGATCAGCAAGGCGACCGGTGTCAGTGTCGACGACATCGCGAAGCGGCTCATCGACTACGGCTTCCACGCGCCGACCATGTCGTTCCCGGTCGCGGGGACGCTGATGATCGAGCCGACCGAGAGCGAGGACCTGGTCGAGATCGACCGGTTCTGCGAGGCGATGATCAGCATTCGCGCGGAGATCGAGAAGGTGGGCGGCGACTGGCCCGCCGATGACAACCCGCTGCGGAACGCCCCGCACACCGCTGCCGCGCTCGGCGGGGAGTGGGAGCACGCGTACAGCCGCGAGGAGGCCGTCTTCCCGGCCGGTGTGGTGGCCGCGGACAAGTACTGGCCGCCGGTGCGCCGCATCGATCAGGCGTACGGCGACCGGAATTTGGTCTGCTCCTGCCCGCCGCTGGATGCGTACGAGGACTGACAGCGGGGCCCGAACATGCGAGGGGGGCCGGTCCGGAGGTGTGTCTCCGGGTCGGCCCCTTGTCTGTCCGTGCCGTGCGGCCGCCGGGTCAGGCGGCGGTCATGATCTTGTCCGTGCCCAGCGGTCGGTGCGGGGCGATGATCTGGCCGTCCGGCAGCAGCTCACCGGTGTCCTCGAAGAGGAGGACGCCGTTGCACAGCAGGCTCCAGCCCTGCTCCGGGTGGCTCGCGATGAGGAGCGCGGCCTCCCGGTCCGCGGAGTCGGCTGTCGGGCACGGTGGTTGGTGCTGGCACATGGATGGGTTCTTTCGCTGCGATGTGATGGCTGTGACGTCTGCTTTGCGGCTCGATGCGGTGTTCATGGCCGCCCCCCGTCAAGTCGGTCCTGTCCCAGTGTTGCCCTACGGGCGTGAATCCGCAGGGATTTAGCGGCAGCGCTCCTTACTGCTTAATGACGTATCACCCGCCCGGACGGTTCAGCCCAACTGCACTGTCTCTTCGGGTGGTTCGGGGTGGTCATACCGGGCTAGTCCGTATGGGCACACCATGCACCGAGCCCCGCGGCCTGGACGGCGGCGGGGCACGGGGACGTGCTGCGAGGTCAGGCGGGTGAGCCGAGCAGCGGTGCCGGGGCCATGCGGTGCGTGAGGACCTTCAGGAGCTCCGACGCGCGGTGCGGATGGTGCGCCGCGATGCCCGGGGGCGCGGGCGCCAGGGGCACGAGGACATCTGAGGGCGCGAGGTGGCCGCCGGCGCCGTCCGCGGTGCAGTCGCCGTGCAACCAGAGTGTCAGCATGTAAAGCTCGGGTACGGACAACAGTCGTGGTTGGTACGGCATTGGCATCGCTTCGGCATGACGAAGGGCGCGCTCCGTGGACGCTATGTACGGGCCTTCGAAGAAGTGCGAGAAGGCCCACCCGTCAGGAGTCAGCATCGTGTCCGCGGCGGCGACGGCTCGCTCGCCGGCGCGGATCAGAAACCGCCACCCCGCGAGCCGGGTGGGCGCGGTGCCCGACGGAGTGATCCGGTCAAGTACGTGTACGGGCAACGGGAGTTCGGGGCTTACGGGTCCCTGTGCTGCGCGCAGGGACGGGGTGCGGGCTTCGCGTACGGCGGTGGGTGAACCGAGTGCCGCGAGGACGCTGCGCAGGGCGGGCGCGGGAGCCGGGGGGACTTGCAGCGGCATGATGGGTCGCCTCTCTCATTCGACAGGCACGGTGGAACGAGGACAGGTGCGGACGTCGCTGTCTGCTCCGGGGGCAGAGGGGCGGGGGCGGGGGCTGGGGACCGCGAGCGCCAACTCTCTGCCTCGTTCGCGGAGTTTATACGACACGTGTTCAGGCAGTGTTTCGTCTAACCGTACCTGATATTGCCTGCAAGGCGTTATCAGGTCGCCAGTTTGCGGGCTTTAACCCGATTCTGGAAGAGCCCGGACGTTTGACCTCGGCTGCCTTCCCCGGAGCGGTCGGCCGATTCTCGTCGGTGTTTGTCACCAGGCGTCGGTGCGAGGATTCCCCGGCGTACCTCATGCCCGATGAATGTGCCGCCCGGACTTGGCGTAGAGCGTACTGGGCCAGCGGCATGTGCGGGGCGTTATCGATCACATTGCAGGGCATCATCCACCGAGACACAGCGGCCGGATCAATGGCTGCCCATCCGAGGAGGGGACGCTTCGATGGGAGAGAAGGTCGTAGCGAGAACGTTTGATCTGGCCGAGCGGCTCCGGTACAGGAACAAGCTCAAAGAGTGTCTGACGGGGCTGCGGAGGCTGTTGGACGAGGAGCGGTTCGACCGGCCGAAGAATCTGATGGGCGTGGAGATCGAGCTGAATCTCGCGGGGCCCGACGGCATGCCGAGAATGCTGAATGCTGAAGTTCTTGAACGGATCGCGAGCCGGGACTTTCAGACAGAACTCGGAATGTTCAATCTTGAAGTCAATATCGCACCGCACCGACTGGGCGGACGCGTTCTGGACCGTCTCGCCGAGGAACTGCGCACCGGCCTCGCCTATGCCCACCGAAAAGCGAACGAGGTGAACGCCGGAATCGTGATGATCGGCATTCTGCCGACACTCGCACACCACGACCTGGTCTCGGGAAACCTTTCCGACGTCGACCGCTACGCGCTGCTCAACGACCAGATCGTCGCCGCGCGCGGCGAGGAGTTCGTCCTGGACATCCAGGGCGTGGAGCGGCTCACCTGTACGTCCGCGTCGATCGCGCCCGAAGCGGCGTGCACCTCGGTGCAGTTGCACCTCCAGGTCACCCCGGGCAGGTTCGCCGATGTGTGGAACGCGGCCCAGGCCGTCGCCGCCGCGCAGGTCGCCGTCGGCGCCAACGCGCCGTTCCTGTTCGGGCGTGAGCTGTGGCGCGAGTCGCGGCCGCCACTGTTCCTGCAGTCGACCGACACCCGCCCGCCCGAGCTCCAGGCACAGGGCGTGCGGCCGAGGACCTGGTTCGGCGAGCGCTGGATCAGCGACGCGTACGAGCTCTTCGAGGAGAACCTGCGCTACTTTCCCGCGCTGCTGCCCCTCGTGGACGACGAGGACCCGCTGGAGGCGCTCGACGGCGGCCGGGTGCCGCAGCTCAGCGAACTCGTCCTGCACAACGGCACCGTGTACCGCTGGAACCGCCCCGTCTACGGCATCGCGGGCGGCGTCCCGCACCTTCGGGTGGAGAACCGCGTCCTGCCCGCGGGCCCCACCGTCACCGACGTCATCGCCAATGCCGCCTTCTACTACGGCGTCGTACGCGCCCTCGCCGAGGAGCCCAGGCCCGTGTGGACACGGCTGCCCTTCGACGCCGCGGCCCGCAACTTCGACACCGCGTGCCGCGACGGCATCGAGGCCCGTCTGCGGTGGCCGCGGCGCGGCCGGTCGGGCGGGATCGTGGAGGTGCCCGCGGTCGCTCTCGTACGTGACGAGCTGTTGCCGCTTGCCGCGGCCGGGCTCGACGCGTGGGGTGTGGAGCCCGCCGACCGGGACTTCTATCTCGGTGTCATCGAGGAGCGGTGCAGGCGCCGGGTGAACGGCGCCTCCTGGCAGGCTGCCACCTACCACCAGGCCCTGGAGACCGGGCTCGAACGCGAGGCCGCGCTCGCCGCGACCACGCGGCGCTACGCCGAGCTGATGCACGCGGGCGACCCGGTGCACACCTGGCCCGTGGGGCTGCCGGAACCCGCGGTCCTGAACTGAGGCGTACCGGAGGGCTCAGCCGTGGCTGCCCGCCTCCATGATGGCTTTGAGGATGACCGCGTGGATCTGCGCCGGGTCGTCGACCTGATGGCCCGATCCGCCGGTCGCCTCCGCGATCTGCTTGACCTCTTCCTTGTCGGCGTTCGGGCCGACCGCGATGGCGATGAGCGGCACCGGGCGCTTGGGGTCGGAGAGGTTCTCCAACTGTGCGATGAGGTTGCTGCGCGAGAGGGAGCCGGGGTCCTGGTTGGCGCCGTCCGTGAGCACCACGAGCGCGTTGAACTTGCCGCGTGCGTAGGTGGACGTGGCCTCTTTGTACGCCGCGAGCGTGGTGTCGTACAGGCCGGTCGCGCCGCCCGGGATGGGCGCCAGGTCGCTGAAGGCCTCCGAGACCTTGTCCCGCTGGGTGCCGTCGCCCTTGCGGTCGCCGAGCCGTTCGGTGGGCACGAGCTTGCGGTAGTCGCGCTCGCCGTCCAGGAGGGTGGCGAACTCCCAGAGGCCGATCTCGTCCTCGTCGGTGAACCCCGCGAGCGCCTGGAGCAGCGAGGACTTGGTGACCTCCATCCGGGTCTGGCCCCGGCCCGGCACCAACTCGCCCATCGAGTCCGAGACATCGACGACCGTGCTGAGCCGGGCGCTCTGGACGGTGATCGTCCACATGCCGAGCGTCTCCTGGAGATCCTTCTCCGAGGGCGGCTCGATCGCCTCGTCGTCGTACGGCTGGGGTGTGCGGCCGCCGGCCGCCGTGACGAGCTTCTCCGAGGGGGCCTCGGCGCCGGTCCTGAAGCCGTGCTTCTCCAGGATCGCGCGGCCCTCCTCGTCGCTGAACAGGGTCATGAAGCGCAGGGCCGCCCGGCTCTGGTCCGTGGAGAGCTCGTCCTCCTGGACCAGCGTGTACGGGTAGTCCAGTCGCGGTGAGCCGTCCTTCGGATAGAACATGTCCAGGCTGTTCTCCTCGCCCGCCGACGCGTTGTGCTTGAACGCGGCCTGTTCGGAGAGGATGAGCGCCTGGTTGCGTCGCGGGTTGCCCTGTTCGGTGCCGGAGGAGTCGCGGGCCAGGGTGTCGAGAAGCTGGCTGTCGCTGTCGGACGTGCGTGCGGACAGCGCCTTGGCCATTCCGGCGGCCTGGGTGTCGCCGTCCTTGCCGCCCGACTTCTTCGCCGACGCGCTCAGCTTCGCGAGCGCCAGCAGGCCGGTCGCGCTGCGCGCGGGATCGGCGGCGCCGAGCCGCAGTTTGTCGCCCTGCATCGCGGCGCCGGTCAACTCCGGCCAGCTGTAGGTCTTCTCGGGCCAGCCCAGATTCTCGGAGGCGGCGGGGACCATGGCCATGCCAACCGGTGACGAGGCTATGTTCCCCGCGGGCGAGACCCTGTCCTGCTTGCCGCCCAGGCCGACGCGCTGCAGCCACAGTTCGGAGTCCGGCACCCATACGTCGTAGCCGGGATCGCCCTGGCCGGTGCGCAGTTCGTCGGCGACCTTGTACGAATCGCGGGCCGTGACCCGGACGTCGATGCAGGCCCCGTCCGACGTGACCTCCTTCTCGCGCGCGTCGTCGGCGGCCGCGCGCAGGGCGGGGGCGATGGCGGGGGCGGCGACGACGTCCAGTTCCACCGTGTCGTCGTGGCACGAACCGCCGAAGCTCAGCAGGTCGCTGCGGGCCGCGACCGCCGTGCCCGCCGCGACCGTCAGGACGAGTGCCGCCGCGATGGCCACGGTGCGTCCGCGGGTGTGTGGCCGAGGGTCGGGTGCGTCGGTCCCGTACTCATCGGGCAAGCTGTGACGTCCCATGGCGGTGGTGCCCCTCCTTGAGTGATGAAGCAAGGAAAGAGGGGGCGGCATGACCGCAGTCGGCGTCCGTCCCCCTCGGCCTGTCGCGCACGGTCTTCGTAACTTCTTTCGAGACCCTAGCGGGACGGGGATGGGGATGAGGCGGGATTACTCAACTGGAGGCGGAGTGCAAGCGGAGTCCGGGCCGTTGGCCGGTTCTTTTCGCGACGAGGGGCCATCGCGACGGATCCTCCGGGACGAGACTCTGCTCGTCCTGGCGCTCTCGCTGGGCGCGAGCGGTGTGTCCGCGCTGATCAGCTTTGTCGGATCGGTCACCAAACCGGGTGGTCTCAAGGACCAGGCAGCGACCATGAATGCGTCGGCCGCTCCGGGGCGGCCATGGCTTGATCTCGCGTGGCAATTGTTCGGAATCACGACGGCGTTGGTGCCGGTGGCGCTGGTCGCGCACTTCCTGATCCGGGAGGGCGCCGGGCTGCGCACGATCGGCTTCGACCGGAGCCGGCCCTGGCCGGACCTGGGGCGTGGAGCGGCGATCGCCGCGGTGATCGGCAGTACCGGTATCGCGTTCTATCTGGCGGCACGGGGGCTCGGGTTCAACCTGACGGTGGTGCCGGAGGACCTGCCCGACGTCTGGTGGAAGTACCCGGTGCTCGTGCTGTCCGCGGTGCAGAACGCGGTGCTCGAGGAAGTGATCGTCGTCGGCTATCTGCTGCGCAGGTTCGGGCAGTTGGGGTGGACGCCGATGGCGGCGCTGGTCGGGAGCTCGGTGCTGCGCGGCTCGTACCACCTCTATCAGGGCATCGGCGGGTTCATCGGGAACATGGTGATGGGGGTGGTCTTCGTGCTCCTGTACCGGCGGTGGGGGCGGGTCGGGCCGCTGGTGGTGGCGCATGCGCTGCTGGATATCGGCGCGTTCGTGGGGTACGCGCTGCTTGCGGGGAAGGTGGGGTGGCTGCCGACGCCTTAGGTGGAGGTGGCCCGGCAGGCGGTTCTGACGGGCGCTTCTGTAGAGGTGGGCGCTGTAAAGGTGGGCGCTTCTGTGGGGACGTACGACGGGTCGTACGTCCCCACAGCGATGCTCAGGTGCGTCGGCGAGTCAGGCGTACAGGTCACCCTCGATGACGGTGACCGCGCGACCGGTCAGGAGGGTGCGGTCACCGCGAAGCTCCGTGCGGACGAGGCCACTGCGGGCCGAGGCCTGCAGGCCGGTGAGCTCCGTGCGGCCCAGGCGCTGGGACCAGAAGGGGGCCAGGGCCGTGTGGGCGCTGCCGGTCACCGGGTCCTCGTCGATGCCGACGCGCGGGAAGAAGCCGCGGGAGACGAAGTCGTATTCGCCGGTGGGGTCTTCGGCCTGTGCGGTGGCGATGATGCCGCGTTCGGAGTGCCGGATGAGGGACTTGTGGTCCGGGGTGAGGGCGCGCACCGTCTTCTCGTCGGCGAGCTCGACCAGCAGGTCACCGAGGCTCGCCCCGGCGTCGAACACCGCGAGAGGCTCGGCGCCGAGTGCCTCCGCCACGCCGTCGGGGATCTCGGCCGGGGTGAGCGGGGCGGTCGGGAAGTCCATGGTGACGGTGCCGTCCGCATGCGCGGTCGTGGTCAGGACGCCGCTGCGGGTGGCGAACCGTACGGGGCCTTCGGCGGAGCCGGTGGCATGCAGTACGTGGGCGGTGGCGAGCGTGGCGTGGCCGCAGAGGTCGACCTCGGTGGAGGGCGTGAACCACCTGAGCGCCCAGTCGGCTTCGGCGCCGGCGGGGAGGCGGTGAGCGAAGGCGGTCTCGGCGTGATTGACCTCCTTGGCCACGTTCTGCAGCCAGGCGTCATCGGGGAAGGCGTCGAGGAGGAGGACGCCTGCGGGGTTGCCCGAGAAGGGACGGTCGGTGAAGGCGTCGACGACGCGGATGCGGTGAGAAATCGGCATGCCTACGACGCTAGCGGGCCAATGCGCGGACGGGACAAGGCCAATCGGGGGTGAGTGGCCCGATTGGCTGCCTGCTGAGCCCGCCTCGCGTCCCACTCTCGACGGGCACAGGCTGGAAGAGAGGGGATTCCCTGGTCCGGCCAACGGGCCCGATGAGGAGGAACCATGACGGCGACGACGCGGAACGACACTCCTGTCGCGATCGAGGGCGGCGGCGTGGAGCTGCGCATGCGGGATGTCGGAGGAGACATGACGGTCGCGTTCGCGCGGCTGCCGCAGGGCACGGATATGGCGCCGCTTCTCACGGGGCAGCCGGACGGCCTGTGCCAGTGCCCCCACTGGGGGTACCTGCTCAAGGGCCGGCTGAAGATGCGGACGGCGTCCGGTGACGAGATCTACGAGGCCGGCGAGGCCTTCTACTGGGCGCCCGGCCACGCCCCGCAGGCGCTCGAGGACTGCGAGTACGTCGACTTCTCGCCGACGAAGGAGTTCAACGAGGTGATCGACCACGTCAAGGCGCACATGAGCTGACCGTTTCGGACGGCCTCCCCGGTGGGTCTCCGCAAGGGGCTTGCCAGACGAACAGTCCCGATATATCGTTGACGCATCGCGACTGATCAACGACTACACGGTTGATCGATGACATCTAGAGGAGTGATGGCGATGCGTTCCCACGGTTATGAACACGAGCACGGACGAGGAAAGTGCGGCCCCGGTCACGAGGGCCGCGGCGGTTTCGAAGGGCGGCGCGCCGCGTTCGGCCCCTTCGGGCCCGGCTTCGGTGGGCCCGGCGGCCCCTGGGGCGGTCGCGGCGGCAGGGGCGGTCCGCGGGGCAGGGCGAGGCGCGGTGACGTACGCGCTTCGATCCTGGCTCTCCTGAAGGACCGGCCGATGCACGGCTACGAGATGATCCAGGAGATCGCCGAGCGCAGCGGCGGGGCGTGGAAGCCCAGCCCCGGTTCGGTCTACCCGACCCTCCAGCTTCTGGAGGACGAGGGGCTGATCACCAGCGCGAGCGAGGGCGGCAAGAAGCTCTTCTCGCTCACGGACGCGGGTCGCATCGCAGCCGACGAAGGTCCCGACGCGCCTTGGGAAGAGGCCGGGCGCGGGGTCGACTGGGAGGCGCTGAGCGAGATCCGGCAGGCCGGTTCCGGTCTGATGGAGGCGTTCGGTCAGGTCTGGAAGACCGGCAGCAAGGAGCAGCGCGAGAAGGCTCTCACGGTCATCAACGACGCCCGCAAGAAGCTGTACCTGATCCTCGCCGATGAGGACTGAGGCGGTGGGGGCCGGTGGCCCTCATTGCCGTTGAGGCGCCCCGCACCGCATGTGTGGGGCGCCTCTTCGTGTGTCGGAGGAGTAAGGGAGCAGGCGCGCCTCAGGTCACCTCAGGTCACCAAGCCCGCCAGCTTCCGCAGTGACTCGTTCAGGGCGGCCGTGGCCGAGTCCTTGAGTTTGCCCGCCATCAGGGAGACCGCCGCGCCCGTGAACTCTCCGTCTATGCGTACGTTCGTCGCGTCCCCCAGAGGTGTGAGGGAGTAGCGGGTGGCGACCGTGACGCCCATCGGGCCCTTGCCCTTGATCGCCAGGGCGCGCTCGCTCGTCAGCTCCTCGATCGTCCAGTCGACCTCGGCCGGGAAGCCCATCAACTTCATGTTCTCCGCGAACGTGCCGCCCTCCTCCAGCGTGGTGGGGGCACCCTTCGGGAAACCGGTGTGCGTGGCGTTCCACTCGCCGTACGAGGAGAAGTCGGTGAGCTGGGCCCAGACCTTCTCCGCGGGCGCCTCGATCCGTGCTTCGGCGCTGACTTCGGCCATGCGACGACCCTTCTCTTCGGGCGCTGCGGCGGGGCGCAGCTGCGGTGTCGCGGAACGTAGCCGCAGGGCCCGGAACATTCAATACTGATGGACTGTCAGATCTGGTGGGTGCTCCGGCGACATTGCCCCGAACCAGGTCAGGTACTGTGGCCATCCCCGCGACGGACGCGGGAAGACGGACTCAGGAGGTGAGCCCCATTACCGCAGCAGCAGGTCGGGCGCTCCCCCTTCGCGACCGCGCGGTTCACCCGGCATAGGTGACCGAGGGAGCCCCGCAAGGCGTCCCGAAAGGTTTCTCTTCGCATGTCGGCTTCACCTTCGTCACCCGCTTCATCACCCATGACGTCCCTCACCCCGTCCGCCGTCGTCACCAGGCTGCGCGCCGCCGGCTGCGTCTTCGCCGAGGACGAGGCGGAGTTGCTCGTCGGCGCCGCCCGCGACCCCGACGAACTCGCCGCCATGGTGGAGCGGCGCGTCATCGGCCAGCCGCTCGAACACGTACTTGGCTGGGCGGAGTTCAGCGGTCTGCGGATCGCCGTGGACATGGGCGTCTTCGTGCCGCGCAGGCGCACCGAGTTTCTCGTGGAGCAGGCCGCCGCCCTTGCCGGGCCCGGCGCCGTCGCCGTCGACCTGTGCTGCGGCTCCGGGGCGCTCGGTGCCGCGCTCGCCGCCGCGGTCGACGGGATCGAGCTGCACGCGGCCGACATCGACCCCGCCGCCGTGCGCTGCGCGCGGCGGAACGTCGCCGACGTGGGCGGACGGGTGTACGAGGGCGACCTCTACGAGCCGTTGCCGGACGCCCTCCGGGGCCGTGTCGGCGTACTGCTGGCGAACGTCCCCTACGTACCCTCCGAAGAGGTGGGTCTGCTGCCGCCGGAGGCACGTGTCCATGAGGCGCGTGTGGCGCTCGACGGCGGAGCGGACGGCCTCGACGTGCTGCGGCGGGTGACCGCGGACGCGGCTGACTGGCTGGCTCCCGGCGGCAGGCTGCTGTTCGAGACCAGCGAGCGGCAGGTGCCGTACGCGCTCGAAGCGGTCGCCGACGGAGGACTCGCGCCGCGGTCGGTGAGCGACGAGGAGAGGTACGCGACAGTCGTCATCGGGACGCGGCCCGCGTAGACCGCAGACGCTGGTGAGCCCGCGGGACCGCGGGGGCGGGCGGACGTCAGCCCACCCTGCGTATCACCGCCGCGTCGAAGAGATCGCACGCTCTGGGGAACGGGCTCTCGTCGTGGCAGTGCCAGGCATCCCAGAAAAGGTCGGCAGGCAGCGCGTTTTCGGGTGCGTACACCCGGTACACGTACTGCCTGCCGTCGACCGCCGGCAGCGCGACCATCCAGCACCTGCGCTCCATACCTGAAAGACGAGTGACCGGTGCGGCGTGGTTGCGTGTCCGGCGCTGATCAAGGCGGCGCGCGCCCCTCGGGGGAGAACAGCCAGATCTCATCCGTAAGGAGGAGAAGCCGCTCATGCGTACCCAACCTGTGTCGGACGCGAAGATGCTTCCCGCCGCCGATGACGCCGCCTTCGGGGGCTGATGGGGTGGAAGATGTGCAAAGCCGTACCCCGCAGGGCGCCGAGCCCGGCCCGATCCGAGCAGAGACCGACTCCCGACTGAGCGCGGCGCTGGCGTCCGTGGTGGCCGGCGCGCGCAGGCGCGCGGTACGTGACGGAGACCGTCAGATCGACACCGCGCATCTGCTGCACTCCCTCCTGGAGACCGACCCCGAGGTGCGGGCGGCCTTCGGCCAGGGGGCTCGGGTGGTGCGGTTGCTCGGTTATCTCGTCCAGCGCAGCATCGGATACGGGCTGCAGTGGCGCGGGACCGTGGAGGACTCCGGAGCTGTGCCGATGGTGCGTCAGGGCCCTTCCGCCCCCGTGAAGGAGACGGGCTGGTCGCCGTCCGCGAGTGCCGCCATGGAAGCGGCCGTCGAGCGGGCCGAGCGCCGTGGTGCACCGCGGGCTCTGGGCGTCGACCTCCTGGTGGCGCTCGTCGCCGATCCGGAATGCCGCGCGGTCGAGGTCCTGGGGCGGTCCGGAGCCGACCCGCAGGCGATCCTCCGGCGGATCGAGGGCGATCCGTTCACCGGGACATCCGCCGACGTCTCCACCGATCCGTACGCGGAGACGTCCGCCGATTGAGACAGGGTCTATCGGGGGTGACGCTCATGACACCTCCTGCCATGATGTGCCGGTGCAAGCGTCTCAGGGGAAAAGGAACGGCTCGGGGCCGAGCCGGGCGAGAGGTGTCGGCCTGGGGCTCGCCCTGGGATCGGCGGTCGCCTTCGGCGGCTCGGGCGTCGCGGCCAAGCCGCTGATCGAGGCGGGCCTCGACCCGCTCCACGTCGTGTGGCTGCGGGTGGCGGGCGCCGCTCTCGTGATGCTGCCGGTCGCCTGGCGCCACCGCGGGCTGCTGCTCCGCAGGCCCGCGCTGCTGCTCGGCTTCGGCCTGCTCGCCGTGGCCGGTGTCCAGGCCTGCTACTTCGCGGCGATCTCCCGCATCCCCGTCGGTGTCGCGCTGCTTGTCGAATACCTCGCGCCCGCGCTCGTGCTCGGCTGGGTGCGTTTCGTGCAGCGGCGGCCCGTGACGCGCGCGGCCGCGGTGGGCGTGGTGCTCGCGGTCGGCGGGCTCGCCTGCGTCGTCGAGGTGTGGGCCGGGCTGAGCTTCGACGCCGTGGGGCTGCTCCTCGCGCTGGGCGCCGCGTGCTGCCAGGTCGGCTACTTCGTCCTGTCCGATCAGGGCAGCGACGCGGGCGACGACGCCCCCGACCCGCTCGGCGTCATCGCGTACGGGCTGCTGATCGGTGCCGTGGTGCTGACCGTCGTGGCGCGCCCCTGGGGCATGGACTGGTCGGTGCTCGCCGGGAACGCGGACATGGACGGCACGGCCGTGCCCGCGTGGGCGCTCATCGCCTGGATCGTGCTCATCGCGACCGTCGTGGCGTACGTCACCGGCGTGCTCTCGGTGCGTCGGCTCTCGCCGCAGGTGGCGGGCGTCGTGGCCTGTCTGGAAGCGGTCATCGCCACCGTGCTCGCCTGGGTCATGCTGGGCGAACACCTGTCGGCGCCGCAGATCATCGGGGGCGCCGTGGTGCTCGCGGGGGCGCTCATCGCCCAGTCGTCCACGCCCACCAAGCCCCGTGGGGGGCCGGCCGCGGGCGGTCTGCCGGAGCCGGAAGAGCGGTTGTCGTCGACCGGTACCGCCGTCTAGGGTGTTGATCATGCATTCACGCGCGCTCGTTCTTCCGCCCCCGGCCGCATAGGCGCGGGCACTCCCGGATCACACCCGGCCGTCGGCCGGGTGAACGACGCTGCCCGCAGACGGAGCCAGGGACCTTCTTTTCTTTCTGCGGAGAACTCACGTGTCGAATGTGTCGACTGCTGTCTCCGGCCTGTCCGTCGGACGAGGCCTCTTCTATCTGATCGTCGCCGGTACGGCCTGGGGCACCGCCGGTGCCGCCGCCGCGCTGGTCTTCGGCGCCAGCGACATGGGACCGGTCAGCCTGTCCTTCTGGCGCTGCGCGGGCGGCTTCGTGCTGCTGTTCGCCGTCCGTCTGGTGCGCTCGCGCCGACGGTCCGCCGACGCCGTCGCGAACGCCCCGATGCGGCGCAGGCTGCCGCGGATCGTGGTGACCGGCGTAACCCTCGCCGTGTTCCAGACCGCCTACTTCGCGGCCGTCGAGTCGACCGGACTCGCGGTCGGCACGGTGGTCACGATGGGCGCCGGGCCCGTACTCATCGCTCTCGGGGCCCGGTTGACCATGGGGGAGATGCTCGGTCGTGGCGGTGTCGTCGCCGTGGCCGGGGCCCTTGCCGGGCTCGTGGTGCTCGTCCTCGGCGGCGGGGGCGCGAGCGTCCGTCCGGCGGGCGTCGGGTGGGGGCTGCTCTCGGCGGCCGCCTACGCCACGATGACGCTGCTCACGCGGTGGTGGGGGCGGAACGGCGGCACCGACTCGTCCGACACGACGGTCTGGTCGTTCGCCGTGGTGTCCGTCTGCCTCCTGCCGCTCGCCGCGGTGGAGGGCCTGGTCCCGCACACCGCGGAACCGGCGCGGATGGGCCTGTACCTGCTGTACATCGCGGTGATCCCGACGGCGGTCGCCTACGCCCTGTACTTCGCGGGCGCCGCCGTCATCCGGTCCGCGACCGTCTCCGTGATCACGCTCCTCGAACCACTGAGCGCCGCGGTCATCGCCGTGGTGCTGCTCGGCGAGGAACTGACCGTCTCGACGGTGCTCGGCACCCTGCTGATGCTGGCCGCGGTCACCGGCCTCGCGGTCGCGGAGACGGTCGCCGCGCGGCGGGGGACGGTTCTGGTGCCCGAGCCGGTGTGAATCAGCTCGCGGGGGGCGGGGGCGCGGCCTGTGCGGCCGGGCCCCCGCGAACGCTGTCTTGATCGCGGGGCCCGGCGGGGGCTGGTCGCGCGGTTCCCCGCACACCTCGCGGGACGTTCACCGGCGGCGTAGCTGGTGTGTGCGCGCTGCCGTGTCGCGTGGACCATCGCGTTCTGTGAGACCCGCGGCGATGCGGTCCTGGACGTCCTGCGGCTTGTGACTCGCGTACTTGAACTTCGCCCGTACGTCGGTCACTTCGAGGCACAGGGCGCGGATCCCGGAGAGCATGCGGCCGAAGGGTGCCTCGCCCACCGCGGCCGGGGCCGATCCGCCCTCCGGCTGGAAGTGGGCGACCTGGCGGTTGAGGAGCTCGGCCTTCTCCTCCGGGTCGTCCACGACGCGGGCGGTGCAGCGGAGTTGGACGGCTGCGTAGAAACTGGTCGGCACGCCGTGCTCGGGCGGGGTGCCCGTGGGCGCCTGCCAGGGGCCCGGCACGTATACGTAGTCGTCCACCACGCTGAGCAGTACTTCGGGATCGGCTTCGAGCGCCGGCCACAGCGGGTTGGGGCGCGCCAGGTGGGTGATGACCCTGCCGAGCGGGCCGTGGCCGGCTTCGAAGGCGAAGTGCGCGGGCTGTACGTGCGGGGGCTCTCCGGGCAGGCCGTTCACGGCGAGCTGCCCGAAGTCGTGGCCCGCGAGCCACTGCTGCCACTCGGCGTCGGAGCGTGCCGCGTCCCAGGGATGGATCAGCATCACAGTTCGATCAGGTAGTCGGGAACGTCGATGCCGGGGGCCAGGTCGGCCGCCGGGACCAGCGGATCGTGGCCCTTGCGGAGCGGGACGACACCGGCCCAGTACGGGAGGCCGAGGTCCTCGGGGTCGTCGTTCGGGCCGCCGGTACGCACCTTGGCGGAGACCGCGGCGAGGTCGAGGCTGAGCACGGCGGTCGCCGCGAGCTCCTTCGCGTTCGCCGGGCGGGAGTCGGCGGAGCGGCCCGGCACGACGTGGTCGACGAGCGCGTCGAGGGCGGCGCGCTTCTCCTCGGGGTCCGTGACCTGGTGGGCGGTGCCGTGGATCACCACGGAGCGGTAATTGATCGAGTGGTGGAAGGCCGACCTGGCAAGGACAAGGCCGTCGACGTGGGTGACGGTCAGGCAGACGGCGAGGCCCGCGTCCTCCTCCTGCTGTCGGCCGTCGGCCGCCATCCGCAGCGGCCGGGAACCCGTCGAGCCGTGTACGTAAAGGCGTTCGCCCACCCGGCCGTACAGCGTCGGCAGGACGACCGGAGCCCCGTCACGCACGAAGCCGAGGTGGCAGACGTACGCCTCGTCGAGTATCGCGTGCACCAGTTCCTGGTCGTACGCGGCGCGGTCACGGCCGCGGGTGGGAACGGTGAGATCGGTGGGCGCGTACGAGGCGGTGTCGGTGGCGGTCTCGATGCCGGGCTCGGATGCGACGCTCATTGCCTTCTCCATTGCACTAGTGCATAATGTCGTTTGTGCTAGGAGAGTATCGGATCGAAGGCCGGCGCGCAGCCGAGATCGCGGCCAGCGTGGAGCGCGCGGTGGGCGGCGGTGACCTGGAGCCGGGTCAACTCCTCCCGCCGATGCGCGAGTTGGCGGAGCGGCTCGGAGTGAATCCCAATACGGTGGCGGCCGCCTACCGCACGCTGCGCGAACGCGGCGTCATCGAGACGGCGGGGCGGCGCGGCAGCCGCGTACGCCCCAAGCCCGCGACGTCGGCGCGTGAGCTGATCCGGGTGGACGTGCCGGCCGGTGTGCGTGACGTGTCGAACGGCAATCCGGACACGGCTCTGCTGCCGTCGCTCGCCGAGGCGTTCGCCGCGGCAGCCGCGGAGGGCGACAGGCGTCCCGTGCTGTACGGGGAGGAGGCCGTGGACCCCGAAATGGCCCGCCACGCGCGCGTGGCCCTCGACGAGGACGGTGTGCCGGACGGTCCCGTCGCCGTCACCTCAGGATCCCTCGACGCCATCGAGCGTGTGCTGGCCGCTCATCTCAAGCCCGGTGACGCGGTGGCGGTCGAGGACCCCGGCTGGGGCAGTCTGCTCGATCTGATGCCGGTGCTCGGTCTGCGGACGGTTCCGGTGGGTGTCGACGACGAGGGGCCGCTGCCCGCCGAAGCGGAGAAAGCTCTGCGCGGGGGAGCCCGGGCGCTCATCGTCACCGACCGGGCCCAGAACCCGACGGGCGCCGCGATCAGCGCCCCACGCGCGCGTGCGCTGCGAAAAGTCCTTGCCGCGCACAAGGACGTGCTGCTCGTCGAGGACGACCACGGCCATGCCATCGTCGATCTGCCGCTGCACCCGCTGGCGGGCGTGACCCACAGCTGGGTCTTCGTCCGCTCCACGGCCAAGGCCTACGGCCCCGACCTGCGCCTCGCCCTGCTCACCGGAGACGCCGTCACCGTCGATCGCGTCCAAGGGCGCCAGCGGCTCGGCCCCGGGTGGGTCAGCCGCATCACACAGCGCGCCGTCGTGCGGCTGTGGACGGAGGGGGCCGTGGACACGGGCGAGGTGGCCGCCTCGTACGGAAGGCGGCGTGATGCCCTGATCACCGCACTGGCCCGGCGGGGTGTCACGGCGCACGGACGCAGCGGCATGAACGTGTGGGTGCCCGTGCCGGACGAGACCGGCGCGGTCGCCAGGCTGCTGCACGCGGGGTGGGCCGTCGCTCCGGGGGCCCGCTTCCGGATGGGCGCGCGGCCCGGGGTGCGGATCACGGTGTCGACGCTCGGGGACGAGGACATCGAAGCGGTGGGGGGGGGCGGGGGGGGCCCCCCCCCGCCCCCCCCCCCCCCGCCGGCCGACTGTGGGGGGATAAGCGTGC
>NZ_JBFALJ010000047.1:0-29998 GCF_040660195.1 Streptomyces sp. NPDC050147 | reverse complement strand
ATGCCGATCGGGAAGACGACCGAGAAGCTGCCGAAGCCCTTCTGCTCGGCGAGCTCGCGCACGGCCGCGTACGACCCCGCGAAACCGATGCCGGCGATGACGACCGCACCGGCGACGACCACGCCGATGAGTATTCGGTGCGTGCGTGTCAGCTGCATCGCGGCCACCCGCGAACCCCTCCCTGTTCGGTTTGTTGCGAGCGACAGCCTGGCACACGCATGCGGAAGCCGGTGTGCCGGTACGGCAGGAGCCCGGCCACCGAAGGGCCGGGCTCCACAACTGCCTTGACTGCGGCGCGAGTTGCACGCGGGACGCGTGCCGCGCTTTCCGCGCCCGGCGTCAGCTCTTGGGCTTGGTGCCCGTCTTGGAACCCGACTTGGAGTCCGAGGAGTCCGAGGAGTCCGACTTGGAGTCCGAGGAGTCGGACTTGGGGCTGTCCGAGCCCTTGCTCGTCCCACCCGTCCCGCCCGAGCCGCTCGCCCCGCCCGCCTCGTTGGCGGAGACGACCGCCTCGGCGGCCTCCTTCGCGGCCTTCTCGGCGTCCTTGGCCAAGTCCTTCGCGTCCGGCGCCTTGTCGCCCGCCAGGCCCGCACCGTTGTAGTCGATCGTGACGACCGCGTTCTCCACGCGCGTCACGACCGTCTGCTGCTTGAAGTTTTCCTTGTCCTTCTTCAGGTCGTAGCGAACGAGCGTCGTCTGGTCGCCCATCCCCGGCACCGGCTCCGTCTTGACGCTCTTCGCGCCCTCCGTCGCCTGCGCGTCCGCGACCTGCTTGGCGAAGCTGTTCTGCGCACGCTTGGCACCGCTGCCGAGCGACGCGTCCGAGTCGAAGCGCATCAGTGAGACGCGCAGCCAGCGGAACTGCGAGCCGTCGACGCCGTTGTTGTCCAGGCTGTCCCAGGAGCAGGTGCCACGCGCCGAGGTGTCATCGGAGGTGCCCGCCTTGCCCGACTTGTCCTTCGCCTGCGGCACGAGGTCACCGAGCGTCTTCTTCGACAGGACATCGCAGGGCTCGGGCAGCTTGCCGAACGCCGCCTTCTCCACGGTCGCGGCCTTGTCCTTGCCCGAGGCCGAGGCGGAAGCCTTCGAGCCCGAGTCCTTCTTGGCCCCGTCCGAACCGGAGCCGGAGTCGGAGGAGCAGCCGGAGGCAATGAAGATCACCGGTACGGCGGCTGCGCAGGTGAGTATGCGGGTGAGTCGCTGTGCTGGTCGGTGCATGGTTCCTTCACTCAAGTCACTCAAGACGGCTGTCGTCGGTTCGATGGGCCACGGTACGCCGTGCCCGACGAGGACGACTCCCCTTCCAGGCAGCGGGCGACCCGCCCGAACCGTCTCTATTCGTCGAAACCCTCGGCCAGCGTTCCGGCCAGCTCCTGCGCCTTGTCCTGCATTTCCTTGCTGTCGGGGATCTCCGTGAGGCGACCCGGCTGCTCGTCGTACTCGACGGTGACGACGACATTCGACGTGCGGAACACCACAGTCACCGTGCGGTGCCGGGTCGCCGAACCGGACGTCGCGAGCGCGTCGTCGAGGAACGCCTCGTCGCCCAGGTCGTCGAGGACGCGAGGCTCCAGACCCAGAGGCGTCACGGCCTCCTCGGGGGAGCCGCTGGACGCACCATCACCCTTGCCGTCGCCGTCGCTCTCTCCGGACTCGCCCGCATCGGTCCCGGCACTGCCCGAGGGCTCCGGGTCCGACTCCTCCTCGTCACCGGCGGACGGGGTACCGGACGGCTCGGGAAGATCCGCCTTCCGCACCTTCGACGCGTAGACCTCCGCGGCCCGGGTGTCGTCGCTCACGGCGTTGTCGTACGAGACGACGCGCTCGAAGTCGACGAACAGGTGGTGCGTGGCGTCAGCGGACTCCACCTTCCACCGGCAGCCCACACGCCGGTCCGTGTCGTACGTGACCGTGGGCGCGCCCTCGTACGCCTTCTCCCGCTGCTCCTCGCCCGGGATCTCCTCGATGCCGGGCAGCATCGAGTCGAGCGTGCCGCGGTCGACCTGGCCGCAGGGCTCGGGGAGCGTGCGGTACTTGCCGGGCTCGGCGGCCGCGGTCGTCCCGCCGGTCTGGCCGGGCTTCGAGTCGTCCGGTTCCCCGCCGAGCGCGCCGCCGCCCGTGCAGCCGGCGAGCAGCGCCGTGAGGAGAGCTGCGACGCCTGGTACGTAGGCCTTCCGCTGCACCGATGGGCTCCTTCTCGCCGGGGATATTGGGTTGCCGCTGGTGGGCGACCGGTGGACACAATGTGTATCGCACGCAATGCCGTGGACGCCGGTCCGTGATCCCTTTCGTTGACCTTGGCGCCGGTATTTGCTCTTCGAGACTTTCAATACTTTGATGTAGCTACGGGGGAATGAGGACGATATGTCGTACGTAGAGGTTCCCGGGGCGAAGGTACCGATCCGCATGTGGACGGACCCGGCCTCGGTGGAGGACGTCGCACTCCAGCAGCTCCAGAACGTGGCGACCCTGCCCTGGATCAAGGGCCTGGCCGTCATGCCGGACGTCCACTACGGCAAGGGTGCGACGGTCGGTTCGGTGATCGCCATGCAGGGGGCGGTGTGTCCTGCGGCGGTGGGTGTGGATATCGGCTGCGGGATGTCGGCGGTCAAGACGTCCCTGACGGCGAACGACCTGCCGGGGGATCTGTCGCGGCTGCGGTCGAAGATCGAGCAGGCGATTCCGGTGGGGCGGGGGATGCATGCGGATCCGGTGGATCCGGGGCGGCTGCATGGGTTCGGGACGTCGGGTTGGTCTGACTTCTGGGGGCGGTTCGAGGGGGTTGCTGATGCGGTCAAGTTCCGTCGGGAGCGGGCTGCCAAACAGATGGGGACGCTCGGAGCGGGGAATCACCATGTTGAGGCTTCAACTGATTCTTCCGGTTCTGTGTGGCTCACGCTGCACTCGGGCTCCCGCAACATCGGCAAGGAGCTCGCCGAGCACCACATAGGCATTGCCCAGAAGCTCCCGCACAACCAGGGCTTGGTCGACCGTGACCTGGCGGTCTTCGTCTCGGACACCCCGCAGATGGCGGCGTACCGAAACGACCTCTACTGGGCTCAGGAGTACGCGAAGTACAACCGCGCGATCATGATGGGCCTCCTGAAGGACGTCATTCGCCGGGAGTTCAAGAAGGCCAAGCCGACCTTTGAAGCGGAGGTCAGCTGTCACCACAACTACGTTGCCGAGGAGCGGTACGAGGGGATGGACCTGCTGGTCACGCGTAAGGGCGCGATCCGGGCAGGCTCCGGTGACCTCGGCATCATCCCGGGGTCGATGGGCACGGCAACGTACATCGTGAAGGGCCTCGGCAACGAGAAGGCCTTCAACTCGGCCTCGCACGGCGCGGGGCGGCGGATGAGCCGCAACGCGGCGAAGAAGCGCTTCTCCACACAGGATCTGGAGGAGCAGACGCGCGGCGTCGAGTGCCGCAAGGACTCAGGTGTCGTGGACGAGATCCCGGGCGCGTACAAGCCGATCGAGCAGGTCATGGAGAACCAGCGTGACCTGGTTGAGGTCGTGGCCAAGCTCAAGCAGGTCATCTGCGTGAAGGGCTGATGTACGCGTGAGGGGAACGGCGTTCTGGCGCCGTTCCCCTCACGCTCCGGCCCTACAGCTCCCGGTGGATCTTCGTGTTCGAGGCCTGGGCGCGGGGGCGGACCACCAGGAGGTCGATGTTGACGTGGGGTGGGCGCGTTACCGCCCAGGTGATCGTGTCCGCCACGTCGTCGGCCGTGAGGGGGGCGGCCACGCCCGCGTAGACCTTCGCGGCCTTCTCCTCGTCACCGCCGAAGCGGGTCGTCGCGAATTCCTCCGTCTTGACCATGCCGGGGGCGACCTCGATGACGCGGACCGGGGTGCCGACGATCTCCAGGCGGAGGGTCTCGGCGAGTACGTGTTCGGCGTGCTTGGCGGCGACGTAGCCGCCGCCGCCCTCGTACGTGCCGTGGCCCGCCGTGGAGGAGAGGACCACGATCGTGCCGTCGCCGCTCGCGGTGAGCGCGGGGAGCAGGGCCTGGGTGACGTTCAGGGTGCCGATGACGTTCGTCTCGTACATCTGGCGCCAGTCGGCGGGGTCGCCGGTGGCGACGGGGTCGGCGCCGAGCGCGCCGCCCGCGTTGTTGACCAGGACCGCGACCTTGCGGAAGGCGGTGGCGAACTCGTCGACGGCGGTGCGGTCGGTGATGTCGAGCGCGTACGCCATCGCGTCGTGGCCCGCGGCCGTGAGCTCGGCGGCGAGGGCCTCGATGCGGTCCTTGCGGCGGGCGGTGAGGACGACGCGGTAGCCGGCTGCCGCGAGTCCGCGCGCGGTGGCGGCGCCGATGCCGCTGCTCGCGCCGGTGACGATCGCGATGCGGGTGGCGGCGGGCGCGGCGTTCGCGGCGGCGGTCATGGCTGCTCCTTGGGCGTACGTACGTTCGTGGTCCCTGTCTGTTCCGCCAGGATAGGTCGGCCCCTCAGCGGCCTCGCGGCGCGTACATGATCACTGCCATGCCGACGAGACAGATCAGGGCCCCGGTCACGTCCCAGCGGTCGGGCCGGTAGCCGTCGGCGACCATGCCCCAGGCGATCGATCCCGCGACGAAGACGCCGCCGTACGCGGCGAGGATGCGGCCGAACTCGGCGTCGGGCTGGAGCGTGGCCACGAAGCCGTACACGCCGAGTGCGATGACGCCCGCGCCGATCCACGCCCACCCCTTGTGCTCGCGCACTCCTTGCCAGACGAGCCAGGCGCCGCCGATCTCGAAGAGTGCGGCGAGGATGAAGAGGGCGGCGGAGCGGGCGATGAGCATGAGGGGATCGTGGCACGGCCTTTCGGCGCTCGTTGTCAGACCCTCGCCGTACCGTGGCCGTTATGGAGAGATCACCGTTGTCAGGCCCGAGTCTGTCGCCCTGGTCGGAGGGTGACTTCGCGTTGTTGGTCGCCTGCAACTCCGCTGAGATGACCGCGCATTTGGGCGGCCCGGAGACGCATGAGCAGTTGGTGTCCCGGCATCGCCGCTATCTGGCCCTGGAGGAGCGGGGGCGGATGTTCCGGATCGTTCTTGACGGCGAGGCTGTCGGGTCGATCGGGTATTGGCAGACGTCCTGGCAAGGCGAGTCCGCCTGGGAGACGGGGTGGGGCGTGCTGCCCGGGTTTCAGGGGCGGGGCATCGCGGCCGCGGCCGCGCGGCTGGTCGTCGAGGAGGCTCGGGCTGCCGGGCGGCACCGCCGGTTGCACGCCTTTCCCTCCGCGGACCATGCGGCTTCCAACGGGGTGTGCCGGAAGGCCGTGTTCACGCGGGGTGGCGAGCACGACTTCGAGTATCCGAAGGGCCACTGGATGCGGTGCAACGACTGGAGTGTCGACCTGGTCGGCTCGTGAATCACCGCGGTGCGCAGGCCGATTCACCGCGGTGCGCACTCTGAATCACCGCGGTGCGTACGCCGTCGGTGGTACACCTACCGTCGCCGTGAAGTCCCTGACCAAGTGGGCCTGATCGGCGTAGCCGAGCGCGTGGGCCACGTTCGCCCAGTCCACGTCCTCGTCCGTTTCCGCGTGCTCCAGCGCCTCGTGGATCCGGTGGCGCAGGATCACCCACTTCGGGCCGACTCCTACGTATGTGGAAAAGAGCCGCTGCAGCGTCCGTACGGACATGTCCTGTGACTGGGCGAACTCGCTGACCCGGCGGATTCCGCGGTCCGTGCGGATGCGTTCGGCCAGCGCCATGGCGAGGTCCGCCTGTGGGTCGGGGGTGGGGTCGAGGCTCAGCAGGAAGGCGTCGAGTGCCGCCACGCGTGCCTGCTCGTTCTCCGGGGTCAGGACCGCTTCCAGCGCGTTCTCGGGGATCGCGCCGAACACTTCCTCCAGTGGCAGCAGCCGCCGTCCCGTCCTCGCGGAAACCGGAGCCGACGGGGCGAACGGCCGGAAGCCGCCGGGACGGAACTTCACCCCGCACACCCGTCCCCGCCCCTCCAGTTTCTGCGTGAAGAGGTCGAGCCCGATCCCCGCCACCTCGGCGAAGGGCTCCTGGCCGGGGAGGTCCTGGAAGACGACGTTCACGGACGGGTGCGGCACGACGTGGGAGGCGTAGGGCTGGGAGAGGTCCCAGTCGATCAGCCAGTACTGCTCGACGTAGGGGCGCAGCACGGGCGTCGCCAGGTGCCGGCGGAACCGTGCGTGGTCGAAGAGACCGGCGGCGTCGACGATGCCCTTGGTGTCGCGGCGCGGGGCGGAGGGCACCGAGGCGGGGGCGGAAACGTCGGCCATGGCTGGATCGTATGACGGGGCCCGCTCGGCCGTGTCGCGTTTCTTCAAGCCGCGGGAGTCTTCGCCGCCCTACCGTCACGGCATGACCGAGAACAGCATTGCCGACCTCCTGAAGGCGGCCACAGCCCATGCCGTCCCCGTGGTCCGCGCCATCCCCGAAGACCGCCTCACCGCTCCCACGCCCTGCGCCGAGTACGACGTAAAGGCCCTGGTCAACCACCTTCTACAGGTGGTCGTCCAGTTCCAGGCGC
Source organism: Streptomyces sp. NPDC050147 (assembly GCF_040660195.1). Lineage (NCBI taxonomy): Bacteria > Bacillati > Actinomycetota > Actinomycetes > Kitasatosporales > Streptomycetaceae > Streptomyces > Streptomyces sp. NPDC050147. The sequence goes on along the minus strand of NZ_JBFALJ010000047.1, from coordinate 23,497 downwards.
TGGCCGCGAAGCAGAACGCCGACTTCAGTGAGTCCCCCGATTACGTCGCGGAGAGCCCCGGCCCCGACTGGCGCGACCGTTTCGCCGACGAGGCGGGGAAGCTGGTCGCAGCGTGGGCCGCGCCCGGCGCCGACGAGGGCACCACGGGCGCGATGGACATGCCCGCCAGGACCGTCGGCTGCATGGCGCTGCTCGACCTGACGGTGCACGCCTGGGATCTGGCCCGCGCCACGGGGCAGGAGTACGAGCCCGCTCCGGAGAGCAGCGGTGTCGTCGCCGCGCTGCGGGAAGCGGTCGCGGGCCTGGGGCCGACGGCCCGGAAGATGGGCGTCTTCGGAGAGCCGCTCCCCGTGCCCGAAGGCGCCTCCGAGCTGGAGCGGCTCCTGGCCGAGACGGGCCGCGACCCGCGGTGGACGCCGTAACGCCCGCGGGTGTGTCCCGGGCCGCGACCCGCGCTGGATGCCGTAACCCCCACGGGCGCGTCCCGGGCCACCACCCGCGCTGGACGCCGTAACGCCCAAGGGCGGCGCGTCCCTCGCCGCTCGGCCCGGCCGCGGTTCCCCGGGAATACCCCCTGGCACTCCTCTGTTCCGTAGGTATAGTTGAACAGTCAACAACCTGCGGAGAGTGAGTCAGCCATGTCAGCCATGCAGTCCGGACCCGGCATGCAGTTCGGGATCTTCAGCGTCGGCGACGTGACGCCGGACCCCACCACGGGCCGCACCCCCACCGAGCACGAGCGCATCAAGGCCATGGTGGCCATCGCGCTGAAGGCCGAGGAGGTCGGGCTCGACGTTTTCGCGACCGGCGAGCACCACAACCCGCCGTTCGTCCCCTCCTCGCCCACCACGATGCTCGGCTACATCGCCGCCCGCACCGAGAACCTGATCCTCTCCACCTCCACCACCCTGATCACCACGAACGACCCGGTGAAGATCGCCGAGGACTTCGCGATGCTCCAGCACCTCGCCGGAGGCCGGGTCGACGTGATGATGGGCCGCGGCAACACCGGCCCGGTGTACCCGTGGTTCGGCAAGGACATCCGCGAGGGCATCAACCTGGCCGTCGAGAACTACGCGTTGCTGCACCGCTTGTGGCGCGAGGACGTCGTGACGTGGGAGGGCAAGTTCCGTACGCCCCTGCAGTCGTTCACGTCGACGCCCCGCCCGCTGGACGGCGTCGCGCCCTTCGTCTGGCACGGCTCCATCCGCTCCCCGGAGATCGCCGAGCAGGCCGCGTACTACGGGGACGGCTTCTTCCACAACAACATCTTCTGGCCGCAGGAACACACCAAGAAGATGGTCGACCTCTACCGCCGCCGGTTCGCGCACTACGGCCACGGCACCGAGGAGCAGGCGATCGTCGGGCTCGGCGGGCAGGTCTTCATGCGGAAGAACTCCCAGGACGCGGTCAAGGAGTTCAGGCCGTACTTCGACAACGCCCCCGTCTACGGGCACGGCCCGACGCTGGAGGAGTTCACCTCCCAGACACCGCTGACCGTCGGTTCCCCGCAGCAGGTGATCGAGCGGACGCTGTCCTTCCGCGACACCGTCGGCGACTACCAGCGCCAGCTCTTCCTGATGGACCACGCGGGGCTGCCCCTCAAGACCGTCCTGGAGCAGCTGGACATCCTCGGCGAGGAGGTCGTCCCGGTCTTGCGTGCGGAGTTCGCCAAGAACCGCCCGGCGAACGTGCCGGACGCACCCACGCACGCCGCCCGCGTGACGGCCACGCAGAACACGGAGGTCACCGCATGAAACTCGTTGTCGTCTCCGCGGGACTCAGCGTCCCCTCCTCCACCCGCCTCCTCGCCGACCGCCTCGCCGCGGCCACCGGACGCCACGCCGACGTGGAGATCCAGGTCGTAGAACTCAGCGACCTGGCGGTGGAGATCGCGCACAACTTCGTCACCGGCTTCCCCGGCCCGGAGCTGGGCGCGGCGGCCGAAGCGGTGATGGGGGCGGACGGCCTGATCGCCGTCACGCCGATCTTCTCCGCCTCCTACAGCGGTCTGTTCAAGTCGTTCTTCGACGTCCTGACGGTCATGGACAAGGACGCGATCGCCGGTACGCCGGTCCTGATCGCGGCGACCGGCGGCACCGCACGCCACTCGCTGGCCCTGGAGCACGCGCTGCGCCCGCTGTTCGCGTACCTGCGGGCGGTGGTCGTACCGACGGCCGTCTACGCGGCGTCCGAGGACTGGGGCGCGGACGGCTTGGACCAGCGCATCGAGAGGGCCGCCACTGAACTGGCCACCCTCATGCGGCCCGCGCCGGTACGGGAGGTACGGGAGGTACGGGAAGAGGAACTGATCCCCTTCGAGCAGCAACTGGCGTCACTGCGGCCGGAGTAGGCCAGGCGTACGAAAGATCCGGCGTACGCGAACGGGACGCGGGGCTCAGGGCCACACCAGGCAGTACGCCTGATGCCCCGCGTCATGCAGCCGGTGGCTGAAGTCCTGCCACTCGTGCAGCAGTTGGTAGACGTTGAACGCGTCGCGCGGGCCGCCGCGGTCGGGGACCGTGGACCAGATGAACGCCGCGGCGCCGACCGACTCCTCGCCGACGCCGCGCAGCGGGTCGACGACCGTCATGGGGAGCTTCACCACGGCATAGTCGGGGTGCAGGACGACCAGTTCGAGTGGGGGCACCTTGTGCAGGGGTATGCCCTCGATGCCGGTCAGGACCATCGCGGCCACCGTCTCCGGCTTGATCTTCGTGAACATTCCGCCCATGCCGAGCTCGTCACCGCCGAGCTCTTCGGGGCGCATCGAGATGGGCACGCGGGCGGCGGTCGCGCCGTCCGGGGCTCCGAAGTACTTGTAGGTCACCCCACCCACCCGGCCACTCCTGGTTCCCGCCCGGTCCTGCTCCGACTCGCCCCGCGCCAAGGCCTCCGCCTCGGCCGCTTCCGCCTCGCGCCGGTGCTTTCCGATCCGCCGGGCACGCCGCGGACCCAGGCCGTCGGTCCCCTCGCCCAGTCCGCCACCGCGATGCATATCTCCACCCGACTGCTTTTCCAGGGCGCCCGCCCCTGCTTTTCTAGGCCTCGCGGCCCCCGCCGCGCAACCCGATCATCGTGTCAGTGACCTCCCCCACGGTCACCGGCTAAAACGTCGAGTGAAACACCTGTCCGCAGGATGTCCGAAGCCTCTGACACCATGGTTCATGTGAGCTTCCCGTATAGCGCCCCAGTTTCGCAGACTCTCTTCGACCGTGCGGCGGCCGTGACGCCCGGCGGTGTGAACTCTCCCGTGCGCGCTTTCCGCGCTGTGGGTGGTACGCCCCGCTTCATGGTGTCAGGTACCGGTCCGTACCTCACGGACGCCGACGGCCGTGAGTATGTCGACCTCGTCTGCTCGTGGGGGCCGATGATCCTCGGCCACTCCCACCCCGACGTGATCGCCGCCGTCCAGGAGGCCGTCGCGCGCGGCACGTCCTTCGGCACGCCCGGTGAGGGCGAGGTCGCGCTCGCCGAGGAGATCGTCGCGCGCGTCGATCCCGTCGAGCAGGTGCGTCTGGTCTCCAGCGGCACCGAGGCGACGATGTCCGCGATCCGCCTCGCGCGCGGATTCACCGGCCGCGCCAAGATCATCAAGTTCGCCGGGTGTTACCACGGTCACGTGGACGCGCTGCTCGCCGCGGCCGGCTCGGGTCTGGCCACCTTCGGTCTTCCCGACACCCCGGGCGTCACCGGCGCCCAGGCCGGCGACACGATCGTCGTTCCGTACAACGACCTGGACGCCGTGCGTGCCGCGTTCGCCGCGAACGCCGGTGAGATCGCCTGCGTCATCACCGAGGCGTCGCCGGGCAACATGGGCGTCGTGCCGCCGCGCGAGGGCTTCAACCAGGGGCTCGCGGACCTGTGCCGGGAGAACGGCGCGCTGTTCATCTCGGACGAGGTGATGACCGGCTTCCGTACGTCGAAGGCGGGCTGGTTCGGCGTCGACGGGGTGCGGCCCGATCTGATGACCTTCGGCAAGGTCATGGGCGGCGGCTTCCCGGCCGCCGCTTTCGGTGGCCGTGCGGACGTCATGGAGCACCTCGCCCCGGTCGGTCCCGTCTACCAGGCGGGCACCCTGTCGGGGAACCCGGTCGCGACGGCCGCGGGCCTCGCGCAGCTGCGGCTCCTCGACGACGCCGCGTACGACAAGGTCGATGTGGTCTCCGGGCAGTTGCGCGGCCTCGTCACCGACGCGCTCTCCAAGGAGGGCGTCGCGCACCGGCTGCAGAACGCGTCGAACATGTTCTCCGTCTTCTTCACCGACCGCGAGGTGCGGAACTACGACGACGCGAAGACCCAGGAGTCGTTCCGCTTCACCGCGTTCTTCCACTCGATGCTGTCGCAGGGCGTGTATCTCCCGCCGTCGGCCTTCGAGTCCTGGTTCGTGTCCACCGCCCATGACGAGCGGGCCGTCGAGCGGATCGCCGCGGCACTGCCCGCGGCGGCGCGCGCGGCCGCCGAAGCCACTGAACCCACCACGGAGGCCACCGTATGAGTGCGGGCAGCGAGCTCACAGTCGTCCACGTGATGCGTCACGGGGAGGTGGAGAACCCGGACGGGATCCTTTACGGGCGCCTGCCGGACTACCACCTCTCCGACCTTGGCCGGCAGATGGCCGACCGGATCGCCGAGCACCTGGCCCCGCGTGACATCACGCACGTCGTGGCTTCGCCGCTGGACCGCGCGCAGGAGACGGCGACGCCGATCGCCAAGGCGCACGGCCTGGATCTGGCGACGGACGGGCGGCTCATCGAGGCGGGCAACGTCTTCGAGGGCAAGACCTTCGGCGTCGGCGACGGCGCGCTGAAGAAGCCGGAGAACTGGAAGCACCTGATCAACCCCTTCAAGCCGTCCTGGGGCGAGCCGTACGTGGAGCAGGTCGTGCGGATGATGGGCGCCCTGGACGCTGCGCGGGACGCGGCCCGCGGGCATGAGGCGGTGTGCGTCAGCCATCAGTTGCCGATCTGGATCCTGCGGAGCTTCGTGGAGAAGCGGCGCCTGTGGCACGACCCGCGCAAGCGGCAGTGCACGCTCGCCTCGCTGACGACGTTCACGTACCGCGGCGACAAGATCGTGTCCGTCGGTTACACCGAGCCCGCGCGGGATCTCGTTCCCGCGCATCTCCTCGCGGGCGCCAAGCCGGTGAAGGGGGAGGCGAAGGCGTTCGGCGCATAAGCGCTCCGCTGGTATTGCCGTCGATCGTCTGCGGCGTCGTCGTGGCCGGGCGCGCAGTTCCCCGCGCCCCTTCGGAGCGCCCACGCCAGGTAATCGGCTCGCGACTGTATGTCCGTTCTCGGTAAAAGGCACTCAATATGTGCCTACTTGTCGGAACCCCTTTGTTCGTCGCGCCCTCTAACGGGGCGTCCCTCATGCATGGATGCGTGCAGGGCTGCAGGGCGCGACGAATGGGGATGGAATGCGCGACATCAGTCGCAGGGGAATGCTCGGCCTCGGAGTCGGGACCGCGGCCGCTTTGGGACTCGCCGGCTGCGGCACGAGCGGCGGCGGTCGTCCGGCCGGTTCCGCGGACGGGGCGAAGGGCGGCCGCGGCGGCGACAAGCGCCCGGCGGCGAAGCCCATCGGGGACGGTTCGACCTCGTACACGGGCAAGCAGCCGAAGCAGCCCGGCAAGCCCGTGCCCCTGCAGCCGGGCGAGATGCCCCCGCAGTTCGTGATCTTCTCCTGGGACGGTGCGGGCGAGGTCGGCAACGGCCTCTTCCCGCGTTTCCTCAAGCTGGCCGAGGAACACGACGCGCGGATGACGTTCTTCCTCTCCGGTCTTTATCTCCTGCCCGAGTCGAAGAAGCGGCTCTACAAGCCGCCGAACAACAGGGTCGGCGCCTCCGACATCGGTTATCTCACCGACGGTCACATCAAGGAGACGCTGAAGTACGTCCGTCAGGCATGGCTCGAAGGCCATGAGATCGGCACGCACTTCAACGGACACTTCTGCGCCGGCAGCGGCACGGTCGCCAACTGGACGCCCGCGCAATGGCAGAGCGAAATCGACCAGGCCACCTCCTTCGTGAAGGAATGGCGCACGAATACCGGCTGGACCGATCTGCCGTCGCTGCCCTTCGACTACGACAAGGAACTCGTCGGCGGTCGCACGCCCTGCCTCCTCGGCCAGGACAACCTGCTGCCGACGGCGAAGAAGCTCGGCTGGCGATACGACGCCTCGTCGCCCGGCGGCCGCCAGCGCTGGCCCCAGAAGAAGATGGGCGTCTGGGATCTGCCGCTCCAGGCGATGCCTTTTCCCGGGCACTCCTTCGAGGTCCTGTCCATGGACTACAACATCCTGGCCAACCAGTCGCAGAACTCCACGAAGGCGCCGCCGGCCAACTACCCGGGCTGGCGCAAGCAGGCCACCGAGTCCTACATCGCCGGATTCAAGCGCGCCTACGAGACCAACCGCGCGCCGTTCTTCATCGGCAACCACTTCGAGGAGTGGAACGGCGGCATCTACATGGACGCCGTAGAGGAAGCCTTCAAGCACATCGCGGGCAAGAAGGACGTGCGCCTGGTCTCCTTCCGGCAGTTCGTCGACTGGCTCGACGTCCAGGACCCGAAGGTCCTTGCCGACCTGCAGGGTCTTGAAGTCGGCCAGGAGCCCGCGGGTGGCTGGAAGGGACTCGGGAAGGCGGTCTGAAATGGGACTTTCCGCAACCTCGGGGGGTGCGGAAGATCCCCGAAACAGACATGCGAAACTTTTCACATGAGTGCCGCCTGCCGCGCCCCCCACAGCACGAACCGCAGCCGTAGCCGCAGCCGCGCCGCCCTCCTGGGCGCTGGGGCCGCGGTCGCCGCGCTGACCCTGTCGGCGTGCAGCTCCGGCGGCACGTCCGGCGGCTCCGGGAACACCAACTTCGTCACCGGCTCCGACGGCATCGCCACCGCCGGCAAGGGCGAGCGCCAGGACGGGCCGAAGCTGGAGGGGGAGACCCTCACCGGCAAGCGTCTCGACGTCGACGACTACAAGGGCAAGGTCGTCGTCCTGAACGTCTGGGGCTCCTGGTGTTCGCCCTGCCGGGCCGAGGCGCCGAACTTCGCGAAGGTCTCGAAGGACACCAAGGACAAGGGTGTGCAGTTCATCGGGATCAACACCCGTGACCCGCAGAAGGGCCCGGCGCTCGCGTTCGAGAAGGAGTGGAAGATCTCCTACCCGAGCCTGCACGACCCGATGGGCAAGCTGATGCTGCGCTTCCCCAAGGGCACGATGAACCCGAAGTTCATCCCCTCCACGATCGTCCTCGACCGCGAGGGCAAGATCGCGGCCCGTTCGCAGCAGGCGCTCAACGAAGAGAAGCTGCGCAAGATGATCGACCCGCTGATCGCGGAGAAGTGATCTCCCGGTGATGTCCACTCTCGCCGCCGTCGGCGAAGCGAACCAGACCGTCATGAACGGGGCGCTGCTTCTCGCGCTGCCCGTCGCGGTCCTCGGCGGTCTCGTCTCCTTCTTCTCCCCGTGCGTACTGCCGCTCGTGCCGGGCTATCTGTCGTACGTCACCGGGGTCGGCGGCACGGATCTGGCGGAGGCCAAGCGGGGGCGGATGGCCGCCGGGGCTGGGCTCTTCGTGCTCGGGTTCACCGCGGTCTTCGTCTCGACCGGCGCGCTCTTCGGGTTCGTCGGGCAGAACCTGCAGGAGTACCAGGACGTCATCAGCAAGGTGCTCGGCGCGCTGATGATCGTCCTCGGCATCTTCTTCATGGGGCTCATGCCCTGGCTGTCCCAGCGGGAGTTCCGCTTCCACAAGAAGCCCGCCGCCGGGCTCGCGGGCGCTCCGGTGATCGGCGCGCTGTTCGCCGTGGGCTGGGCGCCCTGCGTGGGGCCCACGCTCACCTCCGTCAACTCGCTGGCGCTCGACCAGGGGAGCGCGGGGCGCGGGGCCATACTGAGCGTCGCGTACTGCGTGGGGCTCGGGCTGCCGTTCATCCTCGCGGCGATCGCCTTCCGCAAGGCGCTCGGTGCGTTCAGCTGGGTGAAGAAGCACTACGTCTGGGTGATGCGCATCGGCGGCATCATGATGATCGCGACCGGGCTGCTCCTCGTCACCGGAGTGTGGGACGGCATCGTGCAGCAGATGCAGGTCTGGTCCAACGGCTACACGGTGGGGATCTGATCCATGAGCAAGACCGAAGCCCCTGGCACGAGCAGGACCGACGCCCCTGGCACGAGCAGGACCGAAGCTCTCGATGAGCAGAGCGAGAGTGAGCTGGGTGCCGCCGGCTCCCAGCTGTCCACCGCTCCGGTCGACCGCGTCGTGCCCGGCTCCTTCGGCGGCAAGCGCGCCCCCGGGGTCACCGGCTGGCTGGCCTGGACCGGCCGTGAGGCCACCGGCTGGGTCCGGTGGATGTGGCGGCAGCTCACCTCGATGCGGGTCGCGCTGCTCCTGCTGCTCCTGCTCTCGCTCGGCGCGATCCCCGGTTCGCTGATCCCGCAGACCGGCATCGACGAGCTGAAGGTCCAGGACTTCAAGAAGGCGCACACCACACTCGGGCCGCTGTACGAGAAGTTCCAGCTGTTCGACGTCTACAGCTCCGTGTGGTTCTCGGCGATCTACATCCTGCTCTTCATCTCCCTCATCGGCTGCATCGTGCCCCGCACCTGGCAGTTCGTGGGCCAGCTGCGCGGCCGTCCGCCGGCCGCCCCCAAACGGCTCGACCGGCTGCCCGCGTACACCACGTGGCGCACCGAGGCCGGGCCCGACGAGGTCCACGAGGCCGCGCTCGGCCTGCTCAAGGGGCGGCGCTTCCGCGCGGACCTCACGGCCGGCAAGGGTGCTTCGGGGGCGTCCGTCGCCGCGGAGAAGGGCTACCTGCGTGAGGCGGGCAACCTCTTCTTCCACGTCTCGCTGATCGTGCTCCTGGTGGCCTTCGCCGTCGGCGCCCTGTTCAAGTCCGAGGGCGGCAAGCTCATCGTCCAGGGGGACGGGTTCTCCAACACCCTCACCCAGTACGACAACTTCAAGTCCGGCAACCTCTTCAACACCGACGACCTGGCGCCGTTCAGCTTCAAGCTGGACAGCTTCGAGTCGTCGTTCGAGAGGAAGGGCCCCGAGAAGGGGACGGCCCGCACCTACCGGGCGAACGTCACCTACAGCGAGGGCGTCGACGGCCCCGAGAAGAAGACGTCCATCGAGGTCAACAAGCCGCTCGAGGTCGACGGCTCGAAGGTCTACCTCATCGGCCAGGGCTACGCCCCGACCGTCACCGTGCGCGACGGGAAGGGCAAGGTCGTCAGCACCCAGTCCGTGCCGCTGCTGCCGATCGACTCCAACGGCACGGCCACCGGCGCGATCAAGGTCCTCGACGGCTACCGCGACAAGAACGGCAAGAAGGAACAGCTCGGCTTCAACGCCTTCTTCGTGCCGACGTTCGCGGGTCACGGCAAGGGCAACATGTTCTCCCAGTTCCCCGCGCTCGACTTTCCCGTGCTCGCGCTGTCCGCGTACCACGGAAGCCTCGGTGTGGACTCCGGTCTGCCGCAGAACGTCTATCAGCTGGACACCAGCAAGATGGCCAAGTTCAAGGACTCCAAGGGCGAGCTTTTCAAGCAGCGGTTGGTGCCCGGCCAGACGATGAAGCTGCCGAACGGTGCCGGCTCGATCACCTTCGAGAAGGACATCAAGCGCTGGGCGACCTTCCAGATCTCCCAGCAGCCGGGCAGCATGTGGGCGCTCGTCGGGGCGATCTCCGCCATCGTCGGCCTCGCCGGATCGCTGTTCATCCAGCGCCGCCGCGTGTGGGTGCGTGCCGTCCGGGGCGCCGACGGGGTGACCGTCGTCGAGATGGCCGGGCTCGGCCGCAGCGAGTCCGCCAAGCTGCCCGAAGAACTGGGCCACCTCGCCGCGCACCTGCACGAGAAGGCGCCGAGCGCGCCCGACCAAGACCATGCCGTTCATGCCGATGCCGCGCATGGCGACTCCACCCCCGATGTTGTTCCTGCCGAAGGGGCTGAGAAGTGAATCTCGCCACCACCCTCGCTGCCGAACCGAACGAGAACCTCGCGAGCATCAGCAATGTGCTGGTCTACTCCGCGATGGCCGTCTACCTCCTTGCCTTCTTCGCGCACATGGCAGAGTGGATCTTCGGCAGCCGCAGCAAGGTCGGCCGCACGGCCGCCGCGCTGACCGCCAAGGCCGAGACCGCCGCCAAGGCGCCCGGCGTCACCGTCAAGGCCAAGGGCGGCACCGCTGTCCTCGACCGGCCGAAGGCGTCCCCCAAGGTCGTCACCCGCTCCGTCACCGGAAGCCGCGACGTGCCGGACGGTCCCGGTGCGTCGGCCGGTGACGAGAAGGGGGACCTCTACGGCCGTATCGCCGTGTCCCTCACCGTGCTCGGGTTCCTCGTGGAGTTCGGCGGTGTGCTCACCCGCGCGCTCTCGGTGCAGCGGGCGCCGTGGGGCAACATGTACGAGTTCAACCTGACGTTCTCCACGATGGCCGTCGGGGTGTACCTCGTGCTCATGGCGCTGAAGAAGAACGTCGGCTGGCTCGGCCTTCCGCTGGTCACCACGGTCCTCCTCGACCTCGGTCTCGCCGTCACGGTCCTGTACACGGCCAGCGATCAGCTGGTGCCCGCCCTCCACTCGTACTGGCTGTGGATCCACGTCTCCACCGCGATCTTCTGCGGCGCGACGTTCTACCTGGCCGGCGTCGCGACGATCCTCTACCTCTTCCGCGACTCCTACGAGAACAAGCTGGCCTCCGGCGGACAGCCCGGCCGCTTCGCGACCTCCGTCCTTGAGCGCCTCCCCGCCGCGGCCACGCTCGACAAGTTCTCCTACCGCGTGAACGCCGCGGTCTTCCCGCTGTGGACGTTCACGATCATCGCGGGCGCGATCTGGGCGGGCGACGCGTGGGGCCGCTACTGGGGCTGGGACCCCAAGGAGGTCTGGTCCTTCATCACGTGGGTCGCCTACGCCTGCTACCTGCACGCGCGCGCCACGGCGGGCTGGAAGGGCCGCAAGGCCGCCTACCTCGCCCTGATCGCCTTCGGCTGCTGGCTGTTCAACTACTACGGCGTGAACATCTTCGTCACCGGCAAGCACTCGTACGCGGGCGTCTGACCCGGGCACTGTCATCGCCTCTTGAGGCCGGTTTCCGTGACCCGGGTCACGGAAACCGGCCTTTGCCGTGCACTCGCAGCGAGTGCGGAATGGCGCGTACCGGGCCAGGCTTGGACCATGACGGCGACGATCGGGCAGGGCACGAGCAGTTCGGAGCACTCCACCGGTGCCGGGGGGCCCATCCAGCACCTCCATTACGAGCTCCACCTTCCCCATCCTGTGGAAAAGGTCTGGGCGGCGGTGGCCACCCCGGAGGGTCTTCCGGGGTGGCTGGCCGCCGCCGACGTGTTCGAGCCGCGGCTCGGCGGCGCGGTCACGCTGCGCTGGCTCAACGGGGAGGAGTCGGCCGTCCACTCGGGGCACATCACCGCATGGGACCCGGAGCGGGTCGCCGAGTACACGATCGACCTGCACGGGCGGTGCCGCTTCCACCTGGAGGCGGCCGACGGAAACACCGGTACGACCGTCCGCTTCACGAACGAGTTCGACGGCGACGACGAGCTGCGCCTCGACTGCCTCGCCGGCTGGCACAACCACTTCGAGTTCCTCGTCGACGCACTCGACGGGCGGCCGAAGGACTGGTCGACGTGGAGCCTGGACCGGTGGCGGGAGCTGCGGGACACGTACGAGAAGAGCGAGTGATCAGCCCCGGCCGATGTCCTCGTGCCACAGCTCCGGCCGCGCCGCGATGAAGTCCCGCATCATCGCCGCGCACGCGGGATCGTCGACGATCACGATCTCCACGCCGTGTTCCGCGAGCCAGTCGTGCCCGCCCTGGAACGTCCGCGCCTCGCCCACGACCACCCGCGAGATCCCGAACTGCCGTACCAGGCCACTGCAGTACCAGCAGGGCGAGAGGGTCGTGACCATCGTCGTCCCGCGGTAGCTGCGCTGCCGTCCCGCGTTCCGGAACGCCGACGTCTCCGCGTGCAGGGACGGATCACCGTCCTGGACGCGGCGGTTGTGACCGCTCCCCAGCAGGGACCCGTCCGCGCCGTAGAGCGCGGCGCCGATCGGGATGCCGCCCTCCGCGAGCCCGTGGCGGGCCTCGTCGACGGCGGTCGCGAGCCACGCGCCGGCCTGTGTCCGGTCCATGTGCACACCCCTCTGTCACGCCTCATCGTCCCCGCCGATGACCCCATCGGCAGGACGCCACACTGGCTCGTGGACCAGCGCATACGCCCGCTCGTAGCTTCAGGGCATGAACTCCATGACCTCAGAGAACAAGGGCACGGCCCAGCTCACCGCCGCGATGGTGCTCTCCGGCACCCTCGGGATCTTCGTCGTCGAATCCGGCGCCTCGGCCTTCAACGTCGTCTTCTTCCGCGTGCTCTTCGGCGCGCTCGCCCTCGGCGCCTACGCCTTCGCCCGCGGCTACTTCCGCGACCACGGCATCACCCCGAAGAAGCTCGGCCTCGCCGCGCTCGGCGGCGCGTTCATCGTTTTCAACTGGGTGTTCCTCTTCAAGGCGTACGAGGAGACCTCCATCTCCCTGGCCACCGTCGTCTACCACACGCAGCCGTTCCTGCTCGTGCTGCTGAGCGCGGTCATTTTCCGCGAGCGCCTGACTGGGCGGCAACTCATGTGGCTGGGCACCGCGTTCGGCGGCCTCGTGCTCGTCTCCGGAGTGCGGCCCGGCGACCTCGGCTCGCTCACCGGCATCGGCTTCGCGCTCCTCGCCGCGCTGCTCTACGGCCTCTCCACCCTCGTGACCAAGCGCATCACCGGCGTGCGGCCTCACCTGATCGCCCTCGTCCAAGTACTCGTCGGCATCCCGCTGTTGCTGCCCTTCGCGAACTTCGGAGCGATGAGCGGAACGGGCGCGGGATGGGGCTGGCTGGTCGGCCTCGGCGTCATCCACACCGGCCTGATGTACGTCCTGATGTACGCGGCGTACGCGAAGCTGCCCACCGCCAAGATCGCCGTACTCGCCTTCACGTACCCGGCGGTCGCGATGGTCGCCGACTGGGCCGTCTACGGGCACCACATCGGCCTCGTCCAGGCGCTCGGCGTACCGCTGATCGTCTTCGCGAGCCTGAAGATCAACCGTGCCAAGACGCCCAGGACAGTCGCTAGTTCACCGGCTCCGCTGCCTGCTCCCGCACCAGCCGTACCGACTGGTCGATGAAGAGCCGCACATGGGCGGGAAGCCGCTTGCCCGAGCGCCACGCCAGCTGCGTGTGCAGGACGAACGGCGGCTCCCACGGCAGCGTGACGAGCACCCCCGATGCCAGCTCGTCGCGCACCGCCATCCGCGGCAGCAGCGCCACCCCGAGGCCACCGGCGACTCCCCGCTTGGTGGCCTCGATCGTGCCGAACTCCATGAAGGGCGGCGGAGCCCCGTTCCGCACCCGCAGCTCGTCCTCGAACAGATCCCGGTAGGGGCAGCCCGGCTCCGTACCGACCAGCTGCACCGCCGCCAGATCGCCCGTGGTGAGCGAGTCCGCCGCGTGCGCCGCCAGCGGATGCGTCGGCGCGCAGACCAGGGCCAGCGGCTCCTCGGCGAGCACCTCGGTCTCCAGGCCCGCGTGCTCGGTCTCCCGCTCCATGAGGAACCCGACGTCGTACGTCCCCTGCCGCAGCGCATGCCGGGTCTCGTCGCCCAGCGTGGGGCGCAGGGAGAGCTGCACCTTCGGGTAGCGGTGGTGGAAGAGTTCGAGCAGCGGGGGCAGCCGGTAGGACGTCAGCGACTCCATCGTGCCGACGGCGATGGCGCCGCTGGGCTCCCCGGCGTCCACGACCGCGGACCGTGCCTCGTCCGTCAGCTCGATGATCTGCCGGGCGTAGGGGAGGAGGCGTTCACCCGCCTCCGTGAGGCGGATGCGGCTGCCGAGCCGGTCGAAGAGTTCGGCGCCGAGCGAGGACTCCAGGGAGCGGATCTGGCTGGTGACGCTGGACTGGGCGTACTTCAGCTCGGCCGCGGCCTGCGTGAAGCTGAGTACGGAGGCGACCTTCTCGAAGGTGACGAGCAGCCGAAGCTCCATCATCAGCCCTCGTCGCCCTTGTCCTTCTTCTTCTCGTCCGGCTTCTCGTCCCTGAGGGACTTCAGGAACTCGGGGTTGTCGTCCGGCGCCACCCACGGTCCGCGCCCGCCGTTTCCGCCGCGCCCGGAGCGAGGGCCACCCCCCGCGCCAGGCGTCTTGCGCGCCTTGCCCGTGACGAACCAGGCGATCGGACCGAGGAGAACCTCGCCGAAGAGCAGCACGATGATGACCCACACCACCTTCGGCAGATGCCTGATCTCCTTCTCCGGAGTGTTCAGGACATCGATGAAGGCGTAGATCCACACCGCCAGGACCAGCAGGAACGGCAGATACCTGAGCATGGTGGTGAGATTCCCCCAGCGACGGTTGGCGGGCGGCGTCAGGGCCCCGGTGACGGGGCCAGGGTAGCCGGTGACCGATACTGGAACGCATGGCTTATGACGATCTTCGCTCCCTGCTCCGTGCACTGGAGCGCGAGGGCGATCTCAAGCGCATCAAGGCCGAGGTCGATCCGTACCTGGAGGTCGGCGAGATCACCGACCGGGTCCAGAAGGCCGGCGGCCCCGCGCTCCTCTTCGAGAACGTGCGCGGCTCGGCGATGCCCCTCGCGATGAACGTGTACGGGACGGACCGCCGCCTCCTGAAGGCGCTCGGCCTGAAGTCGTACAGCCAGATCAGCGAGAAGATCGGCGGCCTCCTCAAGCCGGAGCTGCCGCACGGCTTCGTCGGCGTGCGCGAGGCCTTCGGGAAGCTCGGCGCGATGACGCACGTACCGCCGAAGAAGGTGAAGTCCGACAACGCGCCCGTGCAGGAGACCGTGCTCACCGGCGACGACGTCGACCTGGAGAAGCTGCCCGCGCTCTTCACCTGGCCCGAGGACGGCGGTTCCTTCTTCAACCTGGGTCTGACCCACACCAAGGACCCGGACACCGGGGTGCGCAACCTCGGCCTGTACCGCCTCCAGCGTCACGACAAGCGCACCATCGGCATGCACTGGCAGATCCACAAGGACAGCCGCAACCACTACCAGGTGGCCGCCCGCAGGGGCGAGAAGCTCCCCGTGGCGATCGCCTTCGGGTGTCCGCCCGCGGTCACGTACGCGTCGACGGCGCCGCTGCCCGGCGACATGGACGAGTACATGCTGGCCGGGTTCATCCAGGGCAAGCGCGTGGAGATGGTCGACTGCAAGACGGTCCCGCTCCAGGTCCCCGCGCACGCCGAGGTCGTCATCGAGGGCTGGCTTGAGCCGGGCGAGATGTTGCCGGAGGGGCCCTTCGGCGACCACACCGGCTTCTACACGCCGCAGGAGGACTTCCCGGCCCTGAAGATCGACTGCGTGACGATGCGGAAGCGTCCGCTGCTCCAGTCGATCGTGGTGGGCCGTCCGCCGACGGAGGACGGCCCGCTGGGCCGCGCCACGGAGAGGTTCTTCCTCCCCCTCCTCAAGGTGATCGTCCCGGACATCGTGGACTACCACCTGCCCGAGTCCGGCGGCTTCCACAACTGCGCGATCGTCTCGATCGACAAGAAGTACCCCAAGCACGCGCAGAAGGTCATGCACGCCATCTGGGGTGCCCACATGATGTCCCTGACGAAACTGATCGTGGTCGTGGACAAGGACTGCGACGTCCATGACCTGCACGAAGTGTCCTGGCGCGCGCTCGGCAACACCGACTACGCGCGCGACCTGACGGTGGCCGAAGGTCCCGTCGACCATCTCGACCACGCCTCCTACCAGCAGTTCTGGGGCGGCAAGGCGGGCATCGACGCGACGAAGAAGCTGCCCGAAGAGGGATACACCCGGGACGGGGGCTGGCCGAACATGGTCGAGTCCGACCCCGAGACGGCGTCGAAGGTCGACCGCCGCTGGAAGGAGTACGGGCTCTAAAGATGAGTGCTGATTCCGCGACCCCGGAACTCTTCGGGCCCGAGCCCGTACCGCCCGGCAAGGTCAAGGCGTTCCTGCGCCTCGTCATGATCGAGCACTCGGTCTTCGCCCTGCCCTTCGCCTACATCGCCGCGCTGACCGCGATGTTCCTGCTCGACGAGAACATCCACTGGGGCCGACTGCTCCTGGTCACGATCTGCATGGTCGGCCTGCGCACGTTCGCCATGGCCGCGAACCGCGTCATCGACCGGGAGATCGACGCCCGTAACCCGAGGACCGCCCACCGTGAGCTCGTCACGGGCGCGGTCTCGGTGAAGTCCGCCTGGACCGGCGCGCTGATCGCGCTCGTGGTGTTCCTCGGCGCGGCCGCCCTGCTCAACCCGCTGTGCCTGGCGCTCGCGCCCCTCGCGGTGATCCCGATGGTCGTCTACCCCTACGGCAAGCGGTTCACGAACTTCCCGCAGGCGATCCTCGGCCTCGCCCAGGCGATGGGCCCGGTCGGCGCGTGGATCGCCATCACCGGCGAGTGGTCCTGGCAGGCGGTCATCCTCGGCCTCGCGGTCGGCGTCTGGATCGGCGGCTTCGACCTGATCTACGCCTGCCAGGACGTGGAGACGGACCGCGAGGTCGGCGTGAAGTCGGTGCCCGCGCGGTTCGGCATCCCGGCCGCCATCTGGGGCGCGCGAGGCTGTCACCTCGTGACCACGGCGCTGTTCGTCTGGTACGCGGCGGACACCGGCGCCGGCGTCTTCTTCTGGCTCGGCCTCGCGGTGGTCGCCGGTGCCTTCGTGTACGAGCACTCGATCGTGAAGCCGCATGACCTCTCGCGGCTCAACCGTGCCTTCTTCCAGGTCAACGGCTTCATCGGCATCGCGCTCTTCGCGTGTGCGCTGCTCGATCTGCTGGTGCGCGGACTGACCGTCTAGGCTCACAGCGTGAAGCCAGGAGATACGGAGCGTAAGCCTTGGATCGTGGGGGTGTCGGGGGCCTCGGGGACTCCGTACGCCGCCGCCGTGCTGCGTGCGCTGCTCGCCGCCGGGGAGAGCGTGGATCTGGTGGTCTCGCGGGCCTCGCGCCTCACGATCCTCGACGAGACGGGCATCGCCTTCCGGGACGCGCACTGGCAGGAGGACCTGCGGGAGTGGCTCGGCCGGGGCGCTGACGGGAAGCCGGGGACCTTCGAGGTGCCGGTGGACGACGTGCGGTACTGGGCGGCCGGGGACATGGCCGCCGGGCCGTCGTCGGGGTCGTACGCGACCAAGGGGATGCTGATCGTGCCCGCGTCCACGGCGTGCGTGGCCGGGGTGGCGCTCGGGCTCTCCAAGGATCTGCTGCAGCGGTCGGCGAGCGTGACGCTCAAGGAAGGGCGTCAACTGGTCGTCTGCGTACGCGAGACGCCGCTGAACGGGCAGACGCTGAAGCATCTGGTGACGCTGGACGAGGCGGGCGCGGTCGTGCTGCCCGCCTCGCCGGCGTTCTACGCGGGGGCGACGCACATCCAGGATCTGGTGGACTTCGTCGCCGGGCGGACGCTCGACGCGGCGGGTGTGCCGCATCGGCTGTACCGCCGCTGGAAGGGAGAGCTCGGGGGAGGCTCTGCCCCTTCGGGGGACTAGCGCTCCTGCGCGGCGCGTCGCGCGCGGTCTGCGGTGACCTGGCCGACTGACACCGCCACCGTCACCGAGACCGGCACCGACGGGGAAGATTCATAGGGCTAAGCCCTTCTGTACCTTAGATTCTTAACATAGACTCGCGGTATCGCTGAATAATGAAAGGCATCGCACCTATGGACGCCGTGGACAGGCAGCTCATCCAGGCTCTGCGCGAGAACGGCAGGGCCTCGTACGCCGAACTGGGCCGGCTCGTCGGCCTCTCCGGCCCCAGCGTCACGGACCGGATCAACCGCCTCGAAGCCGCGGGCGTCATCACCGGCTACCGCGCGACCGTCGACTCCGCCTCGCTCGGCCTGGGCGTCATCGCCCTCATCGGCATCTCCCTCTCGGACGCCGCCGACCACGAGGACGTGGCACGGCGCCTGAAGGACCTGCACGAGATCGAGGACTGCTGGTTCATCGCGGGCGACGACTCGTACATGCTCAAGGTCCGGGCCAGTGACGTGGACGGCCTGGAGAAGACGATCCGCCGCCTCAGCGGCACGCGCGGCGTCTCCCGGACGCGTACGACGATCGTGCTCTCCACGAAGTGGGAGAACAGGGTCGGAGAGCTGCCCGAAGAGGAGTGAGCTCCGGGGCGTACGGTTGGGGAGAGTTTGTGGCAGGCCGTAGGCCGTAGGTTGCTGGAGAGGTAAGGGCGAGGGCATGGACGCAGGTCTCAAGCGCGATCTTGAGCAGAAGGTCCGGGACGGTGAGCGGCTGTCCCGCGAGGACGGCATCGCCCTCTACGAGTCGGACGATCTCGCCTGGCTCGGCGGTCTCGCCCACGAGGTGCGCACGCGCAAGAACGGCGACGTCGTGCACTTCAACGTCAACCGCCACCTCAACATGACGAACGTGTGCACCGCCTCGTGCGCGTACTGCTCGTTCCAGCGCAAGCCGGGCGAGAAGGACGCGTACACGATGCGCATCGAGGAGGCCGTCCGGCTCGCCAAGGCGATGGAGGGCGAGAACCTCACCGAGCTGCACATCGTCAACGGCCTGCACCCGAACCTGCCGTGGCGCTACTACCCGCGTTCGCTGAGCGAGCTCAAGAAGGCGCTCCCGAGCGTCTCCCTGAAGGCGTTCACGGCCACGGAGATCCACCACTTCGAGACGATCTCCGGAATGTCGGCCTCCGACATCCTGGACGAGCTGATCGAGGCGGGCCTGGAGTCGCTCACCGGTGGCGGCGCGGAGATCTTCGACTGGGAGGTGCGGCAGCACATCGTCGACCACCGCACCCACTGGGAGGACTGGTCGCGCATCCACCGGCTCGCGCACGAGAAGGGTCTCAAGACCCCGTGCACGATGCTGTACGGCCACATCGAGGAGCCCCGGCACCGGGTCGACCACGTGCTGCGGCTGCGTGAACTCCAGGACGAGACCGGCGGTTTCCAGGTCTTCATCCCGCTGCGCTACCAGCACGACTTCGTGGACATGAAGGACGGCAAGGTCAGGAACCGCCTCCAGGCGCGCACGACCATGGCGTCGGGTGCCGAGGCCCTGAAGACCTTCGCGGTCTCGCGCCTCCTTTTCGACAACGTCCCGCACGTCAAGGTCTTCTGGGTCATGCACGGCCTGCAGACGACGCAGCTCGCGCTGCAGCACGGCGCGGACGACATGGACGGCTCGGTCGTCGAGTACAAGATCACGCATGACGCGGACAACTTCGGTACGCCGAACAAGCTGACACGCGACGACCTGCTCGACCTCATCCGCGAGGCGGGCTTCCGCCCCGTCGAGCGGAACACGCGGTACGAGTCGATCCGTGAGTACGAAGGGCCCGACCTGACCCTCCGTGACACTCCGCAGGCGATGCGCGTCTGACGTACGACACGCGCTGTCGTGAGCGAGCCCCGGCCCCCGCGGCCGGGGCTCGCTGCGTTGCCGGGATGCGGAACGCTGCGTTGTCCGGGATGCGGAACGCGCTTGAGGCGCGGAGTGAGTAATAGTTAATCTGACGCCATGGCACTTACTTTCCGGCTGGACCCGGAGATAGATCCCGCCCTCCGTGACGGCGTCCTCGCCCTCTGGGCCGACGTGTCCAACGCCGGCGGAGCCGTCGGATTCGTACCGCCCGTGACGGTCGACGACATCCGGCCCGAGTGGCTGGGGCGCCTGGCCCAGCTGAGCGAGGGGCACACCCGGCTGCTCGTCGGGTACGACGAGGACGGCGCCGTCGCCGCGACCGCCTTCCTCACGTACAACACGCACCGGCTGATGAAGCACTGGATCTGGCTGTACGTGGTGATGGTGCACCCCAGGCACCAGGGCAAGGGATACGGCCGCGACCTGATGGCCGCGGCGGCCGACGCCGCCCGCGGGCTCGACGGGATCGAGGCGATCCGGCTGACCTGCCGGGGCGGCACGGGAGTCGACCGGTTCTACGAGTCCTGCGGGTACAAGGAGGTCGGGAGGGTGCCCGACGCGATCCGCGTCGCCCCCGGTGACGACCGCGACGACATCACGATGTTTCTCCCGCTGGGCTGAGAGCGCGGGGGAGAGGGCTCACCCCCTTGCCGGGCGCGACCCCTCCCATGCTTCACTGGAGTGGCTCGTCCTACTCGGGCTATTTCGGAACGGAAGAGTGGATTGACATGCTCCGCTACACGCTGATGCGCCTCGGGGTCTTCGTGGGCTGCTT
This sequence comes from Streptomyces sp. NPDC050147, assembly GCF_040660195.1. Lineage (NCBI taxonomy): Bacteria > Bacillati > Actinomycetota > Actinomycetes > Kitasatosporales > Streptomycetaceae > Streptomyces > Streptomyces sp. NPDC050147. Next base: position 3,255 of record NZ_JBFALJ010000047.1, on the reverse strand, counting down.
TTTCGCGGTCTGGGGACTTGTCTACGTCGGCGTCCTGCCGAAGGGGCTCGGGGACTCCAACCTCCTCTGGGTCCTGCTGCTCGCCCTCGTCATCTCCGCGCCCATCAGCTTCGTGGTGCTGCGGGGAGAGCGGGACCGGGCGTCGATCCAGGTCGTCGAGCGCGTGGAACGCACCAAGGCCAACCTGGAGGCGAACCGCACCCAGGAGGACCTCGCCGACGACGCGGCCCGCGCGAAGTCCTGAAGCCGTAAGTTTCGTCACAAAGACCTCGACCCCGGTACTGGAGCCAACGCTCCGGGCCGGGGTTTCTTGCGTCCCAAGGGTGACTCGGCCTGGGATTGTCCCCTCTCACCTCAAACAAGACCTTTGATGTTCCCAAAGTTCAAGTGTTAACGTGTTCGCCATGAAGACAGCAGCCGCGCACCGCATCGCCATGAGTGTTCCGCTCGTGGCGCGCCTGCATGTCGATCTCTGCCGCTGCATGTCCGCGGCCTGTCGTCGCCGTCTCTGAGTTCTCGCTGAGCCTCGTAGAACAGCGCGACGACAAGCACCAAGTGACATCTGCACTGCAGCGGCGCCCTCAAGGCCGTTCCGTCTGACCCCTCGCGGTCGCCGCTCCCTCACGTCCCCCCGCCATTACCCGGAGTGTGTCCGTGTCCGCGAACTCCCCCGTATCCCCGGCCGCAGCGGCCGAGCAGCCGAAGTCCGGCTCCCGGATACCCAAGTTCCTCAAACTGCCGTTCTGGGCCCAGATCCTCGGCGGCCTGGTCCTCGGCGTCCTGCTCGGCTGGCTGGCACGCAGCCAGGACGTGTCCTGGCTCGTCACCACCCTGGACAAGGTCGGCAGCACCTTCATCGGGCTCCTGAAGCTGGCGGTCGCCCCGCTCGTCTTCTTCGCGATCCTGGTGTCGATCACCAACCTGCGCAAGGTCAACAACGCGGCGCGGCTCGCCTCGCAGACGCTGGTCTGGTTCATGATCACGTCGCTGATCGCGGTCGTCATCGGCCTCGCGATCGGCCTCATCACGAACCCGGGCGCCGGCACCGGCCTGACCCCGAAGGACGGCGCCAAGCCGGAGACCTCGGGTTCCTGGATCGACTTCCTCACCGGAATCATCCCGACGGACGTCATCACGCCGTTCACCGAGCTCAACGTCCTGCAGATCGTCTTCATGGCCGCCGTCGCCGGTATCGCCGTACTGAAGATCGGTGACAAGGCCCAGCCGATCCTGGACCTGAGCGAGTCCGTGCTCGCGCTGCTCCAGAAGGCCCTGTGGTGGGTCATCAAGCTCTCGCCGATCGGCACCATCGGCCTCATCGGCTTCGCCATCGCCGACTACGGCTGGGACCTGATCAGCAAGTACGCGACGTTCACCGCCGACATCTACGTCGGCTGCGCCCTGGTGATGTTCGGCGTCTACCCGCTGCTGCTCTCCACGGTCGCCAAGGTCAACCCGCTGCAGTTCTTCAAGGGCGCCTGGCCCGCGATCCAGCTGGCCTTCGTCTCCCGCTCCTCGGTCGGCACGATGCCGGTCACCCAGCAGGTCACCGAGCGGCTCGGTGTGCCGAAGGAGTACACGTCCTTCGCGGTGCCGTTCGGCGCCACCACGAAGATGGACGGCTGCGCCGCGATCTACCCGGCGATCGCCGCGATCTTCGTCGCGCAGATCTTCGACGTGCAGATGGGCATCAAGGAGTACCTGCTCATCGCCTTCGTCTCGGTGGTCGGCTCGGCCGCCACGGCCGGTCTGACCGGCGCCACGGTGATGCTGACGCTGACCCTGTCGACGCTGGGCCTGCCGATGGAGGGCGTGGGCCTGCTCCTCGCCATCGACCCGATCCTGGACATGATGCGCACGGCCACGAACGTGGCAGGCCAGGCGGCCGTCCCGGTGATCGTCGCCGCCAGGGAGAAGATCCTCGACCGTGACGCCTACGAGAACGCGTCGGCCTCGCCGCTCGACGAGTTCGGGCCTGTCGACGAGCCGCAGGCGGTGCCTGCCGCCGCCTGACGTCCCCCGGCTCGCGCGACGTGCCCCCGTACCCAGAGTGTTGGGTGCGGGGGCCTTCGCGTGTGCCGGGTCGTCGCGTGTGCCGGTCGTTGCGGCTCGGTGGGGCTCGTTGTGGCTACCTCGGGTCGCGGTTGAAGACGGACTTCGACCAGAAGTAGCCGAGCACGGTCAGTCCCAGGCTCCAGGCGATGGTGAGCCACCCGTTGTTGCCGATCTCGGTGCCGAGGAGGAGGCCGCGGAGGGTTTCGATGGCGGGGGTGAAGGGCTGGTACTCGGCGATCGGCTGGAACCAGCCCGGCATCGTGCCGACCGGGATGAAGGCGCTGGACAGGAGCGGCAGCATGATCATCGGCAGCGCGTTGTTGCTGGCGGCCTCGGCGTTCGGGCTGACCAGGCCCATGCCGACGGCGACCCAGGTGAGCGCGGTGGCGAAGAGGACGAGCAGCCCGAACGCGGCCAGCCACTCCAGGGGCGTGGCGTCGGTGGCCCGGAAGCCGATGGCCACGCCGACGGCGCCCACGAGGACGACACTGGCGACGGACTGAAGGACGCTGCCGACGACGTGCCCGATGAGTACGGAGCCGCGGTGGATGTTCATGGTGCGGAAGCGGGCGATGATGCCCTCGCTCATGTCCATGGAGACGGACACGGCGGTGCCGACGACGGTGCCGCCGATGGTCATGAGCAGGATGCCGGGAACGATGTAGGCGATGTACTGGGAGCGATCCGCTCCACCGCCGCCGATGCCCGCGCTCATCACGTCTCCGAAGATGTAGACGAAGAGCAGGAGCAGCATGACCGGGGTGAGCAGCAGGTTCAGGGTGAGGGAGGGGTAGCGCCGGGCGTGCAGGAGGTTGCGGCGCAGCATTGTGGTCGAGTCGCGGGCGGTGAGGGAGAGGGAGCTCATCGGACAGCCTCCTTGGGCTTGTCGGTGCCGCCGGTGAGGGCGAAGAAGACGTCGTCGAGGTCGGGGGTGTGGACGGTGAGTTCGTCGGCCTCGATGGCCGCGGAGTCCAGCCAGTCGAGGATGGAGCGCAGTTCGCGCTGTGTGCCGTCGCTGGGGAGTTGGAGGGTGAGGGCCTCGTCGTCGCGGGTGGCTTCGGTGAGGGTGCCGCTCGCGTGCCGGTAGGCGTCGGGGTCGGTGAAGCGCAGGCGTACGTGGCCGCCGGGGATGAGTCGTTTGAGTTCTTCGGCGGTGCCTTCGGCGGCGATCTTGCCGTCGTTGAGTACGGCGATGCGGTC
>NZ_JBFALJ010000046.1:0-33061 GCF_040660195.1 Streptomyces sp. NPDC050147 | reverse complement strand
GACCGCATCGCCGTACTCAACGACGGCAAGATCGCCGCCGAAGGCACCGCCGAAGAACTCAAACGACTCATCCCCGGCGGCCACGTACGCCTGCGTTTCTCCGACCCCGACGCCTACCGGCACGCGAGCGGCACCCTCACCGAAGCGACCCGCGACGACGAGGCCCTCACCCTCCAGCTCCCCAGCGACGGCACACAGCGCGAACTGCGCTCCATCCTCGACCGGCTGGACTCCGCGGGCATCGAGGCCGACGAACTGACCGTCCACACCCCCGACCTCGACGACGTCTTCTTCGCCCTCACCGGCCCGACCAACGTCCCCGCCCAGACCGACAAGGCCAAGGAGAACGCCCGATGAGCTCCCTCGCCCTCGCCGTACGCGACTCGAACACGATGCTGCGCCGCAACCTCCTGCACGCCCGGCGCTACCCCTCCCTCACCCTGAACCTGCTGCTCACCCCGGTCATGCTGCTCCTGCTCTTCGTCTACCTCTTCGGAGACGTGATGAGCGCGGGCATCGCCGGCGGCGGCGCCGACCGCTCCGACTACATCGCCTACATCGTCCCCGGCATCCTGCTCATGACCATCGGCGGCACCGTCGTCGGCACCGCGGTCTCCGTGTCCACCGACATGAGCGAGGGCATCATCGCCCGCTTCCGCACCATGAACATCCACCGCGGCTCCGTACTCATCGGGCACGTCGTCGGCAGCGTCCTTCAGTCCGTCGCCAGCGTGGTCCTCGTGGGCGCCATCGGCGTGGCCATCGGCTTCCGCTCCACCGACGCCAACGTCGTGGAATGGCTGGCCGCGTTCGGACTGCTCGTCCTCTTCGCCACCGCGCTCACCTGGGTCGCCGTCGGCATGGGCCTGGTCAGCCCGAACGCCGAGGCCGCCGGCAACAACGCCATGCCGATGATCCTGCTGCCGCTCTTCTCCAGCGCTTTCGTGCCGGTCGACTCCATGCCGGGCTGGTTCCAGCCGATCGCCGAGTACCAGCCCTTCACTCCCGCCATCGAAACCCTCCGCGGCCTCCTCCTCGGCACCGAGATCGGCAACAACGGGTGGCTCACCATCGCCTGGTGCCTGGGACTGACCGTGCTCGGCTACTTCTGGTCGACCTCGAAGTTCAACGACGACCCCAAGTAGCCGACATGATCAAGCGGGCCGCACCCGCAACTCGTCCTCTCGTCCCCCCAAGGCGGCGTACACCGACACCACGTCGGAGTGCGCCGCCTCGTACGTCTTCGTCCGCTGCGGCTACTTCTCCGTCAGATCCTTCTGCATCTCGTCCAGGATCTTGTTCGCCGCCGTGTAGCCGATGCCCTGGATCCACAGTTCGTCGTCGACGGTGTGGACGTTGCCCTTCTTCACCGCGTCCATGTTCTTCCACAGGCTGCTGCCGACGGTCTGCGTCTGCTTGGACTTCTTCGGATCGCCGTACGTGGAACGGAAGATGACGTCCGCGTCGGCGAGGTCGATCTTCTCGGGCGACACGTCGTACGAGAAGCCGTCCTTGGCCTTGGCGGCGACGGCCGGGCGGCCCAGGCCCACGTCCTTGAGGATCGTGGCGATGTACGTCTGCTCGCCGTAGATGCGGATGTCCGCGCCCTCCACGAAGCGCACGACGTTGACCTCCGTCGCCTTGGCCTTCGCCGGGCCGCCGACGGCGGTGGTGACCTTCTCGGCGTGCGCGTCGTAGGCGGAGACGATCTTCTGGGCCTCGGCCTTCTTGCCCAGCGCGGCGGCGTGGACCTGGAAGTTCTCCTTCCAGGGGTAGCCGGTGTTCTCCGTCATCACGGTCGGCGCGATCTGCTTGAGCTGCTCGTACTTCGCGCCGTGCCGGATCTTGCTCGTGAGGATGACGTCCGGCCTGAGGGCCGCGATGGCCTCCATGTTCGGGCTCAGCATCTCGCCGACGTCCTTGATGCCGCTGACCTTGTCCTTGGGCAGGTAGCCGGGGAAGCCCGTCGACGCCTCGACGTGCGTGGAGCCGACCGGTTTCACGCCCAGCGTGATCGCGGAGTCCAGCTCGGCCGTGTCGAGGACGACGACGCGCTTCGGGGCGACGGGGACCGACACATCGCCCATGGCGGTCTTGACGACATGGGTCTTGCCCGAACCGGAGCCCGCGCCCGAGTCGGCGTTCTTGTCGGAGTCCGACGAACCGCAGGCGGAAAGCGCGAGCGCGCCGCTGAGGGCGAGTGCCCCGGCCGTGAGGGCGCGGCGGCGGTGCGCGGAGCTGGTCTTCGCGGTCCGCGAGGTCTCAGTGGTCATGGCTTGTGGGCCACCTTTCGAACGGATCGGTCGGATCGACCGGATCGGTCGGGCGAGGGTTGGGGGCGGGACTCGGCGGCCCACGGAGCTCCGGGGACGACCAGGGGCGACCCGGTCACCGGATCCGGTACCACCACACACTCCAGGCCGAACACCTCGCGCACGAGGTCCTCGGTGACGACATCGGCCGGCGCGCCCTCGGCGACGATGCGGCCCTGCTTCATGGCGACGAGGTGATCGGCGTACCGCGCGGCCTGGTTGAGGTCGTGCAGCACGACGACCACCGTCCGGCCGCGTTCGCCCTCGGCCGTCGGTGCGGCCAACTGCCGTACCAGGTCGAGGACTTCCACCTGGTGCGAGATGTCGAGATATGTCGTCGGCTCGTCCAGGAGCAGAATGTCCGTCTCCTGGGCGATGGCCATCGCGATCCACACCCGCTGGCGCTGACCGCCCGACAGTTCGTCCACGGACCGTTCGGCGAGCGCGGCGACGTCGGTACGTTCCATCGCCTCCGTCACGGCCCGCTCGTCCTCGTCGGACCACTGCTGCCACCAGTGCTGATGCGGCTGGCGTCCGCGTGCGACGAGGTCGGCGACGGTGATCGCCTCGGGCGCGACAGGTGTCTGCGGGAGCAGTCCGATCTGCTGGGCGATCTTCTTGGTCGGCAGCTTGGCGAGCGCCTCGCCGTCGAGCAGGACCGCGCCGCTCTTGGGCTTGAGGAGGCGGCCGAGCGCGCGCAGGGTGGTCGACTTTCCGCACGCGTTGGGGCCGACGATGACCGTGACCTCGCCGTCGGGGACGGAGAGATCGAGCTCGTGCACGACCTCGCGGTCCTCGTAGGCGAGGGTCAGCTCGCGGGCGCTGAGGCGGGCGGCGGTCACGAGGTGCCTCCATTGCGGACGGAACGGCTGCGGACGATCAGATAGATCAGGTACGGGGCTCCGACGGCCGCCGTGAGCACGCCGACCGGCAGCTCGGTCGGCGAGAAGAGCCGCCGGGCGAGCAGGTCCGCGAGAACCATGATCAGCGCGCCGAGCAGCGCCGAGCAGAGCAGCGGGATCTGCGCGGTACGGGTGAGACGGCGGGCGATCTGCGGGGCGAGGAGCGCCACGAAGTCGACGGGTCCCGCGGCGCCGGTCGCCACGGAGGCGAGGACGACGCCGAGCAGCACGAGACCGAGGCGTACGTGTCCCAGGCGCACCCCGAGTGCGGTCGCCGTGTCGTCGTCCATGGTCACCGAGCGCTGGGCGCGGGCGGCCCAGAACACGAACGGGAGCAGGAAGAGCAGGGTCAGGGCGAGCGGCCTGGCCTCCGCCCAGCCGCGGCCGTTGAGGGAGCCCGTCATCCAGATCTGCGCCTGCTGGGCGACGAGATAGTCGCCCTTGGTCATGAAGAGGGTGGTGACGGAGCGCAGAGCGATCGCGAAGCCGATGCCGATGAGCACGAAACGGGTGGCGTGCAGGCCACCGCGCCAGGCGAAGACGTACACGAGGGCGGCGGCCGCCACCCCGCCGAGCACCGAGAGGTAGGGCAGGACGGTGGCGGAGGTGACCCCGAGGGTCATCGCTCCCACCGTCAGGGCGCTCGCGCCCTGACTGATCCCGATGATGTCGGGGCTGGCCAGCGGGTTGCGGGCGACGGTCTGGATGAGCCCGCCCGCGACCCCGAAGGCGGCGCCGACGAGGAGGCCGACGACCATGCGGGGTTCGCGCAGCGTTCCGACGACAAGCTCGTCGGGGGAGGGCTGCCCCGTCAGGACCTTCAGCACTTCTGCGGGCGCGACGAAGGACTCGCCGACGCAGAGGTACGCGAGGCAGCCGGCGGCCAGGAGCAGGGTCAGCAGTACGGCGACCACGGCTGCCCTGCGGTGCAGCAGGAACGCGGCTTTCCGCAGCCGCAGCACCGAGTACCCGGCGGGCTGGACGCGCCGCGAGGCGGCCGGGCGGGTGGGCGGGGGCAGGAGACTCACGCCGCCACCGCCTTCCGGCGCACCAGCGTCACCAGGAACGGCACCCCGATGAGCGCGGTCATCACCCCGGCAGGCACCTCACTCGGCGGGAAGACGATCCGCCCCACCGTGTCGGAGACCAGCAGCATGACGGGCCCGAGGACAGCGGCCATGGGAAGCACCCAGCGATGACCGCTGCCCACGATCGCGCGGGCGATGTGCGGGACGGCGAGGCCGATGAACGCGATGGGTCCAGCCGCCGCGACCCCCGCCCCGGTGAGGACGGTCGCCCCGAGCCCGCCGACGACCCGCACGGTCGCGACCTTCTGCCCGAGCCCCTTGGCCACGTCCTCGCCCAGGGCGAGCGCGTCGAGCCCCCGGGCCACGGACAGCACGAGCACGAGCCCCACCAGCAGGAACGGCCAGATCTGCCCGACGATCTCCGCGTCGCGTCCGGAGAGCGAGCCCACCTGCCAGAAGCGGAACTCGTCCAGCGCGGAGGCCTTGGTGGTGAGGATTCCGGTGGTCACGGAGACCAGCAGGGCGTTGATCGCGGCGCCGCCGAGCGCGAGCTTCACCGGGGTCGCGCCGCCCCGTCCGCTCGCGGCGATCGCGTACACCGCGACGGACGCGATGCCCGCGCCGACGAAGGCGTACCAGACATATCCGGTCAGCGTGTGCACGCCCGCGAACGCGATCGCCATGACCACACCGACCGAGGCGCCCTGGCTGACGCCGAGGATGCCGGGGTCGGCGATGGGGTTGCGGGTGATGCCCTGGAGCACCGTGCCCGCGAGGGCGAGCGCGGCGCCGACCATCAGGCCGATGAGCGTGCGCGGCACCCGCATCTCGCGGACGACTTCGGCGGCGTCGCTGTGCCCGCCGTGCAGCAGGGCGTCGATGACGGCCGACGGCGCGATGGCGCGGGCGCCGACGGAGAGGCTGAGCAGGACCGCGAGCAGCAGGGCCACGACGGCCGCCGTCATCGCGACGGCGTGTCTGGCTGGCACACGCATCGACTGAGCTCGTTTCGGATCGGTGGAGGCTGAGCGGGGAGGTTCGGTAAGGCTTGGCTAAGCCTAAGGCCACCCCGGCGCAGGTCACCCGGGAGCCGGACCTCTGCACAATGGCTCCATGACCTCACGGACCTCACGCGCTCTCACGGTCGGCTTCGACCTCGACATGACACTGATCGACTCCCGACCCGGCATCAAGGCGGCCTTCCTGGCTCTGTCCGCCGAGACCGGAACGTACATAGACGCCGATCTCGCGATCAACCGGCTCGGCCCGCCCCTGGAGCAGGAGTTGCGCCACTGGTTCCCCGAGGAGCAGATCCAGGTGATGGGTGATCGCTACCGTGAGATCTATCCCACATACGCCATCGCCCCCTCGCTCGCGATGCCCGGCGCCCGCGAGGCGGTGGCGGCCGTGCGCGCGCACGGCGGCCGGGCGATCGTGGTGACCGCCAAGCACGAGCCGAACGCCAAGCTCCACCTGGCGCACCTGGGCATCGACGCGGACGCAGTGATCGGCTGGCTGTGGGCCGAGGCGAAGGCGGTGGCGCTGCGCGAGCACGACGCGGCGGTGTACGTCGGTGACCACATCGGCGATGTACGCGGCGCGCGTACGGCGGACGCGCTCTCCGTCGCGGTGGCGACCGGGCCGTGCGACGCAGCGGAACTGCGCGCGGCGGGCGCGGACGTCGTGCTGACCGACCTGACGCGGTTCCCCGCCTGGCTCGACTCGTACGTCGCGGGAGCCGTTAAGTAGCCGCGGATCTGGCCTGGCGGCGCTGCACGGCGATACCGCGCAGCACTCCCGCCACGGCGATGACGAAGCCGACGCCCATCAGCATGCACACCGCGTACGCGATGGACGGGAACGGGTCGGTGCCGAGGAACAGTGGGGCCACCGTGACCAGAGTGGCCACGGCTCCGACGAAGAAAACGATTGCGCCGGCGCGGACCAGGCCATCGCCCGGTCCGGCGGAATTCGTTTGGGTTTTGTCACGCACCCCACCAGGGTAGTTCCCAGCGCGAAGGAAGAATCCAGGGACGTCTTGTCACCGGCCCCCGGACCAATAGTCTTGGTGCCGGCGGGTCGGGCGACCCGCTGTAGTGCTATCCAGAGCCGTTTTCCGCGGCATAGACGCGTTCAACGACAAAGTACGAGGACGAGGACTTCAGGTGCCTACCGGCAAGGTCAAGTGGTTCAACAGCGAGAAGGGCTTCGGCTTTCTCTCCCGCGATGATGGCGGCGACGTCTTCGTGCACTCCTCCGTACTGCCCGCAGGTGTCGACACACTCAAGCCCGGTCAGCGCGTCGAGTTCGGCGTCGTCGCCGGTCAGCGCGGTGACCAGGCCCTGTCGGTGACGATTCTCGACCCGACGCCGTCCGTCGCCGCCGCGCAGCGGCGCAAACCGGACGAACTGGCGTCGATCGTCCAGGACTTGACGACGCTCCTGGAGAACATCACGCCGATGCTGGAGAAGGGCCGCTACCCCGACAAGGCGTCGGGCGCGAAAATCGCCGGGCTGCTCCGGGCGGTGGCGGACCAACTGGACGTGTGAGGCTCAGGGAAAGGCGAGAGCGTCCGGGCCGAGCGGCGGAACCAACCCTTCCGCCGCGGCCCGCGTCAGCAGTCCCCGGATCGCCGCGTAGCCGTTCTCGCTCAGGTCGGCCGTGAACTCGTTCACGTACAGGCCGATGTGCTGGTCGGCGACGGCGGGGTCCATTTCCTGGGCGTGCTCCTGCACGTAGGGCCGCGAGGCCTCGGGGTCGTCCCAGGCCATCCGCACCGAGGTGCGGACGATGTCCGCGAGCTGCCGCAGACGCTCGGCTCCCAGCGACCGCTTGGCGATGATCGCGCCCAGCGGAATCGGCAGCCCCGTCGTCTGTTCCCAGTGCTCGCCCATGTCCGCGAGGCAGTTGAGCCCGTAGTTCTGGTAGGTGAAGCGCGCCTCGTGGATGACCAGGCCCGCGTCGACCTTCCCGTCCCGTACCGCCGGCATGATCTGGTCGAAGGGCAGCACGACGATCTCGCCCACGCCGCCGGCCAGGGTGTCCGCGGCCCAGAGCCGGAACAGCAGGTACGCCGTCGACTTCTCGCTCGGCACCGCGACCGTCTTGCCGGTGAGGTCGACCCCCTCCTCCCGGGTGAGCACCAGCGGCCCGCAGCCACGCCCGAGCGCCCCGCCGCAGGGCAGCAGCGCGTACTCGCCGAGGACCCAGGGGAGTACGGCGTACGACACCTTCAGGACGTCGAGTTCGCCGCGCTCGGCCATGCCGTTGGTGATGTCGATGTCGGCGAAGGTGACATCGAGCGCGGGCGCGCCGGGCACCCGGCCGTGCGCCCAGGCGTCGAAGACGAACGTGTCGTTCGGGCAGGGGGAGTAAGCGATCCGCAGGGTGTTCGCGTCGTGTGCGTCGTGCGCGTCCTGCGCGGGCGATTCAGTCATGCCGTTTCCAACTCTCCAGTACGGGCGCGAATTTCCCGAACGCGCCTCCCAGCGCGCCGAGCGCCTCGCCGATCCGCCAGGCCGCGCGGTCCCGTGGTCCGACGGCGTTGGAGACCGCGCGTATCTCCAGGACGGGCAGTGCGTACGCGGCGGCCGCCTCGGCGACGCCGAATCCCTCCATCGCCTCGGCGAGCGCCCGCGGGTGGCGTCGGCGCAGCTCGGCGGCGCGCTCGGCGGAGCCGGTCACGGTGGAGACGGTCAGGACGCCGCCGATGAGTCCGCCGCAGGTGGCGGCCAGGTCCCGTACGAGGGACAGCGGCGGCGCGTGGCTGACGGCGCCGAACCCGAGTTCGGTGACGGGCAGGAAGCCGTCGGGCGTCTCGGCACCCAGATCGGCCGCGGTGATCTCGTCGGCGAAGACGAGGGAGCCGAGCGGCGCGTCGGGCTGGAAGCCGCCGCCGATCCCGGCGGAGATCACCAGGTCGTACGGGGCGCGCGCGAGGGCGGCCGCGGTGTGCGCCGCGGCTGCCGCGGGGCCGACACCGACGGCGATGGCGTCGGTGTGCGGAGGCAGCCGGTCGGCCACCGCGTCCCGTTCGGCAGGGACAGCGGTGGCCACCAGGACACGAGGGGCGGACGCCAAGGGAGGGGTCAGGCGTCCTTCTTGAGCTTGAACGACCACAGGCCGGTCGCCTTTGTCGTGGAGCCCTTGCCGCCTTCGAGCAGGCTGACGGTGGTGGAGTTCTTGCCACCGCCGTACTGCTGGTTGAAGAAGACGCTGCCGGGGATGACGACGTAGGTCTTGTTGCTGGCCTCGGTGAGCGGCTGACCGTTCATCAGGAGCGTCCAGCCCTTGTCGGCGACCTCGGGGTCGACGCCGAAGCGGACCTTCTCGTCGGGGTCGACCTTGATGGACTCGACGTCCGTGTCCTTGAGGCAGCCCTGCAGCTGGGACTGCTCGAGCTCCTTGCCGTCGTTGTAGCAGGAGGCCTCGGAGTTCACCGAGTCGCTGCCGACCGTGACGGTGGCGAGCGGCGTCGGCTTGTCGCAGGCCGACAGGACGAGGAGTCCGGCGGAGACAGCGCCAATGGCGGCCACGGAACGGCGGCGACGCGCCGAGCTGTGAACGAGTGCGGCTCCGCCGCGGAGCAGGGAGGTCATGGGCGAAGGCTATCGGGCACCGTGTGCCGTCCCGCCACGTGGGGGTCGCGGCGTGCCGCACCCGTCAATTTGTCGGGCTCACGCCACCCGCGGGCGGCGCTTTCCGCCGTGCCGGGCCGCGGCGAGCAGGCCCCGCACGGTCGAGAGCCAGCCGATGGCGAGGATCATCGCGGCCACCGAGAGCCCCAGCGACCCGTTCAGCGGCAGGGCCATGCCGATTCCGCCGCCCACCACCCAGGAGACCTGGAGCAGTGTCTCCGAGCGGGCGAAGGCGGAGGTCCGCACTTCTTCCGGCACGTCCCGTTGGATCAGTGCGTCCAGGGACAGCTTCGACATGGCCTGCGCGAAGCCCGCCACCGCGCCCAGGCAGGCGACGCCGACCGCCCCGAAGAACACCGCCGCGGTGATCGCCACGCCGAGGACGACGGCGACGACGGTCACGATGATGACCTCCGGCGCCCGCGATCTCAGTCCGGCGCCGACGGCGGTGCCGAGCGCGTTGCCGACTCCGGCCGCGACGCCCACTATCCCCAGGGACACGGCGGCGCTCTGGCCGCCGAGCGGTTCCTCGCGCAGCAGGAAGGCGAGGAAGAAGATGAGGAAGCCGGAGAGACAGCGCAGTGCGGCGTTGGCGGCGAGGGCGTGCGTGACGCCGGGCCCGACCGTACGCAGCCCGAGGCGCCGTTTCTTGGACGTGTCCGAGGCCGCCGCGGCGCGCGCGTGCAGATGCAGATGGTCCTCGTCGGCCGCGAGCAGCGCCTTGTGCTCGCCCTTCGCCGAGTCGACCTTGGGCGGCAGCGAGAGGGAGAGGAACATCCCGACGATGAAGATCACGAAGGCGCCGTACAGCGGCCAGCGAGATCCGAGTGCCTGTAGCCCCGCGCCGATGGGTGCCGCGATCCCCGTGGCGAGCAGGCCGCCGAGCGTGACTCTGGAGTTGGCCTTGACCAGGGAGAAGCCCTTGGGCAGCAGTCTGGGCACCACGGCGCTGCGTACGACGCCGTACGCCTTGGACGCGACCAGGACGCCGAGCGCGGCCGGATAGAGCTCCAGGCTTCCGGTGACCACCGCTTCGGACAGCAGCAGGGCGAGGAGGGCGCGGGCCAGCATCGCGGCGGCCATCGCGTACCGGCGGCCGTGCGGGAGGCGGTCCAGGAGGGGGCCGATGACGGGGGCGAGGAGAGTGAAGGGCGCCATGGTGATGGCGAGGTAGAGGGCGACACGGCCGCGGGCCTCGTCCGTCGGGACGGAGAAGAACACCGTCGAGGCGAGCGCGACGGTGATCATGACGTCGCCCGCGCCGTTCACGGCGTGCAGTTCGATGAGCTTGCCGAGCCCCGACTCGCCCGCGCCGTGCGCGTGCGTGGCCTTGCGGATGCCGCGGGCCGTGCCGGTGAAGGGCAGGTGCAGGGCGCGGCCGACCCAGCGGGCGGCCCGGTTCAGCACCGGACCCCGCCCGCCGATCCCCTGGGACGACGACCTTGCGGCAGCCACCTCGTCATAGTGCCCTCTATTGGGCCGGGCTAGTGCGCATCGACAGCGGGGTACGCGGGGTAATCGGGTGGGCGGGTGGGAAAAATCCGCCGCGGAGCGGCAGTGGGGCCGGGCCCGGCAGCAGGGGGCGGGCACGCCGGTGTAGGCCCAGGGGCCAGGAGAAGGTAGCGTGCGTAGCGCGCCTGCGGCGGTTGTTCTTGGCCGCGCGCCTCTCGGTCATCCCGCAGAATGGATGACGTAGGTGCGCCCGAGGACGTTCGGGCGCGGACGTCGACGCGGCCCTCAGGTCCGCTCCGTCCGCACCCCCGCGTATGGGTGGCGCACTCGTGAGACGGCGTAATGGAGAAGCGATACCTGTGAGCGCAGCGACAACGCGAAGCCGTACCCCGCGTACCCCGCGTACTCCCGACCGCCTGTGCGCCGAGGCGGTGGGACTGGCCCGTGACGCGGCCGAGGAGGCCGCCGCGCCCGGTGTGGTCGGCGAGCACGTCGAGGCCGTGGTCGAGGGAGACCGCGTCGTCACGCACCTGTTCGAGTGCAAGGACTTCGGCTACCGGGGCTGGCGCTGGGCGGTGACGGTGGCCCGCGCCTCGCGCGCCAAGGTCGTCACGCTCGACGAGACGGTGCTGCTTCCCGGCCCGGACGCTCTGCTGGCCCCCGAGTGGGTGCCGTGGAGCGAGCGGCTTCGCCCCGGCGACATGGGACCGGGGGACCTGCTGCCGACCGATGCCGAGGACTTGCGCCTGGAGCCCGGCTACTCCGGCGAGGAGGAGCCGCCGCCGAACTCCGTCTTCTCCGAGGAGATGGCGGAGCTGGTCGAGGCGGAGGACGCGGAAGTGACGGCGGTGTCGCCCGCCGAGCTGCCGGCGGCGCCGGCGCGTGGCTCCATCGCGGCGCTCGCGGACGAGCTCGGCATGCGCCGGGCGCGCGTCCTGTCCCGCTACGGCCTGCATGTCGCGGCCGACCGCTGGGAGGAGTCGCACGGCGCGAAGACGGCGATGGCGCAGGCGGCGCCCGCGTCCTGCGTCAGCTGCGGCTTCCTTGCCCCGATCGGCGGATCGCTCGGGCAGGCGTTCGGGGTGTGCGCGAATGAGTTCGGTCCCGCGGACGGGCATGTGGTGTCCCTCGCGTACGGCTGCGGGGGCCACTCGGAGGCGGCCGTGATGCCCACGCCGTCGCGCCCTGCCGCGCCGGTCCTGGACGAGACCCGCGTGGACGTCCTCCCCCTGCGCCCGGCCCCCGACTCGGGGTCGGTACCGCTGGTGGACACGGCGGAGGACCTCGGCCACTCCTGAGCTTCCGCTGGGGGCGGGGTGGGGGTGCTGGTGCTTGGGGGCTTGCTCCTTGGCGGGGGTGCGCGTCGGCGGGGTGCCGCTTAGCGGGGGTGCGCCTGCGGGTCGGGCGGCTGCGGGTCCTTGCGTGCGCCTTCTTGCGTGCGCCGTCTGGGGGATGTTCCTCGCGCTTCGCGCGGGCTTTCCCGCCCACCCACCCGATCACCCCGTGGCACACGGGTTGCCGTGGGCGGCGTGAGGCTGTCCTGCGGCTGCGGCTGCGGCTGCGGCTGCCTGCCTGCGGTTTCCGCCCGCGACTTCCGCCTGCGGCTCCGGGGATCTTTCCCGCGCTTCGCGCGGGCTTTCCCACCCGCCCACCCGTTTGCCCCGCGGTGCAGGGGCTGTCGTGGGCGGCGTACGGCTGTCCTGCGGCTGCGGCTGCGGTTTGCGCCCGAGGCTCCGGGGGATCTTCCCCGCCCGCGGGGATCTTCCCCGCCCGCCGGCCCGATTACTCCGCGGTGCGGAGCTGCAGTGGGTGGGGCGCGCCCGCTTTCTGCCTGAGGCCAACGGACCCTGCGCTCCGCGCGGGACTTTCTCACCCGCCCACCCGATCACCCCGCGGTGCGGGGGCTGTCGGGGGTGGTGGGCGTTCGTTCTCTGTCTGTGGGGTGGACTCGGTGGCCTCTCGTGCCCGTGCTCCGCGTAAGTTTTTCCCACCCACCCACCCACCCGTTTGCCCGGCATCGGTGCTCGCGAGGGTCCGTGCTGCGGGGTAATCGGGTGCGTGGGTGGGTGAAGTCCCGTGCGGGGCGCGGGGGGAGGCGGTCACCGGACCGCTGCTGACACGTTCCTCTAGGCGGTTCGCTCCTGTGCGGGGGCTTGCGCTGCGGGGGGATCGCGCGCGTGGGGGGGGGTACCGGACGGTCGGTGGCACGATCCCTCGGCGGTTCGCAGAGGGCTCTGTGCGAGGGCTTGTGCTGCGGGGTAATCGGGCGGGTGGGTGGGAAAGTCCCGCGCGGAGCGCGGGGGAGGCGGTCGCCGGACCGGTGGGGACACGTTCCTCTCGGCGGTTCGCGCAGCCCTGCGCGAAGCCCCGTCCTGCCGGGTGATCCGGCGGGGTAGGGGCCCCGCGCGCGGGCGGCGGGAAGGCTGCCGGCCAGTCAGGGCGGTGACATTGTGCCGCCCCCGGAGGGAAGGGCCTCGTCGGGGAAACCGCAGGACGAGGTACCGTTCGCCCCGCGAACCGAGTGAGGGAGACGACACCGTGAGCAAGACCGTGCGGCCGGCGGCCGAGGGTACTGACCCGTTCGGCACGGCACGGCTCCGGCGGGGAGTCCTCGACGCCTGGGCGGCGAGCCCGGCCCGGTTCCGGGAGGACGCCAACGCCGAGGAGGACCTCGCCCTCGGCGGCTACCGCGACCGGCTGATCGTCGAGCTGGCACAGAACGCCGCCGATGCCGCAGCCAGGTCCGGGACCCCCGGACGCCTCGCCCTCACCCTCCGGGACGGAGTCCTCGCCGCTGCCAACAACGGCGCCCCCCTCGACGCCACCGGCGTCGAATCCCTCTCCACGCTCCGCGCCTCCGCCAAGCGGGAGGAGCAGAACAACGGCGCCGTCGGACGGTTCGGCGTCGGCTTCGCCGCCGTCCTCGCCGTCTCGGACGAGCCCGCCCTCGTGGGACGTACCGGAGGCGTCCGCTGGTCCCTGAGCGAAGCACGCGAAGTCGCCGCCGACACCGCCCGCTTCAGCCCCGGTCTGGGCGATGAGATCAGGCGGCGCGACGGACACGTACCTCTGCTGCGGCTGCCCTTCGCCGCCGAAGGGTCCGCCCCCGAGGGGTACGACACCGTCGTCATCCTGCCCCTGCGGGACGCCGCCGCCGAGGATCTTGTCGTCCGCCTGCTGGACGGTATCGATGACGCGCTGCTCCTCGCCCTCCCCGGGCTGCAAGAAGTCGTCGTCCAAGTCGGCGACCAAGCCCCCCGCACCCTCCGCCGCACCGCCGAACCCGGCTACGTCGACGTATCCGACACCCGCGACGGTGACACCCGCTGGCGCACCGTCAGCCACCAGGGGCCCCTGGAACAGAACCTCCTCGCCGACCGCCCCGTGGAGGAGCGGCTGCGCCCCCACTGGTCCGTCACCTGGGCCGTCCCCACCGACCGTGAAGGCGCCCCGCGAGCCCCCCGCAGCGCCCCCGTCCTGCACGCCCCGACCCCGAGCGACGAGCCGCTCGGAGTGCCCGCTCTCCTCATCGCCTCGTTCCCGCTCGACACGACCCGGCGGCACGCGGCCCCCGGGCCGCTCACCGACTTCCTCGTGCAGCGCGCGGCCGACGCGTACGCCGAACTCCTCGCCGACTGGCGGCCCGTCGGGGAAGGCATCATCAGCCTCGTCCCCGGCCCGCTCGGCAAGAGCGAGCTCGACGGCGCCCTGCGCCAGGCCATCCTCGACCGGCTGCCCCGTACGGCTTTCCTGCCGCCCGCGGTGGAGGCCGTGCCCCAAGAAGACCCCGACGTACCCGAGTGGAAGGTCCCCGTCGCGCTGCGGCCGCGTGACGCGGAGGTCGTGGAGGGCGCGGGCGCCGACACCGTACGCGTGCTCGCCGACGTTCTGCCCAGCCTGCTGCCCGCGGGGCTCGAGCGGCGCGCCGAGCTGCGCACCCTCGGTGTCGCCCGCGTACCGCTGACCGAGGCGATCGACCGCCTCGCGGGTCTGGAGCGGGAGCCGGGCTGGTGGCACCGGCTGTACGAGACGTTGGCCGGTGTCGATCCCGACCGGCTTACCGGCCTCCCTGTCCCCCTCGCCGACGGCCGCACCACCATCGGGCCCCGGCAGGTTCTGCTGCCCGTCATCGGCGACGACAGCGACCCCGCCGCCCTGGTCCGCCTCGGCCTGAAGGTCGCGCACCCCGACGCCGTCCATCCGCTCCTGGAGAAGCTCGGCGCCCTGCCCGCCACGCCCCGCGCCGTCCTGACGACCCCGCAGGTCCGTGCCGCCGTCGCCGCGTCGCTCGACGACGACACGTGGGACGAGGACGCCCTGGACGCCGACGAGCTGGCGGAGATCGTGCTTTCGCTCGTGCGTGACGCGAACCTCGCGCCCGGCGACGAACCGTGGCTAGGCGCGCTCGCCCTCCCCGACGACGAGGACGGCGACCTCGCCCCCGCCGGTGAACTCGTCTTCCCCGGCAGCCCCTTCGCCCAGGTCATGCGCGAGGACGAGCTCGCCACGGTGGACGCCGAGCTCGCCGAGCGCTGGGGCGAGCAGACCCTCGCCGCGTGCGGTGTGCTCGCCACGTTCGCGCTGGTCCGCGCCACGGATGTCGTACTCGACCCCGATGAGCTGGAGCCGCGCGACAGCGACTTCGCCGAGCCCGACGACGCGGGGCTGCTCGACGCGGTCGACGTGTGGTGCGAGGACGTCCTCGACCGCCTGCCCGAGACCCCGGTGCCGCCCGTCGCCACCGAGATCATCGCCGTACGGGATCTGGACCTGGTCGACGACGACTGCTGGCCGCAGGCGCTGGCGATGCTCTCGCGGCCGCCGCTGCGGGACGCGCTGACGCAGCCGCTGCGGATCCTGCTCCCGGACGGCACGACGGAGAGCGTCCGGTCGTACACGGCGTGGTGGCTGCGCGGGAATCCGGTGCTCGGCGGGCGACGCCCGGCCGGTCTTCGGGCCTCGGGCGGCGACCCGCTGCTCGAAGGGCTCTACGACGCCGCCGACGCGTCCGGTTTCGACGACGAGCAGGTGCTTCGCGCACTCGGCGTCCGTACGTCGGTCGCCGCCCTCCTGGCGGAGCCCGGCGGCGCTGCCGAGCTGCTCGACCGGCTCGCGGACCCGGAGCGGACCGTTTCCGCATCCCAACTGCACGCGCTGTACGGCGCCCTGGCCGACCTGGACCCGGAGCAGGTGACGCTGCCGGACGAGGTGCGGGCCGTGGTGGACGGTGAGGTCGTGGTGGTCGACGTGGCGGACGCGGTCGTCGCCGACGCACCCGACCTGCTGCCGCTGACCGGTGGCGTGGCGCTGCTGCCCGTGGAGCCGCGCAGGGCCCGCGACCTGGCCGAGCTGTTCCAGGTGCGCAGGCTGAGCGAGACGGCGGCGGTGGAGCCCGCGGGGGAGGGCGAGGAGCATCCGGTGCCGGAGCCGGTCCGTACGCTGCTCGGTCCTGCCACCCCGGCGACGTACGTCGAGCACGAGGAGCTGGTCGCGGGCGGCGTCGAGCTCGACTGGCGCCGGACCCAGGACGGCACAGTCCACGCCTCCACCCTGGAAGGCGTCGCCGCCGGTCTCGCCTGGGCGGCGGGCCAGTGGCCGCGCCGCTTCGAGGTCGCCGCCCTGCTCGAAGACCCCTCCCGGACCGATGAGCTGGAGCGGGACCGCTGGTTCGACTGAGGAGCGGAGCGGACCGCTCGCTTGACGACCGGCCTCCGGCGAACACTGCCGGAAGCCTCCGCTCCCCTTCCCGGTCACAAAATCTTCACTCCCCGTACAACCAGAAGCCCCGATCGCGAGTCTGATCTTCCGAGTCAACAGACTCCTAGATCACTGGGCTCCGCGTGACAACCCCCATACACCGCGGAGCCCCCTTCCCAACTGGGGAAACACATGCGCATCCGTGCCACCGTGGCCGCACTGACCGGCACCCTGGCTCTGTCCGCTCTCGTCGTTCCCGCCGCGCAGGCGGCCGACGAGCCGAGCGCCCCGAAGTTCGCGCCCTTCAAGGCCAACGCCCCCGTCGACGAGGCCATAGGCGACACCAAGATCACGAAGGTCGTCGTCAACGGTGGCAAGAACATCGTGGTCGGCACCACCGAGAAGAAGACGTTCAAGGTCGCCGTCACGGCGACCGACCCCGAGGGCATCTACGACGCCGACGCCATGCTGTGGCACGGCTCGGACATCGAGAGCGACATCGACGGCCTGCTTTTCTCCGATGAGGACGGGGCCACGTGCAAGGTCGTCGACGCGACCACCTCCACCTGCACGGTCAACGTCACGGTCGACCCGACGCTCGACCTCTACAGCAACATCCTGGCCGGCAAGTGGAAGGTGTCGGCGAACGCGATCGGCAATGACGGCGACTACGTCATCAAGGACACGTTCGGCTACGCCAGCATGCAGCGCAACGCCCGCCTCACCACCAACGCCTCCCCGGAGCCCGTCAAGAAGGGCAAGACCCTCACGGTCACCGGCGCCCTGACCCGCGCAAACTGGGACACCTCGAAGTACGCGGGCTACACCAAGCAGTCCGTGAAGCTCCAGTACAAGAAGAAGGGTGCGGCCTCCTACTCCACCCTGAAGACCATCACGTCCGACACCAAGGGCAACCTGAAGACGACCGTGACGGCCTCCGCGGACGGCTACTACCGCTACGTCTTCGCCGGTACGTCCACGACCCCGGCCGTCACGTCGACCGCCGACTTCGTGGACGTCAACTAGTACCGACTACGCCGGAAAGCGGCGGCCCACCCAGCGGAAGATGACCTCGATGACCAGTGAGGCCACCGCCGCGATCGCGACCGCCGCCCACGGCATCGTCGTGCCGACCAGCTTCAGCTGGAAGAAGTCCTGAAGCCACGGCACGGTGAGCACCAGCAGGAAGCCGAGGCCCATCGTGCCGATCAGGCCGAGCCGCCACCACGTGTAGGGGCGGGCGATGATCGCGAGGACCCACATGGCGATCAGGAACAGCGCCAGCGTGGCCGCGCTGGTCTCGGCTTCCCGTGCGCCCGCGCCCGAGTAGTGGCTGCGGGCCAGGAGGTACGTACAGAAGGTGGCGACGCCCGCGACGACGCCGCCCGGGATCGCGTACCGCATGACCCTTCGTACGAAGTGGGGCTTGGCCCGCTCCTTGTTGGGCGCGAGGGCCAGGAAGAACGCCGGGACGCCGATCGTCAGGGTCGAGAGCAGCGTCAGGTGGCGGGGCAGGAAGAGGTATTCCACCTGTGAGCAGACCACCAGCAGCGCGATGACGACCGAGTAGACGGTCTTCACCAGGAACAGCGTCGCGACCCGCGTGATGTTGCCGATGACCCGGCGGCCCTCGGCGACGACGGAAGGCAGCGTCGCGAAGCTGTTGTTGAGGAGCACGATCTGGGCGACCGCCCGCGTCGCCTCCGAGCCCGAGCCCATCGAGACGCCGATGTCGGCGTCCTTCAGGGCGAGGACGTCGTTCACGCCGTCGCCCGTCATCGCGACCGTGTGCCCGCGTGACTGGAGGGCGCCCACCATGTCGCGCTTCTGCTGGGGGGTGACACGGCCGAAGACGGAGTTGGCGTCCAGCTCCTCGGCCATCTCGCCCTGTTCGGTGGGCAGCCGGCGGGCGTCCACGGTGTTCTGGGCGCCCGGCAGTCCCAGCTTCCCCGCGACCGCGCTCACCGAGACCGCGTTGTCGCCGGAGATGACCTTGGCGCTGACGTCCTGCTCCTCGAAGTACCGCAGGGTGTCCGCGGCGTCCGGGCGCAGCCGCTGCTCCAGGACCACCAGCGCGGTGGCCTCGGCTCCGGCGGCCACCTCGGCGTCGTCCAGTTCACCGGCGGCGCGGGCGAGCAGCAGCACGCGCAGGCCCTGCTGGTTGAGGTCCTCGATGTCGGTGAGGGACGGATCGCCGTCGGGCAGCAGCACATCGGGGGCGCCCAGCAGCCACGTCGAGTTGTCGCCGTCGCCCTCGCTGAAGGACGCGCCGCTGTACTTGCGGGCGGAGGAGAAGGGCAGCGACTCGGTGCAGCGCCACTCCTCGCTGTCGGGGTAGGCGTCGATGATCGCCTGGAGCGACGCGTTCGGCCGCGGGTCGGACTCGCCCAGGGCGCCGAGGACCTTGCGTACGTACGCCTCGTCCGTGCCGTTCAGCGGGCGCAGCTCGGTGACGTCCATGCCGCCCTCGGTGAGGGTGCCGGTCTTGTCGAGGCAGACCGTGTCGACGCGGGCCAGGCCCTCGATGGCGGGGAGTTCCTGGACGAGGCACTGCTGGCGGCCCAGACGGATCACGCCGATCGCGAAGGCGACCGACGTGAGGAGCACGAGCCCTTCCGGGATCATGGGGACGATGCCGCCCACGGTGTAGGCGATGGACTCCTTGAAGTTGTCGTCCTTGACGACGAGCTGGCTGATGATGAGGCCGATCGAGGTCGGCACCATCAGCCACGTCACGTACTTGAGGATCGTGGAGATGCCGGAGCGCAGCTCGGAGTGGACGAGTGTGAAGCGGCTGGCCTCCTCGGCGAGCTGCGCCGCGTACGCCTCGCGGCCGACCTTCGTGGCGGTGAACGCGCCGCCGCCCGCGACCACGAACGAGCCCGACATCATCCTGTCGCCGGGTTTCTTGACGACCGGGTCGGCCTCACCGGTCAGGAGGGACTCGTCGACCTCCAGGCTGTCGGTCTCGACCGCCTCGCCGTCCACGACGATCTTGTCGCCGGGGCCGAGCTCCACCAGGTCGCCCAGGACGATCTCGGAGGTGGAGATCTCGGCCGCGGTGCCGTCGCGCCGCACGGTCGGCTTGGCCTCGCCGATGACCGCGAGTCCGTCCAGGGTCTTCTTGGCGCGCAGCTCCTGGATGATGCCGATGCCCGTGTTGGCGATGATCACGAAGCCGAAGAGGGAGTCCTGGATCGGCGCGACGAAGAGCATGATCACCCAGAGCACGCCGATGATCGCGTTGAAGCGGGTGAAGACGTTCGCCCTGATGATCTCGGTGGTGGACCGGGAACTGCGGATGGGTACGTCGTTGATCTCGCCGCGTGCGACCCGCTCGGCGACCTCGGCGGCGCTCAGGCCCGTCGCGCGTCCGGTGGGTGGTGCCACCGGGTGGACCGGATCGAGCTCGGCGCCCGCGTCGATATGCGTCATGCCCTCGACGGTACGGGTGGCGAAGGGGCTTCACCCCTTGAGTCGACCAAAGATCCGACCACGGTAGGACACGGACACTCCCGTGGTTGTACGGGCGGTTCCCCGCGGGCGGTGACCTCCGTGGAACGGGCGGCTCCGCGCAGGCGGCGGCCTACGCGGAACGCGTTACTCCGCGGCCGTGGCCGCCTTGCGCGCCGCGTCCCGCTTGATCGCCGCGTCGCGTCCCCGCACGTACCAGATGCCGATCAGGCCGAGGCCCGCTCCGGCCAGGCAGGTCCACACCCACCAGGTGGCGTCGCGGTCGTCGAACCAGCCGTAGAACGGCAGCTGCACGAGGAAGAGGACGAACCAGAGGATCGTGCCGCCCGTGATGGTGGCGACGACGGGGCCCTCCAGGGGCTCCGGCGCGTCGTGCTTGGGGGTCCACTTCTCCATGGCCATAGCTTACGAGTAGCCGGGGTGGGGTCCTCCGGGGGCCGGTGAGCCCTGATGCCGCAAGGGTCTACGCGCGGAGATAGCGAATTCCCCCTCATGTATTCATACTGAAACGGCTCGTTAATGGCTGGTTGTTTTCGTAAGAACAAACAAATTGATCACTCGATCACTAACCGCCGCTTGACGATCTTCCCCCCTTTCTCTGCGTTTCTCTGAGTTCACGAGGTCCCGCATGCCTTCCTCGGCCACCACCCCGGTCGACGCCAGCAAAGAGCCGCCGAAGTCCCCGCAGGGCGGCATCGACGGCTTCTTCAAGATCTCCGAACGAGGCTCGACCCTCGCCCGTGAGGTCCGAGGCGGCTTCGCCACCTTCTTCGCGATGGCCTACATCATCGTGCTGAACCCGATCATCCTCGGCAGCGCGAAGGACATGTACGGGCACCAGCTCGACAACGGCCAGCTGGTGACCGCGACCGCCCTGGTCGCCGCCTTCACCACGCTGCTCATGGGCGTCATCGGCAACGTCCCGATCGCGCTCGCCGCCGGTCTCGGCGTGAACACCGTGGTCGCACTCCAGCTCGCGCCCCGCATGTCGTGGCCCGACGCGATGGGCATGGTCGTCCTCGCGGGCTTCGTCGTGATGCTGCTCGTGGCGACCGGCCTGCGGGAGCGCGTGATGAGCGCCGTGCCGCTGGGCCTGCGCAAGGGCATCGCGATCGGCATCGGCCTCTTCATCATGATGATCGGCCTCGTCGACTCCGGCTTCGTCTCGCGCATGCCGGACGCCGCGCACACCACGGTCCCGCTGCAGCTCGGCAGTGACGGGCACCTCAACGGCTGGCCCGTGCTCGTCTTCGTGCTCGGCGCGCTGCTGACGCTCTGCCTGCTGGTGCGCAAGGTGCCCGGGGCGATCCTCATCAGCATCGTCGTCATGACGATCGTCGCGGTGATCATCAACGCGGTCGCGACCGTGCCCTCCTGGGGCCTGACGACGCCCGAGTGGCCCGGCAACCCGGTCTCCACGCCGGACTTCGGCCTCGTCGGTCAGGTCAGCCTGTTCGGCGGCTTCGAGAAGGTCGGCCTGCTCACCGGCATCCTCTTCGTCTTCACCGTGCTCCTGTCCTGTTTCTTCGACGCCATGGGCACGATCATGGGCGTCGGCGACGAGGCCAAGCTGACCGACGCACGCGGCAACATGCCGGGCATGAACAAGGTCCTGTTCGTCGACGGCATCGCGGTCGCCGCGGGCGGCGCCTCGTCCTCCTCGGCCACCACCTGCTTCGTGGAGTCCACGGCGGGTGTCGGCGAGGGCGCGCGTACGGGCTTCGCCAACATCGTCACCGGCGGCCTCTTCGCCGTGGCGCTGTTCCTCACGCCCATCGCGACGATGGTCCCGTCGCAGGCGGCCACGCCCGCGCTGCTCGCGGTCGGTTTCCTGATCCTGTCCGGCTCGATCGGCCAGATCGACTGGGCGGACTTCACCATCGCGATCCCGGCGTTCCTGACGATGGTGATGATGCCGTTCACGTACTCGATCACGAACGGCATCGGCATCGGCTTCATCAGCTTCACCGTGCTGCGCCTCGCGTCGGGCCGCGGCCGTGAGGTGCCGGTCGCGATGTACGTCGTCTCGGGCGTCTTCGCCTTCTACTACCTGATGCCGGCGCTCGGCCTCACGTAAAGCGGCCTCACGTACAGCGACCGGGTTCCACGTCATCAACGTCTACGGGGCGGCCATCAGGCCGCCCCGTAGAACTTTTCCGTCTCCTCGACGGCGCTCTGGAAGCGCTCGTCGAAGTCACCACGGACGAGCGTCCCGACCACGTAGTCCTGGACGCTCATGCCCCTCTTGGCGGCGTGCTGCTTGAGCCGGTCGAGCAGCTCACGGTCTATTCGCAGGCTGAGCACTGTCGATCCCATGCGTGACAGGGTCTCTGCCGCCCCGCGGGCCGTGTCTCACTTTCCGCGGCTGCCTCACTCATATGGGTGACGAAAGGGTTCCGTGACGCTTGTCGCGGGAAACCGGGTGGTACTTAGCTAGAGTAATGAGTTACTCTAACGAACATGCCGGACCTCTCCCATGGTGACGACGCCGCCGCCGTGAACTCCCTGCGCTCCGCCGTGATGCGCCTGTCCCGTCGACTCAAGCACCAGCGGGTCGACGAGTCGCTGAGCCCCACCGAGATGTCGGTGCTCGGCACCCTCGCCCGCTGCGGCCACGCCACCCCCGGTGAGCTGGCCCGCAAGGAACACGTGCAGCCGCCGTCGATGACCCGCATCGTCGCGCTGCTCGAAGCCAAGGGCCTTGTCCGGCTCGAGCCGCATCCCGAGGACCGCCGCCAGAAGGTGGTGACCCAGACGGAGACGGCCGAGGCGATGCTGGAGGAGAGCCGCCGCAAGCGGAACGCCTGGCTGGCCGGCCTCACCGAGCACCTCGACGAGGACGAATGGGCGCGACTGCGCGCCGCCGCACCCGTCCTGGAGAAGCTCGCGCACCTGTAAGCAGTACTCACTCCGGGCCACCCGCCGTGAGCCGTACGACGCCAAGGAGGCGAACGCACTTTGAGTACGGGATCCGGAGCAGACTCCGCCCCCGCACCAACCACCCTCGACAAGTCCCCTGCCGCCAAGTCATCGATGTTCAGCTCGCTGAAGATCCGCAACTACCGGCTCTTCGCCTCCGGCGCCGTGGTCTCCAACACCGGCACGTGGATGGCGCGCATCACCCAGGACTGGCTGGTCCTGAGCCTCACAGGATCCTCGGCCGCGGTCGGCATCACCACCGCCATGCAGTTCCTGCCGATGCTTCTGTTCGGCCTCTACGGCGGCGTCATCGCCGACCGCTTCGCCAAGCGGAAGCTGCTCTTCTGCACCCAGGGCGCGATGAGCATCAGCGGCCTGTTCCTGGCCGCGCTCACCCTGAGCGGCAACGTCCAGGTCTGGCACGTCTACCTCGCGGCCTTCTTCACGGGTCTCGTCACGGTCGTCGACAACCCGACCCGGCAGTCCTTCGTGTCCGAGATGGTCGGCCCCGACCAGGTGCGCAACGCGGTCAGCCTGAACTCCGCCAACTTCCAGTCCGCCCGCCTCATCGGCCCCGCCGTGGCGAGTGGTCTCACCGCCGCGGTCGGCCCCGGCTGGGCGTTCCTCGCCAACGGCCTGTCCTTCCTCGCGCCGCTCACCGGCCTGATGCTGATGCGCACCCGCGAGCTGCACCCCACCCCGCGCAAGCCGCGCGGCAAGGGGCAGCTGAAGGAAGGCCTGAACTACGTCTCCAAGCACCCCGAGCTGATCTGGCCGATCGTCCTCGTCGGCTTCGTCGGCACCTTCGGGTTCAACTTCCCGATCTGGCTGAGCGCCTTCGCGGACGACATCTTCCACGGCGGGGTGGGGATGTACGGACTCTTCAACACCCTGATGGCGATCGGCTCGCTGGCCGGTGCGCTCCTCGCGGCCCGCCGCGGCACTTCGCGCCTGCGGCTGCTCGCCGGGGCGGCGGTCGCCTTCGGCGTACTGCAGATCGTGGCGTCCTTCGCGCCCGAGCTGTGGATGTTCGTCGCGCTGATCGTCCCGATCGGCATCCTCGGCCTGACGGTGAACGTGACGGCCAACTCCTCGGTCCAGATGGCCACCGACCCGGAGATGCGGGGCCGGGTCATGTCGCTGTTCATGATGGTCTTCACCGGCGGCACGCCGCTGGGCGGCCCGCTCTTCGGCTGGCTCGCCGACGCGTACGGAGTGCGCCTCAGCATGGCCGCGGGCGGCCTCATATGTGCCGTGGCCGCGGTCGGCGTCGGCCTGATGCTGGCCCGCGCCGCGAACCTGCGGCTCAAGGTGGATCTGCGGCGCGGGCAGCAGCACGTGCAGTTCGTGCCGCGGGAGCTGACGACGGCGGCGTAGGCCGCTCCAGGGCCCTAGACGCGCCGGGCCAGGATCTGGCCCGGCCAGGTGCCGTCCTGCTCGACGAAGGACTCGGTCCGCGTGAAGCCGTTGCGCTCGTAGAACGCGACGAGCTTGCCGTCACCGCCCGCGTAGCAGTCGACCCGCAGCAGGGAGATTCCCTGTCTCCGGGTCTCTTCCGCCGCGTGCGCGAGGAGGGCGGCGCCCGCGCCGGTGCCGTGCCGGGACGCCAGAAGATGGATGTACCGCTCCGGCTCGTCCACGGGCGCGATGTACGGCCCCGGCCCTTCGGTCAGGGTGAGCGTGCCGACCGGCAGCCCGCCGATCTCCGCGATCCAGGCGGAGCCGGTGGTGAGGTACTTCTCGACCAGGGCGATGGTCTTCGGGTTGGCCGACCAGGGCTTGTCGCCCCACTGTCCGGTGCGGCCCTGGGAGACGAGCCAGGCGACCGCCTCGTCGAAGAGGGCGAGGACGGTGGGGATGTCGGCGGGGCCGGCGGGGCGGATGGTTATGTGGCTGTCCATGCGGCTCTCTCTCCCCACCCGCGCCCCTTCCCGAAACCGGGGCTCCGCCCGGGGCCGGGGGAAACTCAGCCCGTCCGGCGCTTTCAGCCCGTCCGGCGTTTGAGGAGGAACTCGGCGGAGCCGGTGAGGGTGGTGAGCAAGGTCCTCGCGCCAGCGAGTTTTTCGGGAGGGGGCGGGGTTGGGGAAACAACCGCCGAAGGCGAGACTCGCCCCATGAGACTCTTCGCGGCGGTGCTGCCGCCCCCCACGGCGGCCGACGAACTCGCCCAGGCAGTGGGCAGGTTGAAGACCCTGCAGGGCGCCGAAGACCTTCGCTGGACGCGCCGCGAGAGCTGGCACTTCACGCTGGCGTTCCTGTCCGAGGTCGAGGACGGCACCGTCCCGGAGCTGACCGAGCGGCTGTCCCGAGCGGCGAAGCGCACCGCCCCCTTCCCCCTCTCCCTCCACGGCGGCGGCCACTTCGGCGACCGAGCCCTGTGGGCCGGCGCCCAGGGAGACGTGGAGGCCCTGCGCCTCCTGGCCGCGCGTGCGGACGCCGCGGCCCGCAAGTCCGGCGTCACCATGGAGGAGCACCGCCACTACCGCCCGCACCTGACGCTGGCCCGCGGCCACGGGGAGCCGTCCCTGCGCGCGTACGCCGACGGCCTCGCGGACTTCGAGGGCACGGAGTGGACCGTGGCCGAGCTGACCCTCGTACGCAGCAACCTGCCCGTGAGCGGGGTGCCGGGGGAGCGGCCCCGCTATGAGGTGGTCGGTCGATGGCCGTTGGGCGCAGGCGGTTAACCTCGACTACGTGGACCCGAAAACCAGGAACCGGATCATGGCCGGTGTGCTCGTGCTGATGTTCGTCGTCGTGGCGGTGGCGGCCGCGGTCGGCCAGTGAGGCGATGACCGCGGCCGCACGCGCACGCACGCGTTGATCAGCCGGTGATCACCCTGATCAGCCGCTGATCACCAGGCGAAGGACTCCGGCGAAGGACCCGGCCCCGGGAAGATCTCGTCCAGGGCGTCGAGCAGCTCGTCCGGGAGTTCCAGCTCGACGGCGCGCAGGGCGCTGGTGAGCTGCTCCGGCGTACGCGGCCCGACGATCGGTCCGGTGATGCCGGGCCGGGTGAGCAGCCAGGCGAGCGCGACTTCGCCCGGTGCGAGGCCGTGCTTGTCGAGCAGGTCCTCGTACGCCTGGACCTGCGCGCGCACCTCGGGCTTCGCGAGCTCCTGGGCGGCGCGTCCGGTGGTGCGCCGCTTGCCCTCGCCCTCCTTCTTCAGTACGCCGCCGAGCAGTCCGCTGTGCAGGGGCGACCACGGGATGACACCGAGGCCGTAGTCCTGGGCGGCCGGGATCACCTCCATCTCGGCGCTGCGCTCGGCGAGGTTGTAGAGGCACTGCTCGCTGACGAGGCCGTAGCTGCCGCGCCGCCCGGCGATCTCGTTGGCCTGGGCGATCTTGTACCCGGGGAAGTTTGATGAACCCGCGTAAAGGATCTTGCCCTGGCCGATGAGAACGTCGATGGCCTGCCAGATCTCCTCGAAGGGGGTGCGGCGGTCGATGTGGTGGAACTGGTAGATGTCGATGTAGTCGGTCTGCAGCCGCTTGAGCGACGCCTCCACGGACCGGCGGATGTTGACCGCCGAGAGCAGGTCGTGGTTGGGCCACGCCGGCTTCCCGTCGAGGGCCATGTTCCCGTACATCTTGGTGGCGAGGACGGTCTTGTCGCGCCGGTCGCCGCCCTGCGCGAACCACGTGCCGAGGATCTCCTCGGTGCGGCCCTTGTTCTCGTCCCACCCGTAGACATTGGCGGTGTCGAAGTAGTTGATGCCCGCGTCGAGCGCGGCGTCCATGATCGTGTGACTGTCGGGCTCGTTGGTCAGTGGCCCGAAGTTCATGGTCCCGAGCACGAGTCGACTGACCTTGAGTCCTGTGCGTCCCAGCTGCGTGTACTTCATGGTTGCCAAGCCAACGACTTCGAGTGCGCTCTATGCAAGGGGGCGGAAGGAGGTGGCGAGGCAAGGGGGCCGAAGGAGGTCATGAGCCGCCCAGCCAGCCCGCCGCGTCGAGGCGGAACGCGTCCGGGGGCACGACCGTGCGCAGGTCGGACTCCAGGGCGTCGAGGCGGTCGG
Source organism: Streptomyces sp. NPDC050147 (assembly GCF_040660195.1). NCBI lineage: Bacteria > Bacillati > Actinomycetota > Actinomycetes > Kitasatosporales > Streptomycetaceae > Streptomyces > Streptomyces sp. NPDC050147. The sequence goes on along the minus strand of NZ_JBFALJ010000046.1, from coordinate 6,621 downwards.
CGCCCAGGGTGGCGGCCCACTGTGCGTGCAGCTCCTCGAAGACCGCCGCCGAGCGGCGCAGGGCGTCGATGCCGTGCGGGGTCAGGCGGATCAGCTTGCGGCGGGCGTCGTCCGGGTCGTCGGCGCGTTCCGCGTAGCCGAGGGCGATGAGGCGGTCGACGGTCTTGCCCGCCGCCTGCTTGGAGACGCCGAGGCGCCGGCCCACCTCGCTGGCGCTCGCGCCCCGCGCGCCGATCGCCTGCATGGCGAAGCCGTGGGCCGGGCGTACGTCCGGGTGGCCCTGGCGGGCCAGCTCGGCGTGGAGCCGGTCGATCAGGGTGCGGAACCCGGCGAAGAGGAGCAGCGGCAGCTCGAAGCCGCGCCCGTCATTCTTGGGCGGGCTCTTGGGCGGCGCGTCCTTCTCCCGCCGAAGACCCTTGCCGGAATCGACAACCTGGTTTACCTTTTTATCGTCAACCACGTTGTCCATCGTAGGGGGTACCTCTTGTTCGCCGAGCACACCGTGGAAACCGCGCCCGCCGATTCACGCGCCGCGATGGAGCGCACGGCCGCCGCTTTCGGCAGGACGCCGAGCGCGGTGGCCCGGCTCGCCGAGTCGCCCGAACTGCTCAACGGCTTCCTGGAGTTGAGCGCGTCCTTCGAGGGCTCGACGCTGGAGCCGGTGGCACGGGAAGTCGTCATCATGACCGTCGCCGTGCGCAACGACTGCCACATCTGCGTGACCATGCACACCGGCAAGCTGCGCGAGCTGGGCGCGGACACGGCGTTGATCGCCGCGCTGCGTGCGGGGCGGGCCCTGGACGACGAACGGCTCGAGGCGGTCCGGAAGTTCACGCTGGAGGTGCTCGCGACCTCGGGCGGCGTGGCGGACGACGACCTGAAGGCGTTCCTCGCGCACGGCTACACGGAGCGGAACGCCCTCGAAGTCGTCCTCGGCATCGGTACGTACACGATGTCGACGCTGGCGAACCGGTTGACGCGGGCCACATGACCGCCAGGGGCGGACCCGGTTGGGGAGATGTTGGCGCCCTCCGTGATGATTCCGTTCATGACCATGAAGAAGATCGCCCGTTCCCTCGGTGTGCTTGCCGCCGCCGCGGGTCTCGTGGCGTTGAGCAATCCGGCTTATGCCGCGGGGGACATCTACAAGGGCACCGGATGGCGCATCCTTGCCGGCCGCGGGATTCAGTCGCTCAGTCCTGATCCGTACGTCATCAAGATCGTGAAGCCGAGCGCGGGCGCCACCAAGCTCACCGCCGCGCAGACGAAGAAGGCCGAGGCCAAGCTGCGGGCGCAGTTGAAGGACACCGCGGCCCAGCTGACCTCCATCACCGGGACCAAGTTCACGGTGGCCAGCGGCTATCACCCGGAGCAGAAGGCCTGCTCCACCACCCCCCGCCACACCATCACCGTGGGGCTGAAGTACCGGCCCTTCATGCCGGGCAACAAGCCGGGCTATTCGCAGGCCCACCCCTGTTCGGCGAGCAGCAACAAGAGCGCGTGGGGCGGCTGGGTCTGGGTCGACAGCGAGTACTGGAAGCCGGGCGACTGGTCGATCCATCCGACGCTGATATCGAACCTGGTGAGCCATGAGGTCGGGCACGCCATAGGGCTCGACCACCCGAACGTGGACGGCTCGGACGCCGACCACACCGCTGACCCCTACGAATGCGTCACCAACAGCTACAAGGACACCCCGGTCATGTGCTCTCCCAACGGAGGCCACGCGAGGGGCAGGGGCGGCACTGACGCCCGCGCCGACAAGTACGCCGGGAAGTACACGAAGTGGGACATCAGCGGCCTCAAGGCCCTGAAGGCCAACTTCAGCCGGTAGCCAGCCGGTAGTTCGCCGGTAGTCAGCCGGTGGTCGTCAGCAGGGACACGGGCGGGCGCGTCGTCTCGTACGGCGCGCCCACTCCCCACGCCTGGTGCATCGCGTCCGCGAACGCCGCCGCCAGCTTGTGCTCGCCGCTCGCGTTCGGGTGCGTCCCGTCGTACGTGTCGCCGTCGATGTCGTACGACGGCGGCGCCGAGGCGAGGAGCAGCGGGGAGCCTCCCGTGTCGAGATCCGCCGCCGCCTTCGCCAGGAGCACGTTGAAGCGGGCCACCTCGGCCGCGAACGGGGCGTCCGTCCGGGCCCGGACGTTCGGTATCACGGAGAGCAGGACGAGGCGCACGTGCGGGTTGGCGGACCTCGCCGCCGAGACGAAGCGGCGTACGTTCTCCGCCGTCTGTTCCGCGTTCGTGTAGAAGCCCAGGTCGATCAGGCCGAGGGAGATGAGGAGGATGTCGGGCCGGTCATCGCGCACCGCGTCGGCGATCTGCGGGGCCATGTGCAGCCAGCCCTCGCCCCACCCCGCGAAGTGGTGGCGCGGGAAGTCCGGGTCGCTGCCCGCGTATTCGTACGAGACGGGTTCGCCGGAGGTCTTGTCGTGCAGCGCGCTGCGCGGGCCCACCACGGCGAGGCCCCGTTCGCCGAGCGTGGACCGCAGGTGCTGCCACATCCGGTAGCGCCAGGTGTGTTCCCCCGCGCTGCCGATCGTCATCGAGTCGCCGACGAACATGAACCTGAGCATCCGCTCATCATCGCGGATCAACGCCCTGGCCTGCGATGTGAGGCTGAACACCTGACGAACGTCCGTCCCCGGGCGCGGGGGTGGCAGGCTTGGGCCATGCGTTCACTGCGTTCTTCGATGGGTGCCGTCGCCGCCGGGTGCCTGGTTCTGCTGAGTGTCTGCGGCCCCGCCGCCGCCGACGACAGCCACGACGGGTTCACCATGAAGGACCCCCGCATCATCGAGTCCAGCGGGCTCGCCGCCTCGCGCGCCCATCCGGGCGTCTACTGGACGCACAACGACCAGGACAAGAACGGGGCGCTGCTCTACGCGGTGGACGGCAAGACGGGCAAGACCGTCGCCACGATCACCATGACCGGCGTCGGGACGCCCCGCGACGTGGAGGCCGTCTCCGTCGGCGGCGACGGCAACATCTACGTCGGCGACATCGGTGACAACCTCGGCGGCACCTGGTCCCACGTGTGGATCTACAAGCTGCCCGAGCCGAAGAAGCTGGGCGACCGGACCGTCCGCGCCACGCAGTACACGGTGAAGTACGAGGACGGGGCGCGCGACGCCGAGGCCCTGATGGTCCACCCGAAGACCGGCCGGATCTACATCGCCGACAAGAAGGAGGAGGGCGGCGCGCTGTACGAAGGGCCCGCGCGGATGTCCTCCTCGGGGGGCAACGTCTTCAAGCGCCTTGGCACCACCGGACTGTGGACCACGGACGGTGCCTTCTCGCCCGACGGGAAGCAGCTCGCTCTGCGCGGGTATCTCGGCGGCGTCTCGTACGTCTGGAAGGGCGAGGGTGAGAAGCCCGCGCGCGAGGGTCGGCTGAGCGTGCCGTTGCAGCGGCAGGGCGAGTCCGTGACGTACACCCTGGACGGGACGACCCTCCTGTACGGCACCGAGGGCGGCCAGGGCGACGTCGAGCCCGTCGAGGTCGAGGGCGCGGGCGGCGGCCGCAACGCGTCGGGTGGCGCCGGGAGTTCAGGTGCTTCGGGGGACGGCGGGGGCTCCGGACTGGGCGGTGACGTCAAGGTGGGCGCGCTGGCCCTCGCCGTCGTGCTGGCCGCCTTCTTCGGACTGAAGCGGGTCTTCCGGCGGAAGTAGCCGAATCGGCGGGCGGGAGTTGTTCGCCCAGGACCCGGCACTGATCGCCCCTTCTGTCAGGCCTCAGGGGGGTTGCTTTCCGCCGCCTCGCGCCGCGCCACCAGGACGTCAAGGCCGTCGAGCAGGCGCTGCAGGCCGAACTCGAAATGGTCGAAGTGCGAGCCGAACGCGTCGTCGGAGAGGCCCGCGAGGTGGGGGTAGCGGCCGCTGCTCATGATCCGTGCGAGAGTCGGGGACTGCGCCTGCCAGAACGCCTCGTCCGTCAGGCCGCTCTTCTTCACCGCCTCCATCTCCTGCACCTGGGTGCGGGCGACGCCGGTGACGTACCCCTCGACCATGACGACCACGCCGATCAGCTCGGGGTCGGTCAGGCCCATCGACTTGATCCCGGACAGGGTCAGCTCCAGGCCGCCGATCGAGCCGGGGCCGAGCACCGGACGTGCCTGGTTGACCTGGAGGAGCCAGGGGTGTGCGCGGTAGAGGACGAGTGTCTCGCGGGCGTACGCCTCCACGGCCTCGCGCCAGCCGCCGCTCGGGGGCCCTGCGTCGGGGGCCGGCGTGTACACCCGGTCCAGCATCAGGTCGAGCAGCTCTCCCTTGCCCGGGACATAGCGGTACAGGGACATCGTGCCGGTGCCGAGCTCCGTGGACAGGCGGCGCATCGAGACCGCCGTGAGCCCTTCGGCATCCGCGAGCCGCACCGCCTCGGTGACGATCCGGTCCAGGGTGAGCCCGGGCTTGGGGCCCCGCGTGGGGCGTTCGCCCTCGCCCCAGAGCAGCTCAAGGCTGCGGGCGATGTCGCTGCCGGTGGACTGGGTGTGGCCGCCGTCGGTGCTCGTCATGACGTTCACCCTAATCGCAGGAGCAGTAATTGGGTACGGTGTACCCGTAGAACTGGGTACGGTGTACTCTCTATTGAGTACGGCGTACCCAGAGGTGCGTCCGATCCGGGTGGCCGGGACGGGAAGGTGTGGAGGGGCAGTGAACGAGACCAGCGAATACGCGGTACGGGCCGAGGGGCTCGACAAGCGCTACGGAGAGAAGAAGGCCCTGGACGCGTTCGATCTGCGCGTGGCGCGCGGCACGGTGCACGGACTGCTCGGCCCGAACGGCGCGGGCAAGACCACCGCCGTGCGCATCCTCTCGACGCTGGTGCGGCTCGACGGCGGGCGCGCCGAGGTCGCGGGCGCCGACGTCGTGCGACAGCCCGACGTCGTGCGCGGCCGCATCGGCCTGACCGGTCAGTACGCGGCGGTCGACGAGGTCCTCACCGGCCGGCAGAACCTGGAGATGTTCGGCCGCCTCTTCCACCTGGGCGGCAAGCGGGCCGCTCGGCGCGCCGAGGAACTCCTCGAACAGTTCGACCTGGTGGAGGCGGCCGACAAGGGAGCAGGCCAGTACAGCGGCGGCATGCGGCGCAGGCTCGACCTCGCGGCCTCGATGATCCTCGCGCCCGCCGTCCTCTTCCTGGACGAGCCGACCACCGGGCTCGACCCCCGCAGCCGCCTCGAAGTCTGGGACACCGTACGGAAGTTGGTCGCGGACGGCACCACCGTCCTGCTCACCACCCAGTATCTGGAGGAGGCCGACAGACTGGCCTCCCGGATCACCGTCATCGACCAGGGCCGTGCCATCGCCGACGACACCCCGGACGGCCTGAAGAACACGGTGGGCGGCAGCTATCTGGAGGTCGTGGTCCGCGACACCGCCGATCTGCCCGCCGCCCTGGAGGCCGTGGCCCGTGTCGCGAAGGGCGTGCCCGAGGCCGTCGCCCTGGAGCGCCGCGTCCAGGCGGCCGTCACCGACCGGGTCGCCGCCCTGACGGACGTCGCGCGGACCCTGCAGGACCAGGGCGTCGCGGTGGAGGACATCGGACTGCGCAGGCCGAGCCTCGACGACGTGTTCCTGCGGCTGACGGGACACCGGACGGAGTGCGAGAACGATGCGGCCGGGCAAGCGGCCGCCGACATCGACGAGAAGACGGGGGTCGCGGCATGAGCGCCGTACCGACCGCGGAAGCCATGGACACCCAGCCGCCGCGCGGGCGCTTCTACTGGGCGCTCGCCGACACCTGGAACATCACCCGCCGCTACCTCACCCACTTCCAGCGCCAGCCCGTCAACATCGCCTGGCAGCTCGGCTTCCCGATCATCTCCGTGCTCCTGTACGGATTCGTCTTCGGCGAGGCGATGAAGGTGCCCGGCGGGGGCGAGGACGGCGACTACAAGCAGTTCCTGATGCCCGGCATGTTCGTGATGACCATGGCCTTCGGCTTCATGAACACCGCGATGGCGGTCGTCACGGACTCCACCAAGGGCGTCATCGACCGCTTCCGCTCGATGCCGATGGCGCCCTCAGCGGTGGCCGCCGGGCGCGGACTCGCCGACCTGATCGTGGCCTGCGCCGAGCTGACGATCCTCGCGCTCACCGCGCTCGCCATCGGCTGGCGCTCCAGCGCCGGGCTGCCCGAGACCCTGGCCGCCTTCGGCCTGCTGCTGTTCCTGCGGTTCAGCCTGATCTGGGTGGGCGTGTTCCTGGGCCTCGTGGTGCCGACCCCGGAGGCGGCGGGCGGCCTCTACGCGGTCGCCTTCCCGCTCACCATGATCTCCAGCGTCTTCGTCGCGCCCTCACTGATGCCCGGCTGGCTGGCACCGGTCGCCGCCTGGAACCCGGTCTCCTCCACGGGCACGGCGACACGCGAACTGTTCGGCAACCCCGGGGCGGGCGGGGCGACCTGGGTCGAGCAGAACGCGGTGCTGATGGCCGTGATCTGGCCGATCGCGATCTCACTCCTGTTCCTGCCGCTGGCGGTACGCAAGTTCAAGCAGCTGAGCCGGTGAGGGGCTGAGCTCTGTCTACGCAGATGGGGGCGCCCGGCAGGTCGACGGGCTACAGCGAGCTCAAGGAGTTCCAGCGCGTCGAGGTGACGGTCGCGGACTCGCAGCACAGC